>JAJCXS010000072.1 GCA_029263335.1 Acidobacteriota bacterium | reverse complement strand
CTCGGCGGCCTGGTCGAACCACACCGGGTCGATATCGAGCGGGTCGCCCCAGTCGATGTCCGGCACACCCTCGGGGCCTACGCGCCCAGGGCCTCCACCCTCGCGATCCGCGAGCGCAGCGACGACCTTCTCTGGCGTGATCGGCAACTCGTCGATGCGAACGCCCACAGCGTCGTATACCGCATTGGCGACGGCTGGCGGCATAGGCAGCAAGGGGCCCTGGCCAACCTCCTTGGCGCCGAAGGGCCCTTCGCCGTCGATGCTCTCGACAATGATGGTCTCCACCGGGGGCATTTCGAGGAACGTCGGGCTCTTGTAGTCGAGCATCGACGGAACCTTGTGCAGGCCTTTGCGGAATACCTGCTCTTCCATCAGGATCTCACCGAGCGCCATGTATACCCCGCCTTCCACCTGCCCTTCCACCAGAACCGGGTTGACCGCGCGCCCGACGTCGTGCGCTAACCACACGCGCTCCGGCGTCACCACGCCGGTCTCGGCATCCACGTCGACGAGTACGGCCGCGACGCTGTAGGAATAGGCGGGCGATGGCCCGACGCCTGACCCCTTGTACGGACCCGACAGTCGCGGCGGGGTGTAGGAGCCGGTTGATGTCAGCTGACCGAACATCGCTTCGGCGAGCGGGACAGTGTCGCTAAACGCCAGCCCTTCGCCGGTCTCGGAATGCTCGACGCGATGATTTCTGAGGACGAGATCGGACGGTTCCATCTCGAGCTTGGCGGCGGCGGCGGCCAGTAGCATGTCGCGGATCTTCTCGGCAGCTTCTTTGGCCGCGTTACCCATCATGAACGTCACCCGGCTCGAGTACGAACCGAGGTCGATCGGCGTGGTGTCGGTATCGGCCACCACCAGCTGGACGTCGGCAGGCTGGAGTCCCAGAACCTCCGCCACCGTCATGGCGAGCACCGAGTTCGAGCCCTGGCCGATGTCGATCTCCATGCACTTGGCGCAGACGCCACCGCCGCGATCAACCTTCAGGTCGACCGATGTGTGCGGCATCTTGTTCCAGTAGATCGGCAGCCCGGCGCCGGACATATAGGAGCCGACCGCCATGCCGATTCCCTTGCCGTAGGGCAGGTTGCCGCGAAGTCGGGCGAAGTCGGATGCCGTCGCAATCTTGTCGAGGCACTCGTCGAGCCCGCAGGACGTGATGCGCATGTGATTCGCGGTCATGGTGTATTCGTCGACCAGCATCGAACGACGCATATCGATCGGATTGAGCCCCAGCTTCTCGGCTACCTTGTCGAGGTGAATCTCGAGTGCGAATCTTGGTTGCGGCGTGCCGTGACCACGTTTGGGGCCACAGGCGGGCTTGTTGGTGAATACGCGGACGCCGCGGAAACGGTAGTGCGGCACCTTGTAGGTGACCGTCTGCAGCGCTCCGGTGTAGTACGTGCTGGCAACGCCATAGCTGCCATAGGAACCGCCGTCGACGTACGACTTGAAGTCGAGCGCGGTGATCGCCCCGGTCTCGTCATGACCTGATCGCAGCCACATGAGCACCGGGTGCCGGCCGCGGTGCATGTAGAAGACTTCCTCCCGGGTCAAGGTGATCTTCACTGGCCGGCCGCTGACCATGGACAACCGCGCCGCGCAGAACTCGTGTGGGAAGGGGTCAGACTTGCCGCCGAATCCTCCGCCGTTGGGCGTGGCTACGATGCGGATGCGGCTCGCCGGCATGTTGAGGACCTTGGCCATGGCCTTGTGGACATAGTGCGGGGTCTGGGTAGACGACCAAATCGTCAGCCTGCCGTCGGCACCGTACTGGGCGACGGCCGAATGCTGCTCCATCGCCAGGTGGTTGTTGCCGGAGTAGAAGTACACGCCCTCGTGTACCGAGGCGGCCTTTCCCATCGCGTCGTCAACGTCGCCGAAATGCAGATGGACCTGCTTGTGGATGTTGTCGCGCAGTCCGTACTCGTGAATGCGGTGATCCGACTCGACCGGCCTCAGCCCCGAGTCGATATCGAACACGCCGGGTAGTTCCTCGTAGTCGACCTCAATGAGGCGGGTCGCCTCCTCGGCCGTGGCCTCGTCGACCGCTGCGACCGCGGCAACGGGATCGCCGACGAAGCGAACGCGATCGATCTCCAGCGGATATTCATCTTCACTGACCGGCAAGATGCCGTACTTGATAGGCATCTCGATACCCGTGATGACCGCCTTCACGCCTGGTAACGCTTCCGCGCGCGAGACGTCGATCGATCGGATGCGGGCGTGTGGCACCGTCGCGCCGAGCATCTTTCCGTACAACATCTGGGGCAGGTCGATGTCGTCCGCGTAGATCTCCTGTCCGGTCGATTTGGTCAGGCCGTCTACCTTGGTCGCTGCGGTGCCGATGACGGTCAGCGGGTCATCGGCACTCATGCGGAGCCTCGCTTGCCTTCAACGGGGTCGAGAGTGGAGGCATCGCCGCTCGTTGGGTGTGACAGCTGGCGGTGTTCGGGGTCGGGCTCCCCCGCCGCGCGACTCTCGGCGACTCGTTGGGCCGCCAGTTCGACGGCTTCGACGATTTTCAGGTATCCCGTGCAGCGGCAGAGATTGCCCGACAGGTACTCGCGAATCTCGTCTTGGTCCGGGGTCGGTGTCCGTTTCAGTAGCGCCGCCGCCGACACCAGCATGCCCGGGCTGCAATACCCGCACTGCGAAGCGCCGAGGTCGGCAAAAGCGATCTGCAGTTCGTGTGGTGCCGGCCCGGCCGCGAGTCCCTCGATGGTGCGAATCTCGGTGCCCTCCGCGTCGACGGCGAGCAGTAGGCAAGACAGCAGCGGTTCACCATCGACCAGCACCGTGCAGGTGCCGCATTCGCCAAGCTCGCAACCGTGCTTCGTCCCCGTGAGACGAAGGTCCTCGCGCAGGATCTCCAGCAGCGTCTTGTTCGCGGCAGTGACGATGTCGTGTTGTTCGCCGTTCACGTTGAGCTGCAGACGCACTCTCATGATCCGTCACCAAAGTTGGCCGGCCGTTTCTCGCGGAAAGCGCGCAAGCCCTCCAACACGTCATCCGAGACGAATAGGTCCTCCTGGACCTCGGTCTCGGCGGCGAGGCTGGCCTCGAGCCCACCGGTAAGCCCCTTGCGCAGAAGGTACTTGACGTTCTTCAACATCTCGCGGGCACGTGCCCAGGCGGCGAACTCTCTGACGGTCCGATCGAGGTCGGCGACCGGAACCACGCGATGCACCAGGCCCATCGCCAGTGCTTCCTCGGCGTCGATCACGCGTCCGCTGAGGATCAGCTCGAGCGCCCTGGAATAGCCCAGTGCCCGCGGCAGCCAGTAGGTCGCCCCCCAGTCCGGGGCCAGCGCGAGGCCGCGCCAACTCGCGGCGAAGCGTGCCGTCGAAGTGGCGACTCGCAGGTCGCAGCCGAGTGCCAGTGCGAATCCTGCGCCTGCCGCCACTCCGGGTATGGCGGCGATCGTCAGGCCTGGAAACGACTGCAGGGCGAGAACACACTCGGCCCCCGCATGCAGAATGTGATGAAACTCCTCGGTCCGCCCCTCGGCGCGCAGAGTATCCATGGTGGCGACATCGCCGCCAGCGCAGAACGCCTCTCCTTCACCGGTGACGACCAGCGCACGGACCGACTCGGCGCGAGCCGCGTCGCGGATGCAGTCGCGGAGCTGGCGTCGCATATCGCCAGCAAGCGAGTTGAGCTTGCCGGGCCGAGAGATCGTCGCTACGGCGATCCCGTCGGAGATCTCGAGCAGCACGCGGCCCGCGCTCATCAGACGCGCTCCAGCAGCAGGCTGGTCCCCATGCCGCCCGACACGCACAGCGTGGCCAGTCCGAGCCGTGCAGAGCGTTGCTGCAGGGCATGTATCAGCGTGACTACGATGCGGGCGCCGGTACAGCCGATGGGGTGTCCGAGCGCGATGGCGCCGCCGTTGACGTTGGTCTTCGCCAGATCGATGCCCAGCTCATCGCATACGGCGAGAACCTGCACGGCAAAAGCCTCGTTCAGTTCGATCAGGTCGATGTCGTCGACCTTCATATCGAGGCCTTCGAGCATTGCTCGCACCGCTGGCACCGGGCCGATCCCCATGACGGCCGGATCCACCCCGGCTTCGGTCGCGGCAAGAATGCGCGCTTGGGGCTCGAGTCCGTGTTTCTCAACGGCGCGCTCCGAGACGACCACCAGTGCCGCCGCCCCGTCGGTGATGCCACTGCTGTTGCCCGGGTGCACGGTGCCGCCGTCCTTGAAGACCGGCTTCAACTTGGCCATTGACTCCATGTTGGCTCCGGGTCGCAGGTGCTCGTCCGCGTCGACGGTGCTCGGCCCCTTCCGTCCCGGGACCTCGACGCTGCAAGTCTCCGCGGCGAAGTCTCCTGCCGCGGTGGCTGCGGCGGCACGTCGTTGACTTTCGACGGCGTACCCGTCCTGGCGTTCGCGATCGATCTTGTAGCGCTCCGCAAGTCTCTCAGCCGTGCGCCCCATCAGATCGCCGCAAAGTGGACACAGGAACCCGTCCTTGTACATGCCATCGACCAGATCGGTGTGGCCGAGGCGCGCTCCCCACCTGGCACTGGGCAGAATGTACGGCGTGTTGCTCATGCTCTCCATGCCGCCGCACACCACGGCATCGGCCATGCCCAGTCGCAGGCTCTGGGCGCCCAGGATGATCGACTTCATACCCGACGCACAGGCCTGATTGACCGTGAACGCCGGCACCTCGACCGGGATGCCGGCGCGTACCGATGCCTGGCGAGCCGGGTTGGGACCCGCACCCGCCTGACGACCGTGGCCCAGGATGGCGTGACCCACGGCTTCCGCCGGAAGTCCTGCACGTTCGAGCGCCTCGCGCACAGCGAGCGTCCCGAGGTCGGGCGCACTCAGTGCTGAAAGGCCTCCGCCGAACTTTCCGATCGGAGTGCGCACCGCCCCCGCGATGTAGATCGCTTCCCCAGACCTGAGGTCTAGCATCCCCCGCGGGCTACTTGCCCTGGAAGGCAGGCTTGCGCTTTTCGATGTAGGCGCTGATGCCTTCCTGGGCATCGGCCGACGCGAACAGGCGGTTTTGCAACTCGCGCTCGAGTGCCAGGCCGCTGTTCAACGACATCTCCGAGCCTTCCTGAACCGCGAGCTTGATCAGCCCCTGCGCCATGGTCGCGCCCTGAGCCAGTTCCTTGGCCCAGTTGATCGTGTACTCGCGAGCGTCCTCGTCGACGACGCGGTTCACCAGGCCAATGTTCTCAGCCTGCTCCGGTGTCAACAAATCGCCGGTAACCATGAGTTCCAGAGCTTTGCTCTTGCCCACGACGCGCGGCAAGCGCTGGGAACCGCCGGTTCCCGGCAGTACGCCGAGGGTGACCTCGGGAAGCCCGATGCGACCCGCTTCGCGGCCCATGACGCGCATGTCACACGCGAGGGCGATCTCGAGTCCACCCCCTACGCAGTGACCGTTGAGCGCCGCGATCACCAGTTTCGGAATGCGCTCCAGCTCCTGCAGGGTCTCGTTGCAGTGCAGGCAGAACATCGACTTGTAGCGCGGCTCGGACGTCTTCAGCATGTTGATGTCCGCGCCCGCGGAAAAGAACTTGTCCCCGCCACCCGTCAGGACCACTACCTTGACGTCGGTGTCGAAGCGAACGTCCTCGATCACCTCGTCGAGCTCATGCATGAGATCGAGGTTGTAGGTGTTGCCCGGATTACGGGACATGGTCGCGATCGCGACTCCATCTTCCTTCTTGAGATCGAAGATTTCCCAGGCCATGAATTTCCTCCGGAGCGCGCGCCTACAGGCGGCGGTGGTATCGGTATCGTCGGAACACGGAATCGTGGACGGCCAGATATAGGGCCAGGTCGAACGCCAAGCCGTCGAGTTGCGTCAGGTTATCACCGGCCACCAAGGCCGGCAAACGGTCTCGGACGCCCATAGGGCAGGCGTATTCGAGTGCTCAGCTGATGCTAGAATTGCCGCCCATCGTCGCGGCATGAACATGGGTGCCCGCACGTCTGAACGTCGCCGCCCGGGTGGCGACCCTCCAGTTGGTCTTATTCGAGAGAGAGCGTTGTATGCGCGTTAAGGTAGTTCGTACTCCTGGAGAACTTCGGGACGAGATCGGACACAAGATCATGGTGCAGAAGGATTGGGAAGGCACCGTGGCTGAAGAGCTCGACGACGAAGCTCTCGTGCTGGCGGGGTTCCACCCGAAACGGAGCGAGACGGTCTATCGCGTGTTGTTCGACGACTGGGGACAGCACATCGCCGTTCCGGCCGTCAACCTGGTGGAGATCCCCGACTAACTTTCGGGGCTCGTACCCGCAACCAGCCTGGCGTGCTCGCGTAGCGCATAGCGGTCGGTCATACCGGCAACATAGTCGGCAATGGCCGGCAGCGCCCCCAGCCTGGCAACGCGCTCGAGATGCCGTGCCGGCAGTAATCCCAGGTTGTCGACATACGTCTCGAACAGATCGCGGAGTTTCGTGCGGGCGTCTTCCATTTCCGCTTGCACCAGCGGACTGCGATACAGCTGCACTGAAAGAAAGTCCGCCATCGTTTCGAGGTCGATCAGGACCTCCGGCGAGTGAGCGGCCAAGGCCTGTGGATGCGCGCGTACGTCGGACAGCTCGCGCACGCCGGCGTCCGCCACCCGACGGCGCGTTGTTTCAATCAAGTCCGTCACCAGTCGGTCGACCATTCGCCGAATGGTTTCGTTGAACAGCTGGCGTTCCGTCGCCCGCGGTAGCTGACGGGTGAGTTCAGCGTACGGCCGCCCGAACAAAGGCACTTCGTTGAGCGCGGCGACGTCCAGGATATGAGCCTCGACACCATCGTCGACGTCGTGGACGTTGTAGGTAATGTGGTCGACCAAGTCGATGAGCTGAGCCTCCAGCGGTGATCTCTCCTCGGGATTGAATTCCGAGATTTCCGCCCCGCCGAAGCGGTCGTAGCGCGTGGCATGCTTGGCGATTCCTTCGCGAACTTCGTAGGTGAGGTTCAGCCCCCTGAAGGCAGCGTATTTTTCCTCGATCTCGTCGACGGTACGGAGCGAATGCCGGTTGTGCTCAAAACCGCCCGCGTTAGCCATCATCTCGTCGAGCGTAGCTTCCCCCACATGTCCGAACGGCGGGTGACCCAGGTCGTGGGCGAGGGCTATGGCCTCGCAGACAGTGGAATTCAGGCCGAGCGTCCGTGCCGCTGTCCGGGCAAGTTGGGCGACTTCGATGGTGTGCGTAAGACGCGTGCGAAAGTGGTCGCCATGGTGGTTGGGGAAGACCTGAGTCTTGTATTCGAGTCGACGAAAAGCGCGCGAATGCACAATCCGGTCACGATCACGCTCAAAACAATCGCGATACGGGTGCTCCGCCTCGACGACCCGGCGGCCGCGCGAGGCGTCGGGCCGTACGGCCCAGGGCTGCTCGATGTCAGGAACACTCATGCGGCACCACGGTCTGCGAAAGTACGAAGATCGGGGTCACGGTAGTGAGGGTCCGCCGGATGGGCAAGCCCCTATCGTGCCGAGTGCCGTTCGTCACACGGGGCCGGAGCCACAGTTGACCCGCCTGGTCACGATTCGCTAACCTGTATTCATCCGCTGGCCAGTCTCTGTTAGCGAACTCCCTTGTCTCGGGTGAACCGGGGCGGGTCCCCTACTCGCGGGAGTTAGTAGCATGCAACGGATCGACGGCTCCAATACAAGATTGAGTAGGACGCTGGCTCGTGCCGGCGCCGTGTTACTCCTGGCCACCGGCTGGGTAACGCCGCTACTGGCGCAGGATCAACCCGTTGGACCGGTCCCGGTGCGCGTGCGTCACGTCGAAGGTGCGGTCACCGTGCAACGGGCAAGCGCCGGCGAGACCTCCTCGGCCATCGTCAACCTGCCGCTGGATGCTGGAGATCGCATCTGGACAGAGGGCGACGGCCGCGCCGAGTTGACTCTTGGCGATGGCACCACGGTGTGGCTGGACGAGCGAACAACCATCGATATCGTCGCGCTGACCGAGGAGCGTGCTGGCAGCAACATCCTGCGCTTGTGGGGCGGGTCAGTGTTGGTCTGGCGGCCGTCATCCACGGACCTGCCGTCCTTGCGCTTCGACAGCGCCGACACGGTTGTCTCGTTGGCCGATCCCGGATTGTCGCGAGTCGACATCGATGACGAACGCCGCCTCTGGCTGTCGGTGTTCGACGGACGGGCGTCCATGGCCGCGGGCGGTCTTGTCGAGACGCTGGCGGCGGGGCAACAGACCTATACGGAGCCGGGCACGGCCCCGGCACGTGCGATCGCCTTCAGTACGGCGGACGTTGACGCTTTCGGCCGCTGGCAGCAGGGACGCTGGTCGTCCGATGCGGCGACCACCCGCTACGTCGTGCAACGCGAATACGTTCCCCGCGAGGTGCGGCCCTATGCCGCGGAGCTGGAGGCCGCCGGTAGCTGGTTCTACCACGATGACTTCGGTACCTACGCGTGGCGCCCGACGGTTGCGGTTGGCTGGTCGCCGTACCGACATGGTCGCTGGGTCTGGGGTTACGGAGGCTGGACGTGGGCGTCGAGTGCTCGTTGGGGCTGGGCCACGGCGCACTACGGTCGCTGGCACCACCTGCCGCATCGAGGATGGGTCTGGTTCCCCGGCGGCGGCTATCGGCCCGCGTCGGTGAGTTGGTATGTGGGCTACGGGTACGTCGGTTGGAGTCCCATCGGCTACTACGGTAGGCCCTTCATCTCGATCAACCTCTGGTTTGGTGGCGGTCACGGCTACGGCCATGGCTATCACGGCAGGCACAACTATCAATACCCGTCGCAAGCTGGATACGGCGGACGAGCGGTAGCCGGCAGGGGCTACGCGCGCGGCGGCACGGCCAGTCCAGCGGGCTGGACGTTGGTGGCGGCCGGAGATCTCGGCCGTGGAGAATCGACCAGGCGGGCGGTGAGCCGCGCGGTTCTGCCGGCGGGAGCAGCCCAAAATGCGGCGAGCCTCAACGGCGCGCTGCGCCAGCGAAATGTCAGCGCACTCGGGGCAGGACGCCAGGTGCCCGCGCGGTCGGCGGGAACATCGCGGGGCGCACCCACGGGTCGCGGCGTCGCGACTCCCCGTGGCGGTACGAGGGCCGGCGAAGCGGCGAGGCCGGCGGTGCCCTCCAGAAATGGTGCCGGCCGTCCGGCGATTCGACCGGGGCAAACGACAGGTAAGGAAACGCCGACTCGCGATATCGCGGGCACCTCCGGAGTCCGTCCGCGTCCCGGGACAACCGGTGGCGGTCGTTCGGCGACAACCACGGTGCGGCCACGGCCCGGCGGGTTGTCCGGCGGCCTCTCGCCTACGCGCGGCACGATTCGTCGGCCCGGCGGCAGACCCACGGGAGGTTCGGTGGCGAACCCTCGGCCCGTGGCGCCGTCTGGACGCCCCTCGGTCGGTCGCCCCTCCGGTGGAACGAGTCGCCCGACGATCACGCCCCGCCCGGTCCCGACCCGCTCTGGAGTGGGCCCTCGGCCTGGCGGCGCTTCCGCGCCGCGGGTCGTGCCGCGAGGCGCTTCGACCCCAGGTCGACCCTCGATCATTCGATCGCCCGGTCGCCCATCGGTCTCGGCGCCGCGAGGCACCAGCTCGCGTGGCAGCGTGAGTCGCGGCAAGGCGGCCCCGCGCGGAAGAAGCAGCAGCAGTGGCCGCACGTCAAGTCGCCGAAGTGGCGCTCGGCGTCGCTAGCAACTAACCGAGATGGCGTTCGCCTCGCGGCACAGGTCGCGAGGCGTCGTCGCTCGGAGCCGATTCGAGGGTGGCTCGCTAGAGCCGTTCGGTAATGCCGACGGTGACGCCCCAGACGAGGTACCAGATGGCGACGGCCAAGGGCATGGCCGGGTCCCATCGTGCCCCGAAGATGCCGGCTCCGTAGAGCAGAGGCATGATCACCATGCCGGCGGGGATGCCGATGACACATCCCCAGATCGCCCCTCGCAGCGCCGGCGCGCCCGGCAGTCGATCGCGCATGAGGCGTCCGTAGGCGATCCCGAAGAGAGTCCCCAGCCCGAGTGTTTGCAGCGCCCCGACGATCCACGCGAGGCCCGCCGCGGTGGTTTCCGGCACGAGGAGATTGCCGTTCCACAACGCGACGTCCATGCGTGGCAGTCCGATGCCTGGCAGCCAGTAGCCCACCGAAAGTGCAACCCAGGTCGCGGCGAGGCCGGCCAGGGCTAGAGCGCGAATGGGTCTGGGACTGGGTTCGACCATGGGCTGCCTGCTAGTTTCGTCCGGGCCAGGGATCTGGCTCGCGGGTAAGAGTAATGCGGTCGCTGAACGATTCCCAGGCGAAATGGCGGTGGCAGATCTCGGGTTCGTTCGGAGCCCAACACCAGAGTACGTTGGGGTCCGGCGTGCGGAAGTCCACGGTGAAGACGCCCTTGGGCTGGGCTCCGAGGGCCAAGATCGCGTGCGCCCAGCGCTCGAGGAGTTCCCGGGCGTCATGGTCTGCGCGCTTCTGCGCCGACTGCCCGGGACCATCGTCTATCAACTGGAGTTGTTCGATTTGTCCCCGTGTGCGCTCGGTTAACGCACTGACTGTTGGCAGCAGAGCGTTGGCCTGCTGCAGCGTGAAGATCCGGAACCGGTGTAATTTCAACGACTTAGCCTCCCTCCGTGGGCCGACGGTAGCACGCTTGGGGGACACAGATGAAAGCATGACGCGGCTCTTGCCTCCAGACGGGTTCGTCTCTATCATTAGGACCTTACCCCAGCCGATAAGGACGGGATGGTCAGCCCCCCCACCCCCGACCCCCGTCCTTCAGGGATTCCGGGTACCACCCACAGCCCACCCCACCGGAATCCCGCTATCTAGAAACCGGGCCGCGGTTCACGCCGCGGCCCGGTACGAAATACAAGGAAGCCGGGTCGCCGAGCCCGGCTTCCTTTGTTTTTGCCCCCGGAGTAGCTGATGACCTTCGTCCCCTTCGAGATGGAACGGTGGCAGTCGATCCACGAGCATGCCGTCGATCTGAACCTCTCCGAGAGCGGGGTTCACCCGCTTACGCTCGCGGAACTCGTTGAACTCGCCGACATCGAGCGCGGCGCACTCGACGGCCTCCTGCTCGAATACGTTCAGTCGAACGGCGGGCAGTTGCTACGCGAACGCATTGCGGCGATCTATCCCGGGGCTGCGGCGGAGGACGTCGTGGTCACCAATGGCAGCGCCGAAGCGAACTTCGTCGCCGCATGGGACCTGGCCGCCCAGGGCGGTGAGTTCGTCTTCATGGAGCCCAACTACTTCCAGATCCGGGGCATCGCTGAAAACCTCGGCGTGCCGGTCAAGAGCTGGTGGTTGGATCAGCCGTCTTGGGACGCTGACCTGGCGGCCCTCGAAGAACTCGTGAACGAGAAGACACGAGCGATCTTTGTCTGTAATCCCAACAACCCGACCGGACGGTGCTTTGGCGATGAGTTCATCGCTGGCGTTACCGCCGCCGCCGAGCGTGTCGGCGCCTGGGTTCTTGCCGACGAGGTCTATCGGGGGGCAGAGCACCATGGCGAAGAGACGCCATCGTTGTGGGGGAGCTACGACCGGGTGATTGCCGTCAGTGGATTGTCCAAGGCCTACGGTTTGCCTGGCCTGCGGATCGGGTGGGCGGTAGCTGGCGACGGTCACGCCGAGCGTTTATGGGCGCGCAAGGACTACACCACCATCTCGCCGTCGGCACTGAGTGAGTACCTGGCCGGCGCCGCGCTCGAAAGCAGGGCGCGGATAGCCCTGCTGGAAAGGACGCGAGGGATCCTCAACACCAACTGGCAGGTCCTGCAGGCCTGGCTGGAGGAACGCGCGGATCTGTTCAGCTGGCGCGCGCCCGAGGCTGGTGCGATCAGCTTGATCGAGTTTCGGCGCGAAGTGGACACCGGGGCTCTGGCAGAAGCTCTGCGGCGGGACGAGAGTTGTTTGATTCAGCCTGGGTGCCAATTTGGCCTGCCCAGGCACCTTCGCCTCGGGATCGGTCCTCCCAAGGCCCGCCTGGAGGATGGCCTCGATCGACTCGCGAGGGTGATCGATAGCACGGTCCTCGCCGACGAGCAGGGAGTCGGATCGTAGATGAGCGTGACGCGGATCTTCTCAGGGATTCAGCCCACTGGTGACCTTCACCTGGGCAACTACTTTGGCGCGGTGCGTAACTGGGTCGAGTTGCAGCAGCAGGCCGCCGACACGATCTACTGCGTCGTTGATTATCACGCCATCACCGGAGGCATCGACGCGGACGTCTTGCCGGGGCGCACCATGCAACTCGCTGGTGACCTGATCGCCTGTGGCATCGATCCGGAGCGGTCGATCCTGTTCGTGCAGTCGCACGTTCCTGAACACACCGAGTTGGCCTGGGTCTTCAACGCCTTCGCGGCCTTCGGTGACCTTTCCAGAATGACTCAGTTCAAGGACAAGTCCGGCCGCGCTAAGCACGTGAGCGCGGGCCTGTTCACCTATCCCGTCTTGCAGGCCGCCGACATCTTGCTGTATCTCGCCGACGGTGTGCCCGTTGGCGAGGACCAGTCGCAACACCTGGAGCTTACACGCGGCATCGCCCGTCGCTTCAACCAGGTGGTCGGTCAGGAGTACTTTCCGGATGTCCAGACCCTGCTGACGGAAGGCAAGCGCATCATGTCGCTGGCCGATCCCGACAAGAAAATGAGCAAAAGCCTGGGCGAGAAGCACTACGTCGGTTTGATGGAGCCACCGAAACGCGTCGCCAAGAAGATCCGGTCGGCCGTAACCGATGCGGGAGGCGAGGCGCGAGAGGATCTCAGCGCTGGCGTGGCGAACCTGGTGGGCATGCTCCGCTTCGCTGGCCAGCCGGAGGCGGCGCAGCAGTACGCGGAAGAAGCCAAGCGCGGCGATTTGCTTTACGGGCACCTTAAAGTTGCGGTAGCCGATGCCGTCGTGGCGATGCTCGAGCCAATCCAGGAGCGTCGGGCCCAGCTGAGTGACGATGAGCTCAGTGACGTGCTGGCCGATGGCGCGCAGCGGGCGTCGGCGATCGCAGCGCCGGTGATGGACGACGTGCGTAGGCTCATCGGCGTCGGTCGCGGCCGCTGATCTAGCCCTTCGGGCCACGTCTGCGCGGGACATTCAGAGCTTGCATTGGCCCTGTTTGGCCAGGCAAAGTCAGCTCTACGTAGTAATAGCTATAAAAGCTTTTCAATACCTCTTAAAAAGGTGTTGAGCTGTCTATTAGTTCTCGATACTCTTCTAGGCATACTGAGTCTGCAAATAAGGAATGGGTCTCCCTTTTGCTGGACACAGGCTTGATTGAGGGGCGTGCCGCTATTGTTACGACCGGGGAGGTGGGACAGTCGGCGGCGCGTCCCCTCTTTTTTTTTGTGCGCTGGGCAACAAGGCCCAGAATGAAGCTGCGCATCTCTGCAGCGGCGCCCCGGTGGGCGCGCGCATCGTTTCCGGCTATCCGCGTCCGAGGCGCTCGGCCTCCGCAGCAAGCTCGACAACGCGCTCTCTGAGCAGTGCCATGAAGGCAGTCGGATCCGAACTGCCGTCGGCCGGATAAACGAGGGGCTCCCCGAACACCACGGCGGCGGGGTGCGCACGGAAGTTACCTTCGCGCGGCCACATCTCGTACGTGCCCCAGATGCCGACAGGGACGATCGGGGTACCAAGCTCGCGCGCCAGGATGCCGGCACCGCGGCGGAATTCCTTGATGGTTCCATCTCCCGATCGGCCGCCCTCGGGGAAGATCCCCAGAACCATCTCGCGGCGAATCCCGGCGGCCGCAGCCTGCATCGCCGCTTCGAGGTGGCGGTTCTGGTCGATCGGAACGGTCCGGACCATACGTCCCAATGCACCTAGGATCGCGCCGCGGAAGTAGGCGCTGTACCCGACGAAGAACGTCCGGCGGAAGACCCGCCACGGAAGGGATATGCCGAGCACGGCGGGGTCCGTGTAACTGAGATGGTTGGGGGCGAGCATGAACGGATATTCGCCCGGGATGTTCTCGATGCCCGCGACCTTGAAGCCGACCAGCGACTGAACAACTCTCATGCTTCTGCCGAGCAAGAAGATGAGCGGAGGACTGAATCGGCGCACCCGAAGGTAGGGCTCGACCTCGGGTGGCGTCTCGGCGAGTACTCGGGCCCAGGAATCGGCGCCGCGCCCCTCGCCTCCTCCATCGGCGGCGCCGTGTTCGGCGAGCAGGTCGAGCAGGTCGCCAACCGTCTGTACTTCTCCAGCGGCCTCCTGCGGCAGCTCTACTCCAAAGGCGTCCTCGAGGTCGGCCTGCAGTTCCACCCGTTCGAGCGACTCCATTCCCAGGTCAATGTCCAGATGCTGATGGCGTGCTACTCCCTCGACGCGCGCGTGCTGGGCCAGGATCGCGCGCGCCGTGTGTGCCCACGGGGGCTCATCGATGGTCTCTTCCGTCGCAACCGCCGGGCGGTCTCGCTCCATACCCTCGGCGCGGTTGCCGCGTTCGAGAATGTCGCGCTTGAGTTCGAATCGCTTGAGTTTTCGGGTTGTTGTCCGAGGCAGTGGATCCTTGCGAATCTCGAGGCTGGTGAGGCGCTGAGGCCCGGGCAGGCCAAGGCCGAGCCCTTCGATTTCCCATGAGATCTCCTCACGGAGGTTTACCTGGCCACGCGCACGCGCCGCGTCGAAATCCGGAACTACAATCGCGTGCAGCCGCTCGGCCCCACGACGGCGCGGATCGTCGATCCCCAGCACGCAGATTTCATCGATGAGCTCGGATTTGCCGTAGTAGGCCTCGAGTTCCTCTGGATAGATGTTCTTTCCCGATGCCAGGACAATCATGTCTTTGGCGCGGCCGGTTACCTGCAGGTGACCGTTGGGGAGGATTCGTCCCAGGTCGCCTGTATGAATCCAACCGTCACGGATCACCTCGGCGGTGGCTTCGTCGTTCTTGAAGTAGCCGATCATGACGTTCGGCCCGCGGGCGATGATTTCGCCTACGCCGTCCTGGTCGGCCCCATCGATGCGTACATCAACACCGTCAAGTGGTCGTCCTACCGTCGTAGCGTCGAGTTCGTTGACCGGGTGCGCGGTGAGGCCGGCGCTCGCTTCGGTCAGTCCGTATCCCTGGATGAGAGTGAATCCGAGGTCCAGGAAGTTCTGCCCGACGGCCGGATCGAACTTGGCGCCGCCGCTCACGAATGTGCTCAGGCGCGGGCCAAAGGGAGCGTGCGCTGCGGCGAAGAAGCGCGGTCCCAGATTCAACCCGATGGTCTTGCGGAGGAGTCGATTGACGCGCAACAGTGCGAACGCGATTCGGCGTCGGATACCTGTGAGTGCAGAGAGGCGCTTCATCACGCGATCGTGAAAGCGGTAGAAGAAGAGCGGAACGCAGGCGAAGAAGGTGATGCCGAACCGCGGAAACGCCGCGATGATGCGTTCAGGGTTCAGTTCCGTGAGGTAGGTCACCTGAGCACCTACGAACATGGGCGCCAAGAAGTTCGTCATTAGTGGCAGGGCGTGAAACAGGGGCAACACCCCCAGCACATGATCGTCTTCGGCCAACGAGATTCGCTTGAGGCCGGCAACGACGTTCTCGAACAGCGCCCGATGCGACAGCGCTACGCCCTTGGGAAGCCCGGTCGTTCCGGACGTGTACATGATGGTCGCAGGCGAGTCGGCGTCGGCTCGCGAGTCCCACTGCGTGGCGTTCGGCGGCGCAATCGCTGTCCACCCCTCCCCGCACACAGCTCCCGTTGCCGCGGGGAAATCCTCGGGAACGTCGCCGTCCCAGTAGTATGCGTCGGCGTCGACGTCGAGTATCCGCGGAGGCGTGTCCATGCCTTCCTTGGCGGCAAGGAGTTTCGGCCCCAGCTGACTGGAGCTGAGTACGAGCGGAACCTCGGAATGTTCGAGAATTCTCCGTATCGCATGCGGTTCGAGCGCGGGATCGATCGGTACGACCGTACAGCCGGCGTACCAGATGGCCAGGTAGCCGACCGGCCATGCCGGGCGATTCTCCATGCAGATGGCGACCCGCGTTCCGCCGGTGAGTGGCGACGCCCTGAGACCTTCGCCGAGTCTGGCCACACGGCGAGCCAGCGTCGCGTAGTTCAACACGATGTCGCTCTGGGGGCCCGCTAGCCGGTAGGCTGCGGCCTCGCCGCGAGCGCTCGCATGGCGAGGGAGCATCTCGAGAAAGCTGCCTGGTTGTTCGCTCATTGGGGCGCAGTATAGCGGCTGATTCGAAGAGTGAAACGTTTGGGCATCAGCGAATTCGCTCCCCGCCTTTGAAGATCATGTCGACGCTTTCGAGCACGCGCATATCGCTGAGCGGGTCACCGCGGACCGCGATGACGTCCGCGTACCTTCCGGCTGCCAGGACACCAATGTCTGCATCGGCACGCAGGAATCGTGCCGGCCACAGCGTTGCTGCCTGCAGCACCTGCATCGGAGGTACGCCCAGCTGTACCCACAGGGCCATCTCTCTCCAGGTGGAGTCATTGTGGAACATGGTGGGGATGCCGGAGTCCGTGCCGATCATCATGGTTACCCCGGTCTCGCGTAGTTGGGCGAACTTGGTGGCCAGCTTTGGTATGCGTGACGGGAACAGGGCGTAGTAGGGCAGGTGCGTGATCTGGCTCAGTGAGCCACGAATCTCGTCGGCAAGGGCCTCCGGCATGCCCTGCCTCCAGCGCGGATCATCGAGGCGTTCCGGAAAGATCTCGCCCGTGTACTGCATGGTGAGCAAGGGCGACACTGTGGGGGTCCAATAGAGGGAGGAGTTGCGTTCGCGCAGCTGCTCCAGCACATCCTCGGGGTAGCCGGGGGCGGTGCCGAGACCGGTGTGCTCAAAGTTGTCGACGCCATGACGCAGCCCGACGCGGATTTCCTCCATACGATGTCCGTGCGCGACCACCGGAAGGCCTGCTGCGTGGGCCGTTTCCACGATGGCGGCGACCACTCCCTCATCCATCTGATCCTGATCGATGAGTTTGATCGTGTCGATGCCGCGGCGCGCGAGATCTTGCACGGTCTGTCTTGCCTGTAGCTCGCTGCCAATGCCCCATCGGAACGGTGCCTCGTACTCCTCATACGGTGCCACCTGGAGAAACGGGCCCGAGACGAACAGCCGCGGCCCAGGAATCTCTCCCGCGTCGATCTGGCGCCGGAGCTCGAGGATCTCGTCGGGGTTGGCGCCGAGGTCGCGTGCCGACGTAACACCACTCGACAACAACTGGCCGGCGGCGATCGGCATGACGACGTCGTTCATGCGGTCGCCATACAACTCGTCCCAGCGACGGTAGTCGCCATGGCCCAGCAGCATCATATGAACGTGCATGTCGATCAACCCGGGCATCACCGTCATGCCCTCGGTGCTGATGCGGGCCGCGTCGGGGGGAATGTCTGTCTCGGCGGCGGGCCCGACGGCGGTGATGCGGCCGCCTTCGATGATGAGGACACCCTGCTCCAAGGGCGGTCCGCCGAAGCCGTCGAGTATGCGCCCACCTACGAGAGCCGTGATGTCGCTGCCCTCTCCGGTGTCCGTGGGCTCCGGCGCGGGGGCGACTACGGACGATTCATCGACAGCAGCCTCCCCGCCGGTCGATGAACTGGTGGGCAGTGCGCAGGAAGTGAGGGTGAACGCGAGTCCAACGACGCCGAGTGTGTTCCTACCGATACGCATTCCTGCCTCCTGATATTGACCGCTACATCCGGTCGAGTGCCGCCTCGAGGCGGTCCAAACCTGCCACCAGGTCGTCGTGGGTCATGCCGAACGCCAGACGAAAATACCCGTCCGCCCCAAAAAAAGAACCCGGCGGAGCCGTGGTGTCGTACTCCCGTTCGAGTAGATCGATGAGTTCCCCTACCCGGCCGCCAGCGACCTTGACGAATCCGACGGGCCCCCAGGCCGGGGCGACCCAGTCCAGCTCCGTGCGGCGCTCGACAAAGTCATTGGCGATCACCCTGTTGGGCGCGAGCAGACCCTGGACGCCATCGGTGATGACGTCCAGGCGCTCGAAGGCCCGCGCGGCCAGGCGCTCGCTCGGGTGCGGCATGATGATGCCGAAAAGATCGTTGAGGGCGCGTAATTGCTCGGCGATGCTGGACGACGCAACGATCCACCCGGCACGCAGCCCGTCGAGGCCGTAGGCCTTGGTTAGGCTGCAGGTGGAAATGAACCGTGGCGATCGAGAGGCGGCGATTCGGCGATCACTGGCGAACTCCAGGTAGACCTCGTCGACCAGTACGTGAAAGTCACGATCTTCGGCCAGACTGGCGAGCGCCTCCAGTGCCTCCGCAGAGGCGCGCTGACCGGTTGGATTGTGCAGATCGCTAAGGATGACCAGCCGGGTGAGACCGGGCCGTAGGCGCGCCTGGATCTCATCGACATCGAGGGCCCAGTCGGCCTCGCGGTGGCGCGGGAAAGTCTCCACGTCGGAGCCGAAGTACGCCGGCAGGGCTGCGAGGGGTTCATAGCCCGGGGTCTCGACCAGAACATGCCCCGGCGGGTCGAGAACCGTCGCGCACGCGAGGTGGTTCGCCATTGAAGTGCCGATCGCGAGGACTACTCGATCGGCACTGACCTCGTACCGGGCGCCGATGATCTCGCGCAGCGGTTCCCATCCGTGTGCATTGTCGCCGCAGATGGCCACATCCTCGGAGCGCATGGCCAGATCGTCCAGCGGACAGGGCCTGATGCTGCTGCGCCCGAGGTTGTAGCGAAACCGTTCGCGGCTCTTCGCCCAGGCGATGTACTGCGACTCTCTCATCGGCGCTGCCACCACCAGAACACGGGGATTCCAGCCAGAATCAGGGTGGCCCCGATGGCGGCGTTGGTTGGATTGGAGAGCACGGAACTGATCACGATCGTCGCCGCAGCGAGCACAAAGACACCGGTGATCAGAGGAAACGCCGGCATGCGAAAGCCGTCCGGCGTCGTCTGAACGGGGTCGCGACTTCGATAGACGAACAGCGTCACGGCAACCAACCCGAAGAAGATCCAATCACCAAAGACCACGTAGTCGAGCAGGTCGCCGTAGGTCCCCGACAGCGACAGCACGATGGCCCAGCCCGCCTGAAAGAACAGTGCTCCGCTCGGCGTCCGGTAGCGAGGATGGAGCCGTGACGCCGAGGCAAAGAAGAGACCATCGTCAGCCATCGCCTGGTACACGCGCGGCGCGGCCAGAATGAACAGGTTCAGGATTCCGAGCGTTGACGCGACGATGCCCAGGCTGATTAGCCGAGCCCCCGTCTCACCCGCCGCCACGCGCATCGTGTCGGCTGCCGGGGCGGCGCTGGCGGCTAGTCCGGCTACGCCGAGGGCGCGCAGGTAGGCCGCGTTCACGGCAACGTAGACGACCACCACAATGGCGACACCCAGCAAGATGGCACGCGGCAGCGTCTGCCGAGCGTTCCGAATTTCACCGCCCACGAAGTTTGCGTTCTGCCAGCCTCCCGTGGCGAACATGACGGGGATTAGCGCCAGGCCGACCAGGCGGATGGACTCGAGGAGGCCGGGTGCCGAAGCTGCGACCGGAGGGGTTGGAGCTGGCGTGGCCAGCATGCCCGCGACCACCACCATGCCCAACGCCGCGAGCTTCGCCATGGTGAAGACGTTCTGGGCGATGGCCCCGGGCCGAATACCGAAATAATTGACGGCCGTGAACACCAGGATGAAGGTGATCGCGAGGGGGGCGCCGAGCGCGGGGTCGGCGCCCAGCAGATCGGTGGTATAGCGTGCCGCGATCTCTGACACAGCAGCCACAGCACCGCTGTTGATTACCAGAAGCAGCGTCCAGCCATAGAGAAACGCGGGGAGGCGGCCGAAGGCGTCGCGGAGGTAGACGTAGCCGCCCCCGCCGTGTGGTGCGCGGGCGCCAAGCTCGGCGAAACAGAATCCGCCCGCCACGGCGATCATCCCGCCGACGATCCAGGCGGCAAGCGTCAGCTGCGCGCTGTGCACGCGCGTGGCGACGATGGCGGGATTGAGGAAAATGCCGGCGCCAATGATGGCACCGACAGTGATCATGGTGACGTCGAACAGGCCGAGGCGACGCGCGTATGTTGTCTGACGGACAGCGGGATCAGGCACCGCGCCATTATACGGACTGGAACGGTGGGGTTTGGCCGTCTCGGATCTGCTGTGCGGACTACCGTGCGCCGGGCGGTGCCGCGGCTGCTGCCGGAACCTGCGCGCGCGCTGCCCCACGGGCGCGGAGCGGCGGGCCACCGGTGCCAGCATCCTCGACCTCTACGTTGAAGCGCTCCAAGAGGGTGCCCTTGTTGAGGTCGAAGTTGGCCATCGCCACGTTGAGGGTGATGGTCGAGAGCAGCTCGCGCTGACGTGCAGCGGTGAGCTGGCGCTGGAGGTTCAGCACGGTGAAGGTGTTGCTGGTGCCATTCTCGAAACGACGAAGCTCGGCGGCATACTGCCTTTCGGCCAGCGACACCGCGTTGGCCGCCGCCGACACCTGCTGCACACCAACGGTTACGTTGCGCGCGGCGTTGCGGACGCCGAGCCGAATCTGGACCTCGTCGTCCCGGACCTGGGTTGTAGCCTGTCGCTCGCGAATCGTCGCCTGCGCATACTGCGCCTGGGCCTGGTCGTTGCGCACCGCAAAGGACAGCTGGAGTCCGACGGACCAGGTACGAAAGTCGCCGGAGAACAACTGTTGGAGGGAGTCGTCGAGTCCGCCGGTCTGCACTTCCGAGACCGTCGCGTTCCCGAAGATGTCTCCGGAACGGAAGATGCGATCACCGCCGAGGCCCGTGAGCGTGGCGCTGCCGATGAAATCCAGCTGCGGCAGCAGCTGGTTGTGGCTGGCTCGCAAATCGATCTTGCGGCTCGCTAGATTGATGCGATTCTGGCGGATGGTGGGGCTTTTCTCGAGCGCCTCGGCGACGGCCGCCTCGATGTTGATGTCCGCGGCCTCCACCGACGGCGTGTCGGTCGGCAGGATTTCTACCTCCCATCCGCCCTGGACGACCGCGTCGAAGTTCAGCAGCGAGCGCATGAGGTCCTGCTGGTTCTCTACCGCCAGTTGCGCCTGCAGCAGTGTCAGCTCCGCGTTCGCCACCTGCTGTTCGGTCTGGATGACGTCGACGGCCGCCAGCGCGCCGATACGAACACGAGTGGTGTTGTTGTCATGCTGCTCTTCGGCGAGCGTCAGGCTCTCCTCGGCGATGGCCAACGTGCTGTATGCCGATACGAGGTTCCAGTAGGCCTGGATGACGCCAAATACCGAGTTCTGCAGCTGCAAGCGAAACTGTTCACGGCTCACGGAGAAATTGTTGCGCGCCACCAGCAGTTGCTGGCGATTCACGTCACCACGGTTCCTCAGCAGCGGCTGGTTGAGCCTCAGGTTGAGGCTCGTGTCCCAGCGCGGATTGAACGTCGAGAACTGGTTGTTGTTGACGAAGCGCGAGACCGTGCCCGCGACCGACCAGCCTAGCCCCCAGGTGGTGTTGGCGTTGAGCGTGAAACCACCGTTGATCTGCTCCGACGAGAGAACGTCGGCGCCACCGAGGGCCGATGCCGTCGGCTGCGTGGAACGATTGAACGCCTGCGGCAGATCGAAGACGAACACCGGATCAAAGCGCGCCCGCGCGCCGCGAATCAGTTCTTCGGAGAGATCGGGGTTGAGCGCAGCGATGCGGACCCGCAGGTTGTGCCGCAACACGAGTTCGACGGTCTGAGCCAGAGACAGCTCGAGCACCTCCACCTCGGCCTCCTGGCCGGTCGAATGCGCGACGAACGTGGCGCTGGTCTGGGCGCTTGCAGCGAACGGCGCCGCCAGCGCAGCCAATACCGACAGGAGCAGCCCGCTTCGGCGACCGGAAAAGGTGTTCAACATCTCGTTCTCCAACGTTCAGGGCGTCGCTAGGGAGAGTATTGGAGCCGGACGCCAAGACAGGCGGCCGGGGCTACAACGCCCCCGGTTCAGTAGAGCAAGCTACGTGCCAGTTTGGGAGCTTATAGGGGCTGCCGTTGCAGGTCGTCCCGGCAAGTGTGGGCGCCAAGGTGTTCGATATTGGGACAGTTCGTTCCGCAACGCACACCCAAGGGTCGGATATCCGCTCGCCGCCCCGCTACGAGATGGTCTCCATCGAGCTGTCGACCCCTACGCGCATCCCCTCTTCTAGGCAGGCGAGGCCGCGGGCCATTCGCGGAGTGTTGAATGCCGCTGCCGGTTGTCCCCGGTGGTCGATCAGGATCATGCCCCCGCGCCCGCCAACGCGACTGAGGTCCTGTAAGGCGGCGTTTGCCGCAGCGTCCAGCCCCGCCCCCGCGGCGATCCGATCGATGGTGGACTTGGCCATGACGACTCGGATAATGCCCTCGCCCCAGCCCGTGCACGAGGCACCGCCAAGTTGGCTGTCGGCGTACGTCCCAGAACCGATCAGGGGCGAATCCCCCACCCTCCCCGGGTACTTGTCGAGAGTTCCTCCGGTCGAGGTGGCCGCAACGATGCAACCGCTGGCGTCGCGAGCCACGGCACCGACGGTGCCCATGTGTTCCGGTCCTGCCGCCGCCGGATCGTCGTTGCTGGGGGCGAACTCGGTGGCGATCAGGTCGGTCTCGCCGGCGCGAATGCGCATGTAGGTCTCGCGAGCGCGGCCCACCAGAAGGTCGCGAGCGCGGCATTCGGGCAACCCATGCTCGCGGGCGAACCGCCGTGCCCCCTTACCGACGAGCAGCACATGATCGGAACGTTCGAGCACGGCCCGGGCCAGCTGCACGGGGTTGCGAATGCGTTCGACCGCAGCGACGGCACCTGCCTGCAGGTCGTCGCCTTCCATGATCGAAGCGTCGAGTTCGACCTTGCCAAGACGATTCAGATGTGACCCCGTGCCCGCGTTGAACAGGGGGTCATCTTCGAGCATGCGAACGACGGCGGTTACGGCGTCGAGTGCCGACGCCTTCTCCGCCAGCAGCTGCCATCCGTGCTGCAGGACGCGTGCGATGCCGGCTTGGTGGTCCTGGAGCTCGTCGTCCGGAACGTTCCAGGCACCGCCGTGGATGGCAAGCGCGACCTTCATGAGCGGGACTCCTTGCGGGTGGCGGGTGACGACCGCACACTGTGGCAGCGGCTGCTCAGCAGGGCAAGCGGCTCCCGAGCGAGAAAGTGGTCCACAACCCGGGGACACGATTTATGTTTTTTGGACGTGGTTCTCTGTCGGCTGGTTCCCACTCGTCGGACGACCCGAGTGGACTCTTGCTACGCCTGGCGAACATGGAGCAACGACTCGAAGGTGCGGAACGATCCGCGCGTCGCTCGCGGCTCCTGCTGCTGGCGATGGTACCGATATTACTGCTCGGTGCCGCGCGGCAGGGACCTGGAGGTCGTGTGGTCGAAGCGGAGGCCTTCGTGGTGCGAGATTCGGGCGGTACCGTTCGTGGCCAGCTCGGGGTCGGCGACGAGGGATCGGCACTCGGTCTGTTCGACGACCGCGGCCGCTTGCGTGCAGGCCTGACCGTTGCCGCCGACGGTCCGATACTGAACATGTTCTCCGACGAGGGCAATCCCCGTGTCGTGGTGGGTGAGCGCGGCGATGCCGCCTTTGTGGTTCTTCGTGACACCGACGGCGCCCCGCGGGCAGCGATGGCGATTCAGGCCGATGGCACGCCGAGTCTGTATCTCCTCGACGAGACCATGGCGCCGATCTGGAAAGAACCGCGCAATCAGAGATAGGGCGAGGCGAGCCAAAACCCGGCATCGCGCAGTCGCTGCCAGAGAGGACGAGCCTCCAGCTCTTCGAGGGTTACCTGTCGCGAGCCAGGCAGGCACTCGTCGTCGACATAGCTGCGCACGACAGCCGCGAAGTCGCGGTCGTACAACTCCACCGACAGCTCAAAATTGAGGCGCAGACTGCGGGGGTCGAGGTTGGCGGAGCCGATCTGCACATACTCGTCGTCCACCAGAAAGAGCTTGGTGTGGATAAACGGCGGCGCCTGGTAGAGCACATGCACGTCCCAGTGCAATAACTCCCAGAGCACGTTGCGCGAGGCCCAATGAACGAATGGCAGGTTGTTCTTGCCGGGCAGCAGCACGGTAACGTCGACGCCGCGCAACGATGCCGACTTCATCGCCGCCAGGAGCTCTCGCGAGGGCAGGAAATAGGGCGTGATCATGACGACCTGCTGCCGGGCCGCCCCCAGCGCCCCGATGAGAATGCTCTCCAGCTTGTCGAGATCCTCATTGGGGCCGTCGAGCACGGCCCGTGCATAAACATTGCCGGGCCGATACGTCGGGATCTCCGAGGGCGGCAGTTCCTCGCCCGCGACGAACTCCCAGTCGACGCGGAAGGCGGCCTCGATGTCATGAGCAATGGGACCGAGCAGTTCGAAGTGAACGTCCGCGGCGCTGCGCCTGCCCTCGGCGTCCGCGAGGCTGCGGTCGCCGATATTCATGCCGCCGGTGAATGCCTGGCAGCCATCAACGGCCAGAATCTTGCGATGGTTGCGGAGATTGATGTTGAACTGCGGTGGGAAGAGACGCGGCGGCAGGAATCGCTGCACGCGGATTCCCGCTCGCGACAGCAGCCGCCGCACCCGCGGGTAGCTGTACAGTTCGCCGACTCCGTCGAGCAGCACGCGCACCTGAACGCCACGTTCCTGGGCCTCGCCCAGAGCCGCCACGAAGTCCTTGCCACTGGCGTTGCTCTCGAAGATGTACGTCGCCAGGTAGACGGTCTTTTGCGCGCCCCGTATGGCGGCGATCATGGCTGGGAATGCCTCCTCACCGTTGCGCAGCATGCGCACCTCCTGGCCCGGCCGCAACGGCATCTCGGTGACGAGATGCGATAGGCGGACCAGGCCCGGCAAGCCCGTTTCGGGGGTTGGCCCGTCACTTGGCAGCAAGGCCACCCGGTCCACCTGGGCGAGGGCCTCGGGTGCCCCGCTTCCTTCGCGATGCCTGATCAGCTCGGAGTCGTCCGCGGTCAAGCGTTTGGCGCGAGTGCGAATCCGGTTGATGCCGAACACGAAGTACAGCAGCGGCCCGATGAACGGCAGCGTGAGGCTGACGGCGATCCAGCCAAGCGAGGCCCGCGGGTCGCGTTTGAACAGCAGTGCATGCACTGCGGCCGACAGCGCACTCCCGAGCACGGCGATGGCAAGCGCAGCCGTTAGGCCACCGCTTGGCACTGTGAATAGCAGATCTTTGAAACTCAGAAGAGCCCCTCTACCCCACCGTCTGGAAGCACTCGCATGCGGTTCGCGGCCGGTTCCTTCGGCAGCCCCGGCATCGTCATGACGTTGCCGGTGTGGACCACGACAAAGCCCGCGCCGGCCGACGGAGTCACGTCCCGGACCGAGATCGTGAACCCGGATGGTCGACCCAATCGAGTCGGGTCGTCGCTCAGCGAAGCTGGCGTCTTGGCCATACAAACCGGCGTATCCCCCAGACCGTTTGCCTCGAGGAAGGCGATCGACTTCATGGCTGCCGGCGCCCACTCCACCCCATCTGCGCCATACACCTGAGTCGCGATGGTCTCGACCTTGCGCTGGATTGGCCAATTGGCGTCGTAGATGTGGCGGAAACTCGTGTCATCGGAGTTCACGGCGTCGACGACCTTGGCCGCGAAGCTCTCGCCCCCGGCGCCTCCCTTGGCATGGATCTCGAGAATGTCGGCGGCCACGCCCTGTGCCGCGCAGTGGTCGAGCACGACCTGAACCTCGGCGTCGGTGTCACAGGCAAACCGGTTGATTGCCACCAGAGGCGGCAGGCCGTGTTGTTGCACGTTGGCGATGTGGGCGTCGAGATTCGGCAAGCCGTCGCGTACGGCGGGCACGTTCTCTTCGCTGAGGGTGTCCTTGACCGCACCCCCATGCAGCTTGAGCGCGCGGATGGTGGCGACCAGCACCGCGGCATGCGGCTGAATCCCGCCGAGTCGACACTTGATGTTGCAGAACTTCTCGAAGCCCAGGTCGGAGCCGAAACCCGCCTCGGTGACCACGATGTCGCCCAGCGACATCGCCGCGCGTGTCGCGACTAGCGAGTTGCAGCCATGAGCGATGTTCGCGAACGGCCCGCCATGGATAAGAACCGGCCCACCCTCGATGGTCTGCACCAGATTGGGACGGAATGCGTCTTTCAGCAGCATGGTCATGGCGCCGGCCACGCCCAACTCACGGGCCCGTACAGGCTTGCCCTCGTAGCTGGTACCGACGATGAGGTCCCCCAGCCGGACCTCCAGGTCGTCCAGACTCGTGGCCAGACAGAATGTCGCCATGATCTCGCTAGCCGCCGTGATGACGAATCCATCCTCGCGCGGAACGCCCGAGAGGGGCCCGCCGAGGCCAACGACCAAGCGCCGTAGCGCGCGGTCGTTCATGTCGACGCAGCGTCGCCAGGTGATCCGCCGCGGATCGATGCCGAGGGCATTGCCCTGTTGGAGATGGTTGTCCAGCGCGGCTGCCAGCAATCCGTTGGCCGAGGTGATGGCATGCAGGTCGCCGGTGAAGTGAAGGTTGATGTCCTCCATCGGCAGTACCTGAGAGTAGCCGCCGCCGGCGGCGCCGCCCTTGACGCCGAATACCGGTCCCAGGCTGGGCTCGCGAATGGCGGCGACGACGCGTTGGCCAATGCGGCGTAGTGCCTGTGCCAGGCCGACGCTGACGGTGGTCTTGCCTTCACCCGCCGCGGTCGGGGTTATCGCCGTGACGATGACGAGCTTGGCCTTCGGCTCCATCGTATCGAGGAATGACCGTCGCAGTTTGGCCTTGTCGGAGCCGTACTGGTCAAGTTGGTCGGCGGTCAGGTCGACATCTGCCGCAACGTCCTCAATGGGTCGTAGGGGCGCCTCACGGGCAATCTCGAAATCGGTCGGAAAGGTCATCTAGCAGTCCTATCGCGGGTCATGCGCAAAGCAAATCAGAGGAGGGCCGCGGCCGCAGACGGCGCACCGCAGTGACTTATTCTAGGTTCTTCGGCGCAACGGGGCTACACGAGTTGGCGAAGGCGCGTGCGAGCAGAAAGCATTTTTTGCCTAGCGCTGGCGGCGTTTAGCTGTACTCTTACCTGCAGATAGCGCAGACAGAAGAAAAAAGAGTGCGCTACGACAATTGCGAAGCCACTGACACCGACTGGGTGTCATTGGACGACGCGAAATACAGCAGTAGGTTAGTAGGATGGCAGAAGGCAAGATTAAGCGACTCACCGACCGTGGTTTCGGTTTCATCGAGACGAGCGACGGACAGGACATGTTTTTCCACATGTCCGCCTGCGAAGGATGTCGTTTCGACGACCTTCGCGAAGGCCAGCAGGTCGAGTTCAACGTCGGCCAGGGCCCCAAGGGTCCGCGGGCGGAGAGCGTGCGCGTCGTCTAAGAGAACGACCGACTGAGATTAGCCAGGAGCCTTCGGGCTCCTGGCTTTTTTCTTGGGCGGCGGCGAGCCGTAGCTCAGCCCCGCGAAGTGACGATCCGGATCTCGCTCGATAACGTCCGGTGGACCGGGCATCGATCGGCGATGCTCATCAGCCTGTCGAGTTGTTCCTCGTCGAGATCGCCGGCCAGGTGCACCCTCTTGTAGATGTGGTCGATCATCCCCTTCTTGGTCTCACACTCCGCGCAATCGTCGGCGTGGACGCGGCCGTGTTGCACGTCAACCAAGATCGACTCCAGCGGCCAGCCCTTACGCTCGGCGTACATTCGGACGGTGACTGCCACGCAGGCGCCGACGGCCGAGCAAAGAAGGTCGTATGGCGTGGGCCCTTCGTCGCGCCCGCCGGCCGCGGCGGGCTCGTCTGCCGCCCACTGGTGTCGCCCATTAGTGACGGTCTGGGTGTAGTTACCGACGCCGGCTTCGGCGACACGAACCGCCCCGGGTTCCATGGGTGGTGCGACTGGCATGGCTGGTCTCCAATTTGCTCGAGTGGTTTGCCGGTATGATCTGTGATCGTGCGAGTCGACAATCGGTTACTCGCGCCTGATTTCTTGCCACGAGGGAACGTATGTCCAAGCTTCGCATCACCTTGTCCGCCGCCGCACTCATCGCGGCGATCAGTGTTGCCTCCGCCGGCGCCCAGAGTAGCGCGGCGTACGTCCCCGCCGCGGTGCGCGGCCACGATTTCGAGATGTCGATCGCCAGCATTATGAGGGCGGAAGAGAACGTCGGGGTCGCGCCGCGCCAGATCCGCTGGACGGATGATTCCGAGTGGCTGTATTTCTCCTGGCGCCCCGGCGGTCTTGCCTGGGACGAGGAACGGTCGTTATACCGGGTAAGGGCGGATGGTAGCGAACTGGAGGCCCTGACTTGGCAACAGGCCGACGAGGCGGCACCGCTGATCGCCAACGGCGACCTTTCGCGCGATCGTCGCTGGCGCGTCTCGAGTGTCGCAGGTGATCTTTACCTGGTGAATCGCGCGTCGATGGCAGTGCGGCGCCTGACGCACACCGAGGACAGCGAAGGGCAGCCGCTGTTCGCAGATAACGATACTGCGGTGATCTTCCGAAGAGGCGGCGATTTGTACCGCCTCGAGATCGAGTCGGGGCGACTCGCGCAGGTCACGCGCAACGGCGCCGGCGCGGCGCCCGGCGAGGAGAAAGACGCGGAGGGCCAGAAGGGCTTTCTGGAGCAGCAGCAACTCGAGCTGTTCGAGCACGTGCGCCGCGAGGCCGCGCGTCGCGACAAGGACGACGAGGAGAAGGAAGCACGCGAGGCTGACGAGCCGAAGACGCTATACCTGGGTCGCGGCGAACGGATACAGGGCATGCAGAGCACGCGCAGCGGCGAGTTCGTGTTGGTGCGTGCCGGCAAACGCGCGGCCAGCGCCACCCCGACGATCGTTCCCGACTGGGTGACCGACGACGGCTACACGGCCGACCTGACCGTGCGCAGCAAGGTGGGCGACGAGCAAGGTACGTCTCGCATCGGTCTGCTCGACACCACGACCGGCGACATCGCCTGGATCGACCTGGAGCCCGACGCCGCGCCGACGCCGGACGACGCCGCCGAGACCGAGACCGAGGCCGATGAGGATGCTGCGGCTCGCAAGAGTGACAAGAAACAGCCGCCGCGCGTGTTCGGCTCCGGCTGGAACGATGCCGGCACCAAGGCCTTCATCGTCGCTGTTTCTTTCGACAACAAGGATCGGTGGTTGTGGAGCGTGGATGCGGCAACCGGCGAGCGCACCCTGCTCGACAGCCTCCACGACGACGCATGGGTCGCGGGACCTTGCTCGTTTGGCTGCGTTGACTTCCTCCCCGGTAGCGATCGTATCTACTTCGTCAGCGAAGAGTCGGGGTACGCCCACCTGTACGCCGTCAACGCCGACGGCACCGACAGACAGGCACTCACCAGCGGCGATTGGGAGGTGTTGGGCGTCAGGATTCCCGAGGCACGCGAGAACTTCCTTCTGAGCACCAACGAGGGGTCGCCCTTCCACCAGCACGCGTACCAGATGGCGTTCGAAGGGGGCACCCGGGAGGCCCTGACGGCTGGTGACGGGCGCTTCATCGTCACGCCGTCGCCGGATGGCGAGCACTTCGCACTGCTCCACGACCTCGCCAACCGCCCTCCAGAACTCTTCCTGGCGGCGTCGGACGACCTGCAGGGAATGGCTCCGGTCACCGACTCCCCCACCGAGGAGTGGAAGTCGTTCCCGTGGATCAAGCCGCAGATCATCCACTTCGATGCGGAAGACGGAACCGCGGTGCCCGCCCGTATCTACCGCCCGAGCGACATGGGCGCCGAGGCTAACGGTGCGGCCGTGATCTTCGTTCACGGCGCTGGCTATCTGCACAACGTACACAACTACTGGTCTTCGTACTACCGCGAGTACCAGTTCAACCAGTTCCTCGCCGCGGCGGGTTATACCGTGCTCGATATCGACTATCGAGGCTCGGCCGGCTACGGCGCCGAGTGGCGCACGGCGATCTATCGTTGGATGGGTGGCAAGGACCTGTCCGATCAGGTCGACGGTGCGCGTTATCTGGTCGCCGAGGAGGGAGTGGACGCCGAGCGCATCGGGCTGTACGGAGGATCGTACGGCGGTTTTATTACGCTCATGGGCCTGTTCACAGCTGGCGACACCTTCAAGTCTGGAGCTGCATTACGCTCGGTAACCGACTGGGCCCACTACAACCACGGCTATACCAGTCGCATTCTCAACATTGCGCACGAGGACGAGGAAGCCTACGAGAAGTCGTCGCCGATCTACTTCGCCGAGAATTTCCAGCCGGACCAGCATCTGGTGATGCTGCACGGCATGGTCGACACCAATGTCCACTACTCGGATGTGGTTCGCCTCGCGCAGCGGCTCATCGAACTCGGCAAACAGAACTGGGAGCTGGCCTCGTACCCCGTGGAGAGTCACGGTTTCGTGGAGCCGTCCTCCTGGACCGATGAATATCGCCGCATCTTCGAACTGTTCGAGCGCACCCTGCGGGAACCGGGCTGCACGGAAAACGGCGGTCTTTGCAGCGTCCGGCAAGGGGGCCAGTAACGGCTTCCCACCTGGGTCCATGACCGCGATCCACCGTCCACGAGGCGTCTGATCGTCCCTGTGACGGTCGACGCCCTGCACAAGAGCACCTTGGCGGCCATCGAGGGCCATCGGAGGCCACGGACTATTGGCGGCGACGGCCGAGCGTGCGAGGGTACGGGCACTAGCTGATAGACACCCTTCCCAGAGCCTGGGCGGAGGTCGGTCGCTATGCCGTGTCGTCGCCCCATCGGATCAGTTGGCGCGCAGCGAGGTTTCACTCTCGTCGAGGTAACGATCATCCTGTTGGTCCTCGTGATCCTCGGAACGATCATGTTGCCGCAGCTCGGCAACTACAATCGCCTGGCCCGCTACGTCAAGGTCAAGGAAGATGTCGGCGCGCTCTGCTCGAGCATGAAGAAGATGCTCGACGAGGTCATGGACAATGCCTTCTGGGGCGACCCGGTGACGCAGTCGGTTGCCATCGGCCTGCTGTTCACCGACGGAGCCGTCCCCGCACTCGACGCGAGTCTGGTAGCCGCCACAGACGTCAACTGGCTGCTACCCAGCGTCGGCGCCTCCCTTGCTCCGCAGGTAACCACTGACTATCCCTCGCAGGTGACCCCGCCCGGAGGATCCTTCGTAGCCGACCGTTTCGCCAATCATCTGTTGGTGAACGATCCGCTCGGTGGTGGTGGCGAGCACTACAAGGACCTCACCAACCTGGCCTTTGGCCAGTGGGCCTTCGGCTGGCACGGCCCCTACTTCAATGAGCTGACGTCGGACCCGTGGGGCGATCGCTACATGTCCAACGTCTTCGCTCTGCACTCGCACGCGGGCAACGTCTACACGTCGGCCGTGATTGCCCTTTCCGCCGGCCCGAACCAGCGCGTGGATACGGCCTTCGACATGTACTACAGGTCGATCACCAAGGGAGGTAACCCCGGCCCCGGCTTCGCCGTAGGCGGCGACGACATCGTCTGCGTTCTCAGCGCGGGTGGTCCCTTCTAGGAACGGCCGAAGCGGGGCGAGCGCGCCCAGTTGGTCCGGCACAGCAGAGCAGTACCGGGGGCGGGACTCGAACCCGCATGGAGCAAGCTCCCGTGGCTTTTAAGGCCACTGCGTATACCAATTCCGCCACCCCGGCAGGGGGCTCAGATTACCTCAGGTTGCTTGTTACACTAAGCGCCGTCGTCGTCGGGGCCGTATCCCCCACTCCTGCCCTGCTGCTCTGGATTGCATAGAAGGTGGACAAGGTGCATCCGTTCCTCGCTCTGCTGGGCCAGAAGGTGCTGATTCTGGACGGCGCTATGGGGACCATGATCCAGGCCTGCGGGCTGGAAGAGGCGGACTTCCGCGGCGAGCGTTTCGCGCAATGGCAATCGGACCTGCGGGGCGCCAACGATCTGTTGTGCCTCACCCAGCCCGATGTGATCCGGCAGATCCACGCGGACTTCATCACGGCTGGCGCCGACGTCATCGAGACCAACACGTTCAACGCACAGTCGATCTCCCTGGCGGACTACGGCCTCGAAGACCTCGCCTATGAGATCAATGTTGCGGCGGCCCGACTCGTGCGCGAGGCGATCGATGCCGCGAGCGACGGCAGGCCACGCTTCGTTGCCGGATCCCTCGGTCCCACCAACGCCACCGCGTCGATGTCACCTGACGTGAACAACCCGGGATTCCGAGCGCGGAACTTCGAGGACTTTCGTGAGGCGTACTACGAGCAGGCGCGAGGCCTTCTCGATGGTGGCGCTGACCTGCTGATGGTCGAGACAATCTTCGACACGCTCAACGCCAAAGCTGCGTTGTTCGCGATCGAGGAGTTGTTCGAAGCACGCGGCGAGCGGGTGCCGCTGATCATCTCGGTGACCATCACCGATGCATCAGGACGAACGCTCTCGGGACAGACGGTGGAGGCGTTCTGGAACTCGGTTGCGCACGCGCGGCCCGACATCGTGGGTGTCAACTGCGCCCTCGGTGCTGAGGCGATGCGGCCGTATGTCGAGGAACTCGCCGGCATCGCGGACTGCTACATCTCGTGCTACCCGAACGCGGGCCTGCCGAACGAGTTCGGTGGTTACGATGAAACCCCGGCGCATCTGGCGGAAACCCTGGGCGACTTCGCCCAAGCGGGGTGGCTGAACCTCGTTGGCGGCTGCTGCGGGACGACTCCGGCACATATCGCGGCGATCGCACAGGCGGTGGACGGGGCTACACCCCACGAGCCCTCGCAGCCGCCGCCGCACCCTCGTTATTCGGGGCTCGAGGCGCTCACCATCTATCCGGACACCACGTTTACGGTGGTTGGCGAGCGCACCAACGTGACGGGGTCCGCTCGGTTCCGCCGTCTGATCAAGTCGGGAGACTACGAAACCGCGCTGCAGGTGGCGAGGCAACAGGTGGCAAATGGCGCCAACATCATCGATGTCAACATGGATGAGGGCCTCCTCGACGTTCCTCAGGTAATGACGGAGTTTCTCAACCTGATCGCGGTGGAGCCCGATATCGCCGCCGTGCCGGTGATGGTGGATTCATCCGATTTTGTGGTGCTCGAGGCCGGTTTGCGCTGTCTGCAGGGCAAGGCGGTGGTGAACTCGATCTCGCTAAAAGACGGCGAGGACGAATTTCGCCGTAGAGCCACCCTGGTGCGGCGCTATGGAGCCGCTGTCGTGGTCATGGCCTTTGATGAATCGGGTCAGGCTACCGGCATCGACGACCGCGTCGAGATCCTGACCCGGGCAGCCCGCATCCTGATCGACGAGGTTGGCTTCGCCGAACACGACCTGATCTTCGATCCCAACATTCTGACCATCGCCACCGGGCTCGAAGAGCACGATCCGTACGCCATGAACTTCATCGAGGCGACGCGACGGTTGAAGGCCCGTTTCCCGAACGCGCTCATCTCCGGTGGTGTTTCAAACCTGAGTTTCTCGTTTCGCGGCAACGAGCCGGTGCGGAGGGCGATGAACAGCGCTTTCCTCTACCACGCGATTCAGGCCGGGCTCGGTATGGGCATTGTGAACGCCGGCCAGCTCGACGTGTACGACGATATCGACACGGACCTTCTGGAGCTCATCGAGGATGTGTTCTTCCTCCGCTGCCCGGATGCAACCGATCGGTTGACCACGCGGGCCGACGCTCACAATCGCGACGAGGTGGTCGAGGCGGCGGCAGAAGCGTGGCGCGCCGAGAGCGTGGAGACCCGTATCGAGCACGCGTTGGTCGCCGGCGTCGCGGACTTTATCGAAGCCGACGCAGAAGAAGCGAGACAGAAGTGCGGCACGCCGTTGGCGGTGATCGAGGGCCCGCTCATGGCCGGCATGAACGTGGTCGGCGACTTGTTCGGAGCCGGGAAGATGTTCCTGCCGCAGGTGGTCAAGAGCGCTCGGGTGATGAAGAAAGCCGTCGCCTATCTGGAGCCGTACATGGATGCGGAGCGCGACGGCGGGTCGCGTTCGGCCGGCAAGATCGTGATGGCCACCGTGAAGGGGGACGTTCACGACATCGGCAAGAACATCGTCGGCGTGGTGCTGGCGTGCAACAACTATGAGATCGTCGATCTCGGGGTCATGGTGCCGGCCGACCGTATCCTCGCCGCGGTCTCCGAGGAGAAGCCCGACATGGTGGGCCTCTCGGGCCTGATCACTCCCTCGCTCGACGAGATGGCCCATGTTGCGGGCGAGCTACAGCGTGTCGGCAGCGCCCTTCCGCTGCTGATCGGGGGCGCCACCACCTCGCCCAAGCACACCGCTGTTCGGATTGCGCCCCGCTATGACGCCACCACGCTGCACGTGAAGGACGCATCCCGCGCGGTCGCGGCGGTGAGCCGACTACGGGGCGCCGCCGCCGCGGACTACGCCATCGAGATCCAGCAGGAACAGGAGCGCATGCGCCAGGCCTTCGCCGATGCGGAGGACGTGAAGCTCGCGCCCCTCGCCGCAGCACGCGACGGGCGCTTGAAGCTGTCATTCGATGCGCAGGACATTGCCGTGCCGCGCCATCTGGACGCCGTGATCCAGCGCGACGTCCCACTCGACGAGATCGTTCCGTACATCGATTGGACACCGTTCTTCCACGCATGGGAGCTACGCGGCACTTATCCCAAGATCTTCGAGCGCAAAGATGTTGGCGCGGCGGCCCGTGATCTTCACGAGGCGGCCGTTCGACAACTGCAGGAGATGGTTGCCGAGCGCCTCATTCACGCCCATGCCACGTTCCGTTTCTTCCGGGCAGGATCGGAGGGTGACGATATCGTCGTGCTCGGGCCCGATGGCGAGGTGGCGACGAGATTGCATGGCTTGCGCCAGCAGGGCCAACGCAAGAGCGGGAAACACGCGTGCCTATCCGACTTCGTGGCGCCGCTGGATGCGCCGGTGGACGACTACATCGGCCTGTTCGCGGTGAACGCCGGCGAAGGGGTGACGAACCTCGTGCACGCCCACGAAAGGGCCCACGACGACTATGGGGCCATCATGGTAAAGGCGCTGGCCGACCGGCTGGCTGAGGCCCTGGCGGAGAAGCTGCACGCCGACGCGCGGGCGTTCTGCGGCTTGCAGGAGCAGTTGGACTACCCCGATCTCATCGCCGAGAAGTATCGCGGCATCCGGCCGGCTCCCGGGTATCCAGCGCAGCCGGATCATTCCGAGAAGCGGACCATGTGGACTCTTCTCGAGGCTGAGGCGGCCACCGGAGTCAAGCTGACAGAGACCTGTGCAATGGACCCGGCAGCCTCGGTCTCGGGTCTCTACTTCAACCATCCGCAAGCCCGCTATCTCTCCGTTGGGCGTCTGGGTGCCGATCAGATCGAGGACTACGCGGCGCGCAAGGGCATCGCTGTGCGCGAGGCGGAGAGCTGGCTGCGGGCCAACCTGGCGTACGATCCCGACTGAGGGCACGTCGCTGAAGTGCTCCGAGTTGCCGCGCCGGGCACGCGCGCGACCGCGCTTCCTGGCATTCTGTGAGACATCCTGACGCAACCTAGCTACCGAGAGAACACCGTGCCGGTCATCGAAAAGACATCCAAGGACGACAACCTGTACCGGGTTCGCCACTCCCTCGCCCACGTCATGGCGCAGGCGGTGACCAAGCAGTACCCTGGCACGCTTCTGGGCTTCGGTCCGCCGGTCGATGATGGGTTCTACTACGACTTCCTCTTCCCTGACGGCGTCACCCTGACCGACGCAGATCTGCCCCGCATCGAGAAGGCGATGCGCAAGATCATCAGTGCGGACCAGCCCTTCGTGCGCGAGGACCTCTCCGCCGCGGATGCTCTTGCCCGCATCGAGCAGATGCGGGAGCCGCACAAGCTCGAATACGCCAAGGAGTTGATCGAGAAGGGCGGCCACGAATCGCTTTCGTTCTACACCAACGGCCCCTTCCTGGACATGTGCGAAGGCCCGCATATGGAGTCTACGAAACAGCTGCCGAAGAACGGTTTCAAGTTACATTCCGTGGCCGGCGCGTACTGGCGCGGCGACGAGAACAACGTGATGCTCACCCGCATCTACGCGTACGCGTTCGAGGACAAGGAGCGCGTCAAGGCGCACCGGGCCGCGGTACAGGAGGCCAAGCGGCGCGATCACCGTAAGCTGGGCCGTGAGCTGAACATCTACGTCATCGATGATGAGGTGGGCAAAGGATTGCCGCTATGGCTCCCCAACGGCGCGATCATCCGCCGCGAGCTCGAAAAACTCGCCTATGAGACCGAGTTTCGTTACGGCTACCTGCCAGTGGCAACGCCGCACATCACCAAGGAGAGCCTGTACTGGACCTCAGGTCACCTGCCGCTGTACGAGCAGGTGATGTACCCGCCGCTGCGGATCCACGAGGAGTCCGCCGAAGGCGGTGCTGCGGCCGAGGAGGGAGCCGGTGTAGCGGAGAAGTACTACCTCAAGCCGATGAACTGTCCGCACCACCATGTGCTGTACCGAGCCGAGCCGCGTTCGTACCGCGATCTGCCGTTGCGCCTGGCCGAGTACGGCACGGTGTATCGCTTCGAGAGGTCGGGTCAGCTGCAGGGGCTCACTCGGGTGCGTGGCATGGGGATGAACGACGCCCACCTCTACGTTACCCGCGAGCAACTCCTCGACGAACTCAAGGCCGTCATGGAGATGCATCGCGAGTACTACGAGCTCTTCGGTTTCGACGACTACTACATGCGTCTCAGCCTCTGGGATCCCGAGGATCCCAAACGGGCGAGCAAGTACATCGATCAACCGGACGACTGGGACTTCAGCCAGAAGGTCGTGCAACAGGCCCTCGAGGAACTCGATCTCTGGTACACCGTGGAAGCTGGTGAAGCGGCCTTCTACGGTCCCAAGATCGATGTCCAATTCCGCACCGTGACCGGGCGCGACTTCACGGTCTCGACCAACCAGCTCGATTTCGCCCAGCCGGCGCGCTTCGGACTCACCTACACCGACAGCGATGGCGAGGACAAGACTCCCTACTGCATTCATCGCGCGCCGTTGGGTACGCATGAACGCTTCATCGCGTTCCTGATCGAGCACTACGGCGGCGCCTTTCCGACCTGGCTGGCGCCGACCCAGGTGGTGATCGTGCCCATCAGCGACGACCAGACCGCATACGCGGAGAAGGTTCGAGACCTGTTGCGTGCCGAGCTCATCCGGGCGGACGTGGATACCACCGACGCGAGCATGGGCAAGAAGGTCCGCACCCATGTCACGCGCAAGGTGCCGGTGCTACTCGTCGTCGGCGGACGCGAGGCGGAGAGCAACACGGTCACAGTGCGGCGTTACGGCATCGAAGAGCAGAAGTCCATGGAACTCGATGCCATGGTGGGTATGCTGTGTGCGGAGATCCGCGAAAGGCGGCACGTTCGCGAGTGGTAGGGACGATCGCGAAGGCCGCGAACGTGGTGGGTTCCTTCCCAGACCCGGTAGGCACGGCAAATGAGCGAGGACGACGGCAGCGACATCACCGAGCTGCTGCGGGCCTACGGTAGCGGCGATGATCAGGCCTTCGGCCGCCTCATGCCCTTGGTGTACGAAGATCTCCGCCGCATCGCGCGCGGTCAGCTGCGCCGCAGTAGGCCCGCCAGTCCGCTCGACACCGCCAGCCTCGTGCATCGAGTCTATGTAAAACTCGCCGACGGGCGGCGCCTGAGGGTCGAAGATCGGGAGCACTTCTTCGCTCTTGCGGCACGCTCCATGCGCCATGTCCTCGTGGACCTCGCGCGCCAGCGGGGTCGCTTGAAGCGCGGCGGCAAGGCCCCCCGGGTGTCGTTCGACGAGGCGATCACAAGCCTCGAGGAACAAACCGAGATGATCTTGGCGGTCCACGAGGCGCTCGATGTGCTGGGCCGCCTGGACGCGCGCCTGGTGCGGGTCGTGGAATGTCGCCTATTCGCCGGCTTCACGGCGCCCGAGACGGCTCAGATCCTCGGCTGCTCGCGCGCTACCGTGCAACGCGATTGGGCCCGCGCGCGCGCCTGGTTGCGCGAGATCATCGAACGGCCTGACTGAGCGCGAGCGTCGGCGATCTCCGGTATGCGGTCTTTTGGGTGAGACGTTCTCCTGGGCAACGTCGTGGACTTTGCTGAGGGGGTCGGATGTCCCGGCCGCCAATCGCCGCCCACAGGGGGAAACATGCTCCGAAAAAACGCCAGGTCCACGGTTATCGCGCTGATGGTGGTGCTAGTCAGCATCGTCGGTGCGAACTCGGCGGAGGCTCAGCAGACGCGTGGCAGCGTCGAAGCGAAGGTGTCCCAGCTCAACATCGTGGAGAACAATGTGCCGACCGGCCCTGCCAAGGGCGGAGTCATCCTGACCCGTGACGACCGAGGCGTCACGGCCCAGGTCAGCGTCGCCGACCTAGATGCCGGCCACGTCTACACGATGTGGTGGGTGGTCTTCAACAAGCCTCGCGCCTGCTCCACGGACCCTTGTTCAACGGGGGACCCTAATCCCGATGGTGTCGAACTGTCGATTCTCTGGGGCAATGCGTTCATCGCTGGCAACAAGGGAATCGTTAACGTCGCCGCGCGCCTGGACAAGGGCGAGACTCCGGGGATCGTACTGCGCGGCAATGGGCTGCGGAGAGTTCGCAGCGCCGAGATCCACGTGATCTTGGCCGATCACGGTCGCGCTGACCGCAACACGATCGTGGCCGAGATGCAGTCTCCAATGCCAGCTGTCCGGGGCGCGATCTTCAAGGCGGAATAGACGTCGATCCGGGCACGTCGCGATGTCCGGTCGCGACCCTGGCGTAGTGGCTGGCTTCGTCGGCGTGTCACGACAGCCCCGGGTGATCGGCGCGTGACGCGCCGGTCGCCCGCGGGCTGCCTGACGTTTACTGGATGTTTGCAGTTGTTAGCGTGCGCCGATGCGACTAGATTCGGTCGCCATGAGCGCCACGTTCGAGCCCTGGAAACGCGCCGACGAGATTCTCCAGCGGGCGCTTGAGTTGACGGAACCTTCGCGCACCGCCTTCGTTGCAGAAGCCTGCGGCGACGACGCCGACTTGCGCGAGCTCGTGGGGCGACTGTTGATCGCGGGAAGCGGACAATCCGGACCGTTACGGACGGGAGCTGCGGCAGATCCACTCGGCGAGAGGAACCCCTCGTCCGTGAGCGAAGAAAGTCGGAAATTCGGAGGCCCTACCGGCCCTGATCAAGCCCTGGAGCCCGGCAGCCGTCTCGGCGACTACGAGATCGAGTCGGTGGTGGGATCTGGCGGGATGGGCATCGTCTACGCTGCTCGCGACCATCGCCTGGAGCGCCTGGTAGCGGTGAAGGTGCTCTCACCGCGCCTCGCGTCGGATCCTGCATCGATGGCGCGCTTTCGCCGCGAGGCGCGCATGCTCGCCGCCGTGAGCCACCCGGGAATCGCCGAGATCCACGGAGTCGAAGAGATCGATCGGGTCAGCTTTCTGGTGATGGAGCTGGTGGACGGGGTGCCTCTAAGCACAGCATTTCGACGCGGGCCTATGCTTCCGACCCGAGCCGTCGAGTTCGCGTTGCAGGTCGCCTCGGCCCTGGAGGCGGCCCACGACCAGGGGATCGTGCACCGAGACCTCAAGCCCGGCAATGTGATGTTGCATCGAGGCACGCAGATCAAGCTCATCGACTTCGGTCTGGCACGCCTCTACCGACAGGAGGAGGGAAGCAAACCGGGCGTCCGAGTGACCGACACGGGCATCCTTATCGGCACGGCTCCGTACATGAGCCCGGAGCAGCTACGCTGCGAGGAGGCGGATCACCGCGCCGATGTCTGGAGCTTTGGCTGCCTGCTGTTCGAGATGCTTGCCGGGCAACGCCCGTTCGACGGAGAGACTCCGGCGGACACGATGAGCGCCATCCTGGAGGCTTCCCCCAACTTTGGCTCCTTGCCCGCTGGTCTTCCCGAGTCCTTGCGGCAACTGATCCGCCGTTGCCTGGAACCCGACAAGACGCGGCGCCTGCAGCACCTCGGGGAGGCGCGCATCGCCTTGCAGGAGTCGAATACGGCCGCTGTCGTCGCTTCTGCGGCACAGCCCGCCGCCGACCGCCAGGACATGCCGACGCTCGTACGAAAGCTGGCGGCAAGGCCGGGGTGGGCGGTGGTCAGCGCGGCAACGATCGTGATCCTGACGGCGGTCGCCGCATGGGGCGGGCTCGGCGACGCCCCATTGGGGCCTCCTGACCATGCTCGTTACCTCGAAGTCCCGTTACCGGCCGGTATACAGCTGAGCGAGCAAGCGGTCGGCGTCCTGGCGTTGTCGAACGATGGCCGGACCTTGGCCTATATCGGCCGCGCCGGCGCCGACAATACCGCCTATCTGCTTCATCTTGACGGGGCCGGCCCGGCGCAGAAGATCCCCGACTCAGCGGGAGCGCAGAACCTCGTGTTCTCGCCGGACGGACAATCCGTGGCGTATTTTTCGCGAGGGCAACTGCTGAGCTACTCGATCGCACGCGACACGACGACCCTCATAGCCGACGCCAATGGCCGCAAGGGAGTGGCCTGGGGGACGCGCGCGCAGATCTACTTTACGGCGGCCCATCGGACCGCCCTGAGTCGGGTGCCCGCGACCGGCGGTGCCGTCGCTGCAGCCACCAAGCTCGATGTCGCGCGCCTGGAAGACAGTCATCGCCATCCGACCGTGCTGCCCAATGGCGTGGTCCTGTACACAGTACGCAGGACGGATGCCGACGACGAGATTTGGGCCTGGGACCCGGCAACTGACGACCGAAGACTTCTCGTTCAGGGGCGAGTCCCGCGCCTGGTCGGAGGCCGGTTCCTGGTCTTCCGCCGCACGAGGAGCGCCGACACCGGGAGTCTCCTGGCCGTCGCTTTCGATATCGACCGTCTCGAGCTAATGGGATCTCCGGTCGTGGCCGCCGAAGGCATCGGAGCCTACGCGGTCGCAGACGATGGCACGTTGGCCTATGCGCCGGTCCGCAGCCGGGCCACCAGCCTCGTGCTCGTGGATCGCGATGGCGGCGAACGCCTCATCACCGACGAGGTCGCGTATTTCGATAACCCCAGGTTCTCTCCGGATGGCTCGCGAATCTCTGTGAGCAAGAAGACTGGAGGTGATAGCGACGTTTGGGTTTACGACGTGGACTCCGGGGCGGGATACCAGCTCGCCTCGGAGGAACGGCCAGGCCGCTATCAGCAGGACCCTGTCTGGGGCCCCGACGGAGACGAAATCTACTATATCGGCGAACGGGGAATCCTCGCCATCGCGGCGAGCGGCGGCGCCGGCCCGCGACTGGTTGTGGAGCTGGCTGAGGATATTCAACTCCACGCTTGGACGCCGCTCGGCCTCATGTACACGCGCGTGCAGCGTGTCACCGATGGCGACATCTTTCTCGTCAGTGAAGCCGGCGTGGTGACCGAGTTCTCGGCTCGGCCGACCACCGAGTGGGCCGCGGCGCTATCGCCCGACGAACGCTGGGTAGCCTGGGCTATTCTCGAGGATGGTCCGGTGGAGATCTTCGTCACTTCTGTCAACGGAGAAGGGCCCCGGTGGCAAGTCTCCGAGGCGGGTGGTATCCACCCGTCGTGGTCCGCCGACGGTTCCGAGCTGTTCTATGGTACCGATGCCGGGGTCATGTCGGTCGAGGTGAAGCCGGGGCAGACGTTCATGCACGGGCCTCCGCGCCGGGTCGTCGACCTGCCATGGGCCGAGCAGCTACCGCGCCTTATGCGCGTTTACGATGTCCATCCTGACGGCCGCCAGCTCGTGGTGGTTCGAACCCAGACGCCGTCCGAGCGGCGACTGGTCGTGGTAGTCGACTGGGTGGCTGAGCTGGACCGATTAACGGGTCGCTGAGACGGCGACGGCCATTCGGTTCGACTGACGCTAACGTGCTGCGCGATAGGCGGCCAGGCCGCCGCCCACGGTGCCTGTGAACAGCTCCGCGATCCCGTCGCCGTCGATGTCCGCGAGGTGGGGGCTGCTGAACGGCGCCACGACGGGAGCGAAGGACTCGTCGAGCATGAATCGCGCCTCGGCCGTATCGCCGGTGTTGCGGTACAAGTGGATGCCCTCGGTCTCGGATCCGATCAGCAGGTCGAGGTCGCCATCGCCGTCCAGGTCGCTCAGGTGGGGTGACGAGCGCCGGCCCACATCGATTGCCTGAAACTTGTCCTCGACCAGCTCGAACTGTGGCTCTTGCGGGGAACCGGTGTTGCGATAGAAGTTGATCTCGCCAGACGACTCACCGATGAACAGATCCAGGTCGCCATCGTCGTCGATATCACCCAAGGTCGGCTGAGCATTGCGGCCGCGCGTTAGCGACAGGAACGCTGTCTGGGGCTCGCCCCAGCTGGGTGCTTCAGCTGAACCGTCGTTTGGGACGAGCATCAGCTCGTCGCCCCAAGTCCCCATGACCATGTCGTAATCACCGTCATCGTCCAGGTCGCCGAACGCTGGCGCGTAGTGGTACGCAGAGGTGAACTCCGCCATGGGGCCGCGCAGATGAAGCTCCGGGTTGGCCTCGTCACCCGTGTTCTCGAAGAAGAACAGGCGACCAGCCTGGGTGTCGCCCGGCTCGATCTTGTTGGCCACAAAGAGGTCGAGGTCGCCGTCCGCGTCGATATCAACCCATGAGGGCAGGCTCTCCGAGCCCACATCGATCTGCGTGAGGAACTGGCGGGTCCGCAGGTCGTAACGCTGTCCCCCGCCCCCCTCGAGCATCAGGAAATTGTCCACGGTCGTGTTGTTGGGATTGAACGCGCCACCCAGAACGCCGATCAGCATGTCGCGATCGCCGTCGCCGTCGAGGTCGCCGAAGGCGGGAGCGTTGTAGCCCGAGGTTGCGATCGGCTCACGCCGCGGGAACGGCGTCGGCTCTCCACGCATCGAGATGTTGCGGCACGAGCCCCGGTTCTCGATCAGCAGGACGCCGGGCTCGAAGAAGTCGCCCCAGAACAAGTCGAGATCGCCGTCACCGTCGAAGTCCTCAAGCGCCATGGTGTTGGCGCCGTGGAGGGTCCCGCGCACGTTGATCTCGACGCTCGGCGCGGCGGGCCCCGACGCTGCATCCTGTATGCCCTGTTGTTGCAGGCCCGCGGGCGAGCCCCCGAGCACCTGTCCGATGATTTCTATGTTCTGAAAGCGATCACCGACGTGCCGGAAGACCGGCGCGCCAGTGTCATCCAGGTGGGCCATCTCATAACGCACGATCGTGCCTTCAACACGGCCAATCAACAAATCGAGTCGCCCATTGCAGTCGAGGTCGGCGATCTTGGGGATGTTCTGGCGGTCCGCGAACATCGCCTCACCCTTGATGTCCTGTATCTCCGCGGTGAGTAGTTCGAATCGCGGGGCGGTCGTGCTGCCGACGTTCTGGTAGTAGCGCATCTTGCTGAACAGCTCCTCGCCCAGCAGGTCGAGATCGCCATCGTCATCCATGTCGGCGAACACATACCACTCGCCAACATCGGTTCCCTGGAAGCGGTCTTCTCGCCAGATGTATCGCGGCTCGGTAGCGGTGCCCACCTGCTCGAAGAACATCACCGCACCGGAGTACTCCTGGACGAATAGATCCATGTCGCCGTCCGCATCGATGTCGACCAGCTGCGGGCGTGGGATGTTCAGGCCGCCGAGCGTCGGGTGGTCGTAGGCAAGACCGTCGGCGTCATAGGCCGAAAAAGCGTAGACGTCCCGCTCAAAGGCGACCACCTGCTCGGAGTCGGCCTCTTGAGCAGCTGCAGGCACCACCGACAGGGCGAGCACCACGACGGCGGATGCCGCGAGTCCGGTGCCCGGCGAGGTGTCCGTCATGGCCGTTCCGCCTCATCTCGCAGGCGCAGGAGGAACAGGCCTTCCTTGCCAGAGCCGACCGCGATGACGCCCGACTCGAAGAACGGATAGTTGCTCCACGAGCCAATGGCGCCCGACACGATGTTGCCCATGCCCGCGTTGTCGCCCCATGGCACGGTGTCGAAATGGGCCACACGCACGATGTTCTCGCGATCGCTGAT
>JAJCXS010000071.1 GCA_029263335.1 Acidobacteriota bacterium | reverse complement strand
CTCTCCGCTTCCACTCCGGCCTCGCCGCATACGGTGGGCTGACCTGCCAGCTACCAACTGGCGATTCCCCCGAGTGGATCTGGACAAGAGAGAAGTGGCAGGACCATCATCTCTCGTCGAGAGTTCTGGAATGGGTCGAAGAGAGCATCGATCTCAGTCGCTACGAGACAGTGATGCTCGATGTCCCCGATCGCCGCTTCGAGAATCGCGCCGACATTCACGAGCACGTCTTCGGCAATCCCGGACCGGCGGCGCCGCCGGTGCGGCTTCTACACCGCATGCCAAAGTCCGATGCGCGGCGGCAGTAGTCCTTCAGCCAGGCTCCGCTGATGGCGAACGACCCCGCAACTTGCCCTCGCGAGGTTCGCTCCCCCACGCCCGCAACAAGATCCGCAGACACCGGGCATGTTCGGCTACCCACCAGGCTTCGCCGCGACCAGCCACCAGGCGGGCCGCCTCGGCGAACATGCGGCCGAGCACCCGTAGGGCAAGCTCGAGCCGCAGGCAATATCGCGCCGGCGGCGAATGGTGCTTGGCGAAGTACCGGCAGATGCTTCGATACGATTGCTGCCGGTAGCGCGAAGACTCGGCTCGATCGGGATGGTTGCGGGTCGTCGCGCCGCCAGCGTGGAGGATACGCCCGGCCGGCACCACCCAGACTCCCCAACCCTGGTCGATGCACCGCCGGCAAAGATCAATCTCCTCGGCAAACAGCCAGAACTGTTCGTCGAACAGCCCGACCTGCTCGAGCGCGGTTCGACGAAAGACCACGCACGCCCCCTTCAAGTACTCCACGCGAAAGGGTGCGTCCCCGAGAGTCTCCGCCCGCACGCGCCGCCTGAACACGCGGGCTTGTCGCAAACTCAGGAGTTTGCTCCACGCGGGACGGGGAAATCGGAACGCCATCTGGACCGTCCGACCCCGAGAATCGACGATAGCCGGACCGACCGCGGCCACATCCGGATTGGCATCGAGGAAGTCCGCCAACGCGCCGAGGTCATGCCAGCTGGTCAACGCGTCGTTGTTGAGCGTCGCCAGGTACTTGCCCGCCGCCGCCTGGAATCCGGCGTTCACGGCAGCGCCGAAACCGCGATTCGTGTCGAGGGCAACAACCGCGGCCTCGGGTATCGAGGCGTGCAGGCGATCTGCAGCGTTGCCACCCGAACCGTCGTCGACGACGATCAGCTCACACTCCTCGGGTGTCGGCCCGAGGGCGCGGACGGCGCGCGTAACGAGTTCGTCGGCACGGTACGTCGGTATGGTGACCGACAGACGCACAGGTAGCGATTCCGCGTTGGTCACGACGACTCTCCGACGCGGATCGTCACACGTTGTCTCGCACCAGCTCGATGATGCGTGCCTGCACGCTCGGATCCAGATAGGGATGGATCGGCAGGCTGAGAACCTGGCTGGCCAGCATCTCCGATGTCGGCAGCCCCGCGCCGGCCACGGGATATCCGCGATAAGCCGTCTGCTGATGAAGCGGCAGAGGGTAGTAGATGCCCGTGGGGATGCCCTGCGCTCGCAACGCCGCCGCCACCGCGTCGCGGCGCCCGGACTCGAACGTCAGCGTGTACTGCGCCCAGGCCGACACGGCGGTATCGGCCACCAGCGGCACAATCGCCACATCGCCCAGCCCGGCCGAGTAGCGCGCCGCCACCTCCTGGCGCACCCGCAGTTCATCCTCGAACACCTCGAGCTTGGCCAGCAGAACCGCTGCTTGCAGCGTATCGAGACGGCTGTTGAAGCCAACGCGAACGTTGTCGTATTGGTGGGTCCCCATGCCGTGGAAGCGCAGCGAACGCAACAGCTGGGCTAGATCCGCGTCGTCCGTCAGGATGGCTCCGCCGTCGCCGTAGCAGCCGAGCGGCTTGGCCGGGAAGAAGCTCAACGTTGTCACCCGAGCCAGGCTGCCTACGCGCCGGTCCCCGAAGCTGCCACCGAAACTCTGCGCGCCATCGGCCAGGATCCAGATCCCGCGGTCGGCCACGAGGGCGTGCAGGGCACTGTAGTCCACAGGCTGGCCGAACAGATCGACCGCGATAATCCCCACGGGGGCGATCGCCGCAGCGCTGCACGACTCCAGAGCGGCGGCCACGGTCGCCTCGCTGATGTTGAAGGTCCGCGCGTCAACCTCCGCGAACACTGGAATCGCACCGCACAGAACAACCGCTTCGGCCGTAGCGCAGAATGTAAAGGAGGGCACGATCACGTGATCGCCAGCCTGAACTCCGAGCGCGCGCAGGGTCAGCACGAGCGCGTCGGTGCCGTTGGCACAACCGACGACATGCTCGACTCCGGCAAACTCGCCGAGACGCCGCTCGAGATCGGCGACTTCCGCACCGAGCACGAACTGGCCATGTTCGAGCACGGCATCCATTCGCTCGCGAAGGTCCGGCTCGATACGTCGCCGCTGAGCGTGCAGGTCGATAAACGGAATCTGTGCAGACACTGGAGATCTACGCTCCGGTTGGCGGGCGGCGCGGGTTGCAGCTCACCACTGTATATCTCGCAGGCGGCTGCTGAGGGCCCCGCGAGGCTCCCCGCGCGGGTCTGTGGATACTCGTCGACTGGAATCGCCGGCGGCGCGTCCTAGATCATGTAAGTCGCGTCGTGTCCGGCACGGGTTGTGTACGGTGGATCCGTGTCGGACACGCGCGCGTACTCTCCCTGATCTGGAGTCTCGATGGCCGCCCAACTCGCCAAGCCCGTCAGCACCCTGCTGTCGGGAATCCTCTTGGCGCTGCTGCTCGTCACAGGGCCGGCTACTGCCGGCGTGCCGCAGGACGAGGCCTCCACGGAAAGGCTGCAACAGATGACGCGGGCCTATGCCGACCTCGTCGATGGGGAGGGCCCCGAGAATCCGGCCGCGCTCGCCGGCGAGTTCATTCTCCTGTCCAGCGAGCTCGCCCAGCTCGATCGCGACGATCTCGCCGAGGCCGGTCGTATCGACTACGACATCCTCGATTGGGTGCTCGGGATGGGCATCGCCGCGGCCATGGAGGACGAACTCACGCCATACGAGCTGGCGCTGCTGCGCCACACCGGAGAACGCCAGAACCCGGAGGATCTCCACGCCCTCGGCCTGCAGGAAGTCAGGCGACTACAGCGCGAGATGGAGACACTCGTACACAGCTACGACGCCGAACTCGACCTGGCGGAATTCCTCGACGCGGCTCGCACCGACGAGCGCCTGTATGCAGGATCGAGGCGCGAGCTACTGGGCCAGGCGCGTCGGACCGTGAACCTCATTCAGTCGGAGATACCGACGCTCTTCCATGAAGAGATGGTCCGCAGGTTCCAGATCGTCACCCCCGGTGACAGCGAGGCGCCCGGCTACATGGCCTGGTATCGGGGGCCGGGCCGTGGCCGCACGGCATACGGCTATGTGGTGCTCAATCCTGACCCTGCCCAGGTGCCCCTGTTCGTTCTCGACGCCCTGCTCCTGCACGAGGCCGTGCCCGGTCACCACTTCCAGATGGCATGGGCAACCGAGAAGGCGGACCTGCCCAGGTGGCGACGCGAACTCATGCTCACCGTCTACATCGAGGGATGGGGGCTGTACTCCGAAAGCCTGGGCGAAGACCTCGGGGTCTACCGCCACCCGATGAGTGATTTCGGCCGCCTGAACCTGGAGATGTGGCGAGCCATCCGCCTGGTTGTCGATACCGGCCTGCACGCCTTCGACTGGAGCCCTGCCCGAGCTGCTCAGTTCTTCGCCGACCACACGGCACTGCCGCGCGAGCAGATCGACGTGGAGATCCGGCGCTATTCCGACAATCCAGGCCAGGCCGTTGCCTACAAGCTCGGCGAGCAGCGCATCCTGGCGATGCGAGCCCGGGCCGAGGCCGCACTTGGCCCAGCTTTCGACATCCGCGACTTCCACAGCGTCTTGCTGCGCTATGGCCCGACCCCAATGACCACTCTCGACGAAATCGTCGACACCTGGATCGCCGCGCAGCAGACGGCACCCGACGCCTAGCAGCCTGATCTCCTCGCCCTGAGTGCGTTTGGCCGCGACGGTGCGCCGGGGTACCTTTCACAGATGGCGAAGATCAAACGGATCCTGGTGGCTAACCGCGGCGAAATCGCCGTACGGATCATCCGCGCGTGCCGAGACCTCGGTATCGAGGCTGTGGCCGTGTATTCGGATGCCGATCGCGAGGCGCTCCACGTGCGCTACGCGTCGCGGGCCTATCGCCTGGGGCCCGCGCCCGCGGCCGATTCCTATCTGAGGATCGATCGCCTGCTCGAGATAGCCGCCGAGTCGGGCGCGGACGCCGTTCATCCCGGCTACGGTTTTCTGGCGGAGAACGCCGACTTCGCGCGCGCGGCAGTGGCTGCCGGGCTCACGTTCATCGGCCCTGCGCCCGAGGTGATGGAGTCGGTTGGCGACAAGAACCGTGCGCGCCAGATCGCCCTGGCGGCCGGTGCGCCCACGGTACCTGGCAGCCCCGAGCCCGTGGAGGATGCCGACACGGCCAGAAGTATCGCGGCCGAACTCGGGTATCCCGTAATGCTCAAGGCGGTGGCAGGCGGCGGCGGCAAAGGCATGCGGCGCGTTGACGACCCCGCCGATATCGAGTCGTCGCTGCGATCGGCCTCCTCGGAAGCCAATTCGGCGTTCGGCGATGGCCGTGTCTACATCGAGAAGGCGATCCTCAACCCACGCCACGTGGAGATTCAGATCCTCTGCGATGAGCACGGCAACCGTATTCATCTGGGCGAGCGCGAGTGCTCGCTGCAACGGCGGCACCAGAAGGTTGTGGAAGAGTCTCCCTCACCGATTCTCAGCGACGACCTGCGCGAACGCATGGGCGTCGCGGCGCTGGCCATCGCGGCGCAAGCCGGGTACAGCAATGCCGGCACCGTGGAGTTCCTGCTCGACGAGCAACGAGACTTCTACTTCATCGAGGTCAACGCACGGCTCCAGGTCGAGCATGCCGTTACCGAGATGGTCACCGGGATCGATCTCGTCGCAGCCCAGATCGCGGTAGCCGAGGGCCAGCCGTTGCCCTGGAGACAGGAGGACATCTCTCTGAAGGGCGCGGCGATCGAGTGCCGCATCTACGCCGAGGATCCGGCCAACGGGTTCTCCCCCTGCCCCGGACTGGTGGAAGGCCTGCGGGTGCCGGGCGGGCCGGGAATCCGCGACGACTCGGCACTATACGAAGGCTACGACGTACCCATCTACTATGACCCGATGATCTCCAAGCTGGTCGCCTGGGGCCACGATCGCAGCACGGCACTGGCACGTATGCGGCGAGCTTTGCAGGAATACAAGGTGGTAGGGATCGCCACGACGATCCCGCTGTTTCAGCGCATCATCGAGGACCCCGCCTTCATCGCCGGCGACTTCGACACCGGCTATCTCGACGAACTACTTCAAGATGGAGTGCTCGGCCCCGACCATGACCGTCACGACGAGATCGACGATGTTGCTGCCATCGCCGCCGCATTGCACACCTTCCTGCGCGAAGAAGCCCGTGCTTTCCAGATCCACAACGGTTCCCGTTCGCCCTGGAAGCTCGCCGGCCGCAACTCGGGGCTAAGGGACTTTTCTCGATGATCATCGAAGTGCAGCTCGAAGGCGACGACACGGCGCGCCGCTATCGCGTTGCCCGCGAAGACGGCGAGGTGTGCCTGCGTCGGCTCGACGATGACGGCGATGGAGAAACGGTGTGCCTGGACTGGCGCACTCCGGAGCCGCGGGTCTATTCGCTCCTGATCGAGGGAAAGTCGTACGACGTACACATCGACGAGAACAGCGCTGATGAAGAGGTCCTCGAGGTTCACCTCTTGAGCCGAGTGATCCGAAGCCGGGCCTCCGACGCGCGCAAACGTCGGATCGTCAAGGACGGCGCCGGCCCTGACGGTCCGGTGCAAATCGTCGCGCCGATGCCTGGCCGTGTCGTCAAGATCCTCACCGCCGAGGGTACCGCGGTGACCCGTGGCGATGGCATCATCGTTCTCGAGGCTATGAAGATGGAGAACGAACTCAAAGCACCCCGCGACGGCATCGTCGTCTCGGTGCTCGTGGAGGAAGGTCAGGGCGTGGAGGGCGGAACCCTCCTGGCGACGATCGAGTGACCTCCCCAGCGGATGCCAGGCATTCCCGCGGCCCCGCGAGGGGCCGTCCTATCGGCCGACACGCACTCGGTGTGCTGCGCGCAGTAACCGCGCTGATGGTGCTGACCTTCCTGATCGCCTGGTACGTGCTCGAGACCGGCACAGCGGCCGAGCAGGTGCGGCGCCTGCTCGAGATCCGCGGCAGCGCGGCATTCGGGATGCCCGTCAGCATCGGGCGGCTCCAGCTCGACGTCGTACCACCCCGCCTCGAAATGGGCCGTGTTCGCGTGGGCGAAGAGTCCGATCCGCTGCTGGAGGTCGACAGAGTGCTGGCGGAGTTCGGGGCGATCGAGCTGTTGACACAGGAAATCGCCATCGAGAACATCGAACTCGATCGTCCCAAGATCGCGCTACGGCTGCCGCTGGAGACGGACGACGATTCCGCGCCATCTCCCCTCGAGCCGATCGACGTAACCGTGCGGCGCGCGCGTATCGTCGACGGGGAGTTGTCCATCGGCGATGCCAGCACCGGCATCGCTGGCGAGATCTTCGGGGTGAATCTGAGTCTCGACCCGGAAGGCGTGGGCCGACTCGGCCTGGGCACAGGACGAGGTGCCGGCCAGTTCCACATCGATTCGGGGCGCCTCGATCTCACCTCGCGTAACGGCCCCACCTCGCTGCTGACACCGCTGGAACTCGAAGTGGTCTACGGCACGCGGCCGCGCGTAGCGGACCTCGACATGGTTCGCCTGACGATTGGCGACAGCACGCTCACCGCAGAGGGCGCGCTACGCGGGCTGGCGAATGTCGACCTCGAGCTGCGCGCCGATCTGGCGTTGGCCGATGTCTTCAAGATCTGGGTACCGCCTGGGATCCAGGATCATTCGGGTCGTGCCAGTTTTCAGGGCACTTTGCAGGTGCGCGACGGCGCCACGGTCGCGGCGGGGCGCTTGAACGCCACCTCTGCACGCTTCATGGGATTGGATGTCGAGTCCTTCTCCACCGACCTGCAGCTGCGGCGCGGCCTGGTCGCGCTACGAAACGTGCGCAGCGGGGTCTATGGCGGCGATATCGTGGGTGAGTTGCTGGTGGATTCGTCGGTGCAGCCGAGCAGAATCGAGGCGACCTACCGGGCCACAGCGATCGACGCTGCGAGTTTCACCGCGTGGGACCAGCTCGCGGGCCTCCGGTTGGCCGGGGCACTCGATGGCGACGGCACCCTGGCCTGGCAGCAGCCCTTTCTGGAAACCGTGCGGGGAGCTGGCTCGTTCACGGTGCGCGTCGCCGACGTCCGCAATGCGGTGACCGGCAACCCCAGCAGCGGCGACGGGCGCGACATCGACGCTGGCCAACGCGTGCGAATTCCGACTCTGCCCCTGCCGGGCGAGCTCACGGCACGCTACTCGGTGGCCGATGGAACCATCGAGCTCCACACGGCGACCGCTGACCTTCCCGGCGCCCATCTCGATGTGCGCGGTGCCATCGATCTTGATGGCACGCTGGCCGTCGACGGGGTGTTCGAGGGGCGCGATCTACGCATTCTCGATCACGTGGTGGCCCAGGCTCGGTCGGTCAATCGTGCGCCAGTGGAACGCTTGGGACTTCGTGGCGCCGGCAATGCGCGCGTGCAGCTGGCGGGGACTGTCCGAGCCCCCCTGTTGACCGGCAGCGTTTCGGCAAGGGGTCTGGCTATCGCCGATGTCCGCATCGGCGACGTCAACGCCGAGTTACTCACGGTCGAGGGGATGGTCACGACACGCAATCTCCGCGCGCGGCGAGGTGACGGCCACATTGTCGGCCAGGCCCACATCCGGTTGCCCGTTCGTGGGGCATCGCCGAGTTCCGACGTTGCTGACTATGACGTTCAGCTGCAGCTACGAAACTACCCCGCCAGCCTCGACGTGCAGTTCGACGGCCCGGAGTGGACCGCCGAGGGCATGCTGACTGGCGATCTCGGATTTCGTGGCCAGTTCGGTCGGCCGCTAACCGGCACCGCCCGATTGTCTGGAAGCGACGTCGTTGTTCCGGGGGCGCGGTTCGACGTCCTGACTCTGTCGGGTCGCAAAGCCGAGGAACTCTGGCTGTTCGATCGTCTCCAACTCGGGATAGGCGCCGGGTCCGTTGTCGCTTCCGGGTTGTATGGCCCAACCGACCGCCAACTCACGCTCGGCGCGGAGGTTACGCGCTTCGAGTTGGCGCCGATGAGCGAATTGCTCGGTGTGAACGCCGACCTCGGTGGGCCCGTGGCCGGTACCGTGAACCTGAGCGGCCCGGTGACGAGTCTGTCGGGCAGCGGCACGTTGCACTGGAGCGACGCCACGGCCGCCAACGTAGCGTTGGGATCCGTGGTGCTGAGCATGCGCGCGGACAACGGTATCGTCGCCGCCCGCGCGATCGCCAGCCCGGATGAGGTACTCGATCCGCCCGGGGTCGCACGCACGACCGTGGCCCAGATGACGCCATTGCCACGACCACCGGCCGGCGGCTGGTCCGCTTCGGCCACAGTCGAAACGCACTTCCCCTACCCGACAGCCGCACGAGTCGCTGCCGACGCCCAGATCGCCCGTTTGTTGTTCATCCACTCGGGCGTGGCTCTGCCGGACGATCTGATGATCCAGGGGCGCGCCGATCTCGAGGTGTCCGGCGCGCTGTCGGCGCCCGACCAGCTCCGTGGCGAGGGCTCGATCCTGGGCCTGGCGGTCAGCCGTGGCGCCTTCGCGGCGAGAGCCGAAACGCTGGCGATAACGCTGGTGAACTCGCGCGCCGCGGTATCCGCGACCCTTCAGACCGAAGCCGGCGCGGCCGAGCTCTCCCCGGTGATCGACCTCAGAACGGGAACTCTCGCGGGACACATCCGCGGCAGCCTTCCCGCCAACGCGCTTCACCTGTACGACCCGAACTTCACCACCGCGGGAACGCTGGTGCTCGACGCGGAGCTACGGGGCACGACGGAAGCCCCCAGGCTTCGTGGTTCGGTACACCTTGAAGAACTCCTGCTCGACGCCGACTGGCCGTATCCGTTAACCATCGACGCCGCTTCGCTGGAGGCGGCCGACGGCCGTCTGCATATCGCTGACTTCCAGGGACATCTCGGGGCCCAGCCACTGACACTGACCGGCAACCTGGCGCTCGACGCTTTCACCGGTGCCTCCGCGACGGCCACCTCCAGCCTGCAGATGTCCGTCAGCGCGTTGCCGCTCGAGCCGATGTTCGCTCGCTCGCCCGCGGTTCACCGTCTGGTCAACGGCGGATCCGTAACCGCATCGGTTGACATCGCCGGCTCGGGAGCCGATCCGCGCGAGTGGCAGGGCGATGTTGCCCTGGAACAGCTCGATCTCCGCATGCAGCAGTACCGCACCGAACTTGCCGAACCCGTGACCGCCCACATCGGTGGCGGGGCACTGGCGCTGCCACCATTGACCCGGCTGGTTGGAGGACGAACCGATTTCGCGCTCCGCGGCACGGTCGACCTCGACACGCTCGAGATCGATCTGCGGGCGGATGGCGCGCTGGGGTTCGAAGCGCTCAACGTGCTCAGCCCCTATTGGGGCACTGGCGGCGCCGCCGAGCTCGATCTGCGGATCTACGGCGACAGTTCCGATCTCGCCTATCAGGGCTTCGCCGACCTGCGCGATGTCGTCCTGTCGCCGCCAACCTTGCGGCAGCCCGTTGAGGACGTCTCCGCCCGTCTCGATTTTCAGGATCGCCGCATCGGGATCAGCGCGGTACGCGGCACCCTCGGCGGCGGTGACGTGACCGGCGGTGGCGAGATCTTCCTGCGCCGCAACGTCCCGCAATCGTTCAGCCTCGCGGTTCGTGTGGATGGCGCCGTCATCCGTCTGGAGCGTGAGGTGCGATTTACCGCCAGCGCTGACCTTGTGCACGACGGCACGCCCGAACGTTCACTGCTGTCCGGCACCATCGACATGGCGGAGCTGCAGTATCGCCGCGAGTACGAGAGCGACCGCGCGCTGCTCGAATTGCTCGACGCCCCGGAGACCGACCCAGACCCCTTCCTTGACTCGATCAACCTGGCGGTCGCGGTTCGTGGCAACAAGGACCTTTTCATCGACAATAACCTCGCCGATGTCGAGGTGTCCGCCGATTTCGACGTGCGCGGCACTGCAGCGCAGCCTGTGGTGCTAGGGCGAACGTCGCTGCTATCCGGTCGCTTGTTCTGGAACGGAAACAACTTCGACGTGTTGCAGGGCACTGTCGAGTTCAACAACCCGTTCGAGACCGAAGCAACGTTCGAGGTACGGGCCCGCACCGAGATGCGCCGATACACCGTCGACATGCGCTTCTCCGGCTCGCTCACCCGCGGGGTCGATTTCGATTACACGTCGACCCCGACGCTCTCCGACCTGGAACTATTCAATCTGCTCGCGTTCGGCGAGGAGCCCGACAGCAACACGATCCAGGACCCCGACCGCTACCAGCAGGCGCTCGGCCTGCAGGCCACTCGCTACCTCACCGACGCCTACTTTTCGGAGGTCGAGAGCGGCGCCCGCCGGCTCTTCGGCGTGGATCGCTTCCGGATCTCGCCGACGATCTCGGGTAAGGAAACCGACGCAACCGCCCGGGTCACGCTCGGCAAGCGCCTCGATCGGAACGTCTATCTGACCTATTCCAGGCTGCTGTCCACGAGCGAAGATCAGCTGATCACGGTCGAGTATCAGCTGTCGCCTCGCGTCAGGGTCAAGGGGACCCGCGACGAGGACGGTTCGTTCGGCATCGACTTTCTCGTGCAGCAGAGAATTCGCCGATGACGATTTCTCGCGAACCGTCCCGACTGCTGCAAATCGGCGACTGGACACTCGACGCCAGCAGCGGCGTACTGACCCGCGGCACAGAAGAAACGCGCGTCGAGCCGAGGGTCATGGCCGTGCTTCTCGATCTGGTCACGCACGCGGGCAACGTTCGCTCGAAAGAAGACATCATCAGCGTCGTGTGGGCCGACACCTACGTCGGCGAAGCGGCGCTGAGCCGCTGCATCTCGGAACTCCGACGCACCCTGGGCGACGATGCGCGTGAGCCACGCTACATCGAAACACTGCCCAAGCGTGGCTACCGGCTGGTAGCTCCTGTCAGCTCGCCGGCAACGGACACGGAGCCGCTGGACGCTCCCCGTGAACGCGGCCCGCACCAGCCGCTCTGGCGAAAACTGTTGCCGCTGGGCCTCGTACCGATCCTGCTGCTGGCCTGGTGGCAGATGAGGCCGACGCCAGAGACCAACGAAATCAGAACGATTGCGGTTCTGCCGTTGCGCGCACTTTCCGACGACCCCCAACAGCGTTTCTTTGCCGAGGGACTCACCGAACAACTGATCGCCAACATGACGACGATCGACTCCGTGCGTGTGGTCTCGGGGCGCGCGGCGCGATTGGCTCGGGATGCCGCCGCCAGCGCCTCGACGATCGCCGAAGCGCTCGGCGTCGACGCCGTCGTCGACGGCACCGTGCAGCGCTCAGCCCAGCGAACTCTGGTCAGCCTCGAACTGATTCAGGCATCCACGGAGCGGCTCATCTGGGGCGGCAGCTACCAGGAACGCGGCGACGACTGGATCGAGATCCAACAGGAAGTCGGGGCTCAGGCGACGCGTGAGATCGCTCTGGCGTTGGCCGCGCTCCGCGGCATCGACGAAGTACGGCCCGAAAACCCAGCCGCACGCGTCGAACTCGATCGTGGTCGACTCCTCGCGCTCCGGGGCAGCCCGGTCGACGCCGTCCGCAGTCTCGATCACTTCCGCCGCGCCTTGGAGATCGACACCAACTATGCGCTCGCCTGGGCGCTGCTGGCGGACGTGCAGGCGACCCTCGCCTGGAATAACTGGTCCAACCCGTCGACCGCCTACGCCGAGGCCCGCACCGCCGCCCACACGGCACTCGACTTCGATCCGACGCTCGCCGAGGCCCATGCGGTACTGGCGGCCGTAGCCGCGGAACGAAACCAGGACTGGCCCGAGGCTGAACGACGCTTCCAGACAGCCGTCGGGCTGGAGCCTCAATCGGCATTCGCGCTCGAGCGGTACGGCCGCTACCAGCGCCGCATGGGGCGTGTCGAGGAAGCTGCGGTGAGCACAGGCGCCGCTCTTGCGCTGCAGCCCGAATCGATCTCGATCTCCGTCAGCCATGCCTGGAGCCTGATTCTTGGCAGCGAACTCGTCGAGGCCCGCAGCCTGCTCGAATCGGCCCTCGATCTGGACGAGTCGTTCGCAAGCGCCTACGCCGGGCTGTGCGCGATCGCTAACCTCAGTGGCCGATACGCGGAGGCCCGCAGCAGCTGCGCGCGCGCCGCCACCATGCCTGGACACGCGATGGAACTCGGCGCTCGCGCATACGCAGAAGCTGGCGATGGCGACATCGCCGCCGCTCGAGCCACGCTGGTCGAGTTGCAACAACTCGACACGACAGCCGCCGCACTGGCGATCGCCACGGCTCATGTCGCGCTGGGCGAACAGGACGCCGCCATCGCGGTACTCGAGAGCGCCGAGAACCGCCGGGCCTTCTGGCTGCCGGCCCTGCTCGAGAATCCGTACCTACGCCCGCTACGCGACACCCCACGCGTGCAACGCATTCTCGACGCGCTTCTCATCCCAATCGCCAGCGATGAGTAGCGTCCACGCCGGCCGGTTGCTGCTGGCGGCAACGGTGCTCGCAACGGCTTCGTTCGCGGCCGGGACAGCCGCGGCCCAGAATCTGTCGCTGGTGGAGCGGACGGGCGGCGGCCACACGATCGCGGCAGTGGAGGTCGTCTCGCGGTGGGAACGGCTGATCCCCTCGGCACGGACAGCAATCACCGTGCAGCCGGGCGACGATTACGACATCGCCAGGATGCGCACGACTCTTCAGAACCTCTACGCGCTCGGCACCGTGGCCAACGTCCGGGTCGAAGCCAGTGCGGCCGCCGGCGGGCTCCTGCTCCGGTTCGTTCTCGAGCCTCAGGTACACCTGTGGGACGTCCACTTCACCGGCGAGCGGCCTTGGAGCAAGGGTCGCCTTCGTGCCGCACTGTCTGTGCGCGAGGGTGATGCGCTGGACGCGGAAGCCCTGGGAAACCAGGAAACACGCCTGCAGCAGGCGCTCGCCGACGATGGTTACCTGCTGGCCGCCGTGTCCGGCAAGATCGTCGAGGGCGATACGCCGGCCCGCGGCATTCTCGAACTTCACATCACACCGGGTGCGCAGGCCCGACTCGCCGACGTGTCCATCACTACCGATGGTGGCATCGCGGGCTCGGAGCTGGCCATCGCCCTGGCGTTGCCGGCGGGTTCCCCCTACCGACCGATCGTGTTCGAGGAAGCTCTTGATCGAGTGCGGGCAAGGCTCCTGCAGAGCAACTTCTTCTTCCACGAGACCAGGGTCGTGGAACAGTCGCTCGACCTGAGCGACAACTCGATGTGGTTGGAAGTGGAGGTTGCCGTGGGTCCACGGGTCGACCTGGATTTTTCGGGGCAGCCCTTCAGCGAGGAGATCCTGAGGCAACGCCTGGCGGTATTTGAATTCGGCACCGTTGACGACTGGGCGCTGAAGGACAGTCGCCATGAGCTGGTGCGCTGGCTACAGGAGCGGGGCCACTGGCGGCCGCTGGTCAGCTACAGCCGCGACCGTGACGAGCAGGGTCGCAACACCTCGGTCCGCTTTCGCGTGTTGGCCGGGCGCACAGCAAAGCTCGTTCGGATTGAATTCACCGGCACCGATCGTGTCGCCGCGAGCACGCTGGCGGCAACGATTCGGTCGCAACCGGCAGGCTTCCTGGCTCCTCGGCGATTCATCAGCGACTGGTGGCTCGAGGACCAACGGGCCGTCACCACGTCGTATCGACGGCGCGGCTTCAGCGAGGCCTCCGTAGTCAATGCCAGGGCGCGCTACGACGAGCAAGCGGGCGGAGTCGTCGCCACCATGTCGGTTCAGGAAGGGCCGATCTCCCGGGTACGTAGCGTCGATGTAACGCTGTTGGGCAGCGACGCGCCGAGCAGCATCGACAGTAGTCTGTGGGCCACGGCGCTCCAGCTATACCCGGGAGGCCCGTTCGACCCCGGAGCCGTGCGCCGCGACGCAGATCTCCTGCGCGCCCTGCTCGCCAGCGTCGGTTACCCGCGTGCGATCGTGACCAGCGACGCGGAACGCGACGACGAGGGCGTCGCGATCACGCATACCGTCGTTCCGGGCGTTCTCCAACGTGTCGGCAAGGTGCTGATCGCCGGCAACGACGCCACCCGGGACAACGTCATCGAGCGCGAACTGGCCTTCGCTTCGGGAGCCCCCTTCTCCTTTGCGGACCTCCTGGAAACGCAGAGCCGACTGTACGCGACCGGCCTGTTCAGCCAGGTCGATGTAGCGCCAGCGGTGTCCGACGACCTGGAGGTCACCCAGCCTCTGGTGGTCCGCGTGCAGGAAGCCCCTCCAATGTTCATAACCTACGGCGCCGGTTTCGACACCGAGGAGAAGGTGCGCGGCACCTTTACGATCGGGCACAACAACATCGCCGGGCGTAACCAGGAACTGTCGTTCAGTACTCGCGCCTCGGTCCGCGAGCAACGTTTCCGCGTGTTGTTTCGCGAGCCCTACTTCCTGGGCAGACGAACGGAGGGCACGGCGACTGCCTTCTACACCAACGAGCAGGAGGCATCGTTCAAGGTGCAACGGTACGGCGTCTCTTTCCAGTTGCTTGTCCAGCACAGCGACCGGGTGGCCAGCTTGCCGCGCCTGGTGTTCCGAGACACCAGCACCTTCGATGTCGAGATCAACCCCCGTCTGATCCGCCCCGAGGACCAATCCACGAGGGTGGGCGCGCTGACCTACTCGCTCATCGTCGACACTCGTCCCAACCCGATCAATCCCACCAGCGGGTTCTACGGCACCACCGACGTGGAACTGGCAACGCGCATGCTGGGCAGCAACACGAATTTCGTGACCGTGCTGGGTCGTTGGTTTGGCTATCGACGGCTGACCGACCGCCTCACGCTCGCATTGGGGGCTCGCGCGGGGATCAAGATCCCCCACAGCGGCAGCGACTCGATTCCGCTGCCCGAGCGTTTCTTCGCGGGCGGCTCCACCACGCTTCGGGGATTCCAACTGGACGGTGCCGGGCCAGTCGACGATAGCGGCAATCCCCTGGGCGGGCGCGTTTTGCTGATTAGCAACATCGAACTCCGTGCTCAACTGTGGGGAGAGCTGGGAGGCGTCGCCTTCGCCGACTTCGGCAACGTCTTCGCCCAAGCAGGGACAATCACCTGGCGTGAGGTGCGCGAGACCGTCGGTATCGGCATTCGCTACTCGACGCCGGTCGGACCGATTCGCTTCGACTTTGCGCGGCTCATGGACCGCCGCGTGGGCGAAGACCGCTATCAGGTCTTCTTCTCAATCGGACACACTTTCTGAATGACCCTTCATCAACGATCTCATCGCCTTGTTCGATCGCCGGCTCCGCGACCCACGTCGCGGCGGCTGGCCTGCGCAGCCCTTGCCGGAGGCTTGTTGATCGCTGCCCAGGCCGGGGCCCAGACGGGAGAGCTGTTCGACGGGATCGCTGCGGTCGTCAACGGCGAGGTAATCAGCATCGGTGAGGTTCGCCGCACCGCCTTGCTCGCCCGCGAGGAGAGTCTCGGCATTGGCGAGCTGTGCGCAGCGCAGTCGGGGTTGGCGATGGAGCCAGCCTTGGGTAACCAGCCCGCAACGCCATCACCGATACCGGGCGCGTCGGACCGAGAACTATCGCCCGCGGAGCTACAGCGCGCGCGGGAGTGCCTGATCGACACCCGCCTGGTGTTTCGTGAGGTCCGGCGTTTCCCGAGAGTCGGCGCTGACGACGAACGGATCGATGCGATGATGGACGCGCTGACCGCACAGTTCGAAACGCCGGCAGCGTTCGCGGCGGAGATGCGGCGGCTCGGCATGGGCCTCGAAGAGATCCGCAGCGACCTGCGCCGTCAGCTCCTCGTTGGGGAGTACGTCGATGGCCGCTTCCGCGCAACGGTGGAGATTACCGAGGAACAGGCGCGCGCGGCCTGGGCGCAGGAGTTTGTGCCGAACATGGAAACCGAGGGTGTCCCGGTGCCGGCCTTCGAGGAGGTCGCGAACGACTACGTCATCCCGATCCTGCGGCAGCGCGAGGTAAACCGCCGGGTACAATCGTGGATTCTCGACCTGCGTGAACGCGCGACAATCCGCCGGATGTACCCATGAGTGCTGCCAAAGACATCGCCACGGAGCTACCGCGCCCCATTGGCAATGGACTGGAAGCCATCGTTGGCCAGCGGGTCGCCGTGCAGGCGCTGCAGCGAGCGATCGAGCGCGACCGGCTACCGCACGCCCTGTTGTTCGCGGGGCCCCAGGGGGTCGGCAAGGCCACCACCGCGCTGTTGCTCGCACAGGCCCTCAACTGTCAATCGATCGGCCCGACAGACGCCTGTGGCGAGTGCATCTCCTGCAGCAAGATCGCGCGAGGCATCCACCCCGACGTCGTGTGGATCGCCCCGGCTCCGCGCATCATCCGCATCGGGCAGATCCGCGAATTGATCAGCGCCATCGGTTACCGCCCCCACGAGGGCAAGCGCAGGGTCGTCATCGTCGACGACGCACACGCGATGCCCGGCGCGGCGCAAAACGCGTTCCTCAAGACGCTCGAGGAACCGCCCGCCTCCACCACCATCGTCTTGGCTACCGCCGCGCCCGGATCGCTCCTCCCCACCGTGCAATCGCGTTGCCAGACGCTGCGCTTCTCCCCCGTTGGCCAGGAAACTGTACGGCAGTACCTCGAGCAACAGATGCAGCTGCCTGGCGAAGAGGCTCGCCTGCGGGCGGCCCTGAACCCCGGCAGCATCGGTGGAGCCCTGGCCATGGACCTGGAGGCCTATGGAACGCTGCTCGAGACGGTCGTCGAGGCTCTGCGTCTGTCTCAGCATGGCGGTGGTGGCGTCGTCGCCGCGGCCGACAGCCTGGCCAACAACGGCTATGGAGAAACCGCTACGCAGAGGGCGGCCAGCACTCTGCGCGTTGGCCGCGACGTGCTGCGCGATCTACTGGTGGTGACGAGCGAGGCCGAGGGTGCCGGTCTGGTGAATTCGGCGCAGCGCGACGCCTGGGTAGCCTGGGGCCGCGAGGTCAACGAGGACGCGGTGATCGACGCGCTGCGGGCGCTCAACGTCGGCATCGAACGGTTCACCACGGGCATCCAGCCCAACATCAAGATGGCACTCGAACAGACGCTGATCGAGATCGGCGGCGCACTGGGTGGTGCGGGACAACGGGTCGCTTCGTGAGCCTCCCGCTGCTCGGGTGCAGCATGGGCGACCCGGCCGGCATCGGGCCGCAGATACTGCTCGCCGCCGCTGCCGAACTCGCGGCGGCGCCCGAGCCAGACGCGGCGTGCCTCTTCCTCGGCGACGCCTCCGTCTTCGCGACCTACGCGGCGCGTCTGGACGGCGTCGAACCGCCCCAGCTCGTTTCGTCGGCGGCCGCGGCCCGCGACATGACGCGCAAAGGAGAGTCGGGGCCGTTCCTTCTGGCATGCGCGACGGTCCCACAGGGCCTAGTGCCGGGGCGCCCGCGCGCGATCGACGGGGCGGCGGCACTGGCCGGGATTCAGGCAGGTGCCGAACTCGCTGCCGCAGGCGCAATTGACGCGCTCGTCACGGCCCCACTGAGCAAGCAGGGAGTGGCGGTCCACGCGCCGGGATTCAAGGGACACACGGAGTTTCTCGCCACCCTCGACGGCACTGCCCATCCCATCATGCTCTTCGCCGCGCCGCGGACATCGCGGCGGTGTATCGAGAATGCCGCTCAGTCCGGACCCGGCGACCGACCCGCACGCGACAGTGTGGCCGCGGACATCGCGCTCTTGACCACACACCTGCCTCTCGCCAGCGCGATCGCGATGGTGCGACCCGTAACGGTCGAAGCTGCACTGCGTCGCCTGCACGCAGCGTGGCACAAACGCTTCGGCCGGGAACCGGTGGTCGGCGTGGCGGCCCTGAACCCGCACGCCGGCGAGCACGGTGCGATCGGCGGCGAGGAACCTCGTCTGCTGGCGCCAGCGATCCGCGCAGTGGCTGACGACGCGATCGACGCGCGCGGGCCGTACCCTGCCGACTCGATCTTCCTACGGGACGAACTCGACGTGATTCTGGCGCTGTACCACGACCAGGGCACGATCATGGCGAAGCGTGCGCCCTGGCCGACGGTGAACCTGACGCTGGGCCTCTCGTATGTGCGCACCTCGCCCGATCACGGTACCGCGTACGACCTCGCGGGCACGCACGGAGCCGACCACGCCCCCATGTTGGCAGCCATGCGCCTGGCGGCGAAGTTGGCCACCTAGTCGCAGGAGCAGCCGGCCCCGCAACGAACGGTTATCGGCGGCGGCGCAGTGCCTGCTCGATCTCGCGATTCACCGCTTCGCGTCGCTTGATATCGCGCTTGTCGTATTGCTTGCGGCCGCGCGCCACCGCCAGTTCGAGCTTGGCTCGCCCGCCCTTGAAGTAGATCCGCAGCGGTACCAGCGTGAGCCCTTTCTCGATAACGCGACCGATTAGCCGATCGATTTCACGCCGGTTCAGAAGCAGCTTGCGCAGACGTTCCGGCTCATGCTGGTTGTCCGGGCCGGCGGGCGGGTACGGGCCGATGTGTAAGTTGTGCAGCCACAGCTCGTCACCGTCGAGCGCGGCGTAGGAGTCCTTGAGATTGGCATTGCCACTGCGCAGGGCCTTGACTTCGGTGCCGAGGAGCACGAGGCCCGCCTCGTAGGTGTCCATCACCTCGTAGTCTTTACGGGCCCGACGGTTCGAGACGATCGTCTTCTGACCTTCGGCCACGGCCGCCCTCAGATCCGGACGACGTTAGGCGTGGTGAGCCCGTTCGCCACGTTGCGCGTATCCACGACGAGGACTGCAGCGGCGAGAACGCCGGGCCAGTCGATGTCGGTGTGATCCGTGCCCACGACCACGCAGTCGTACTCGGCGCAGACCTCCGGCAGACCTTCGATCGAATCCTGATCGGCGAGCACGCCCTGGGCCGGGGTCAGTCTGGGAACCCATGGGTCGGCGTAGTCCACCAGCGCACCACGGTCCTGCAGCAGTCGCATGACATCGAGGGCGGGTGATTCACGGGTGTCGTCGATGTCCCGCTTGTAGGCCACGCCAACCATCAGGATTCGCGATCCTCTTACGCTCTTTTCATGGTCGTTGAGTGCCCCGGCGACCTTCTCCACCACGTACTCGGGCATACCGGCATTGATCTCGGCGGCGGTCTCGACCAGGCGCGCCCGGTAGTTCAGCGTCCTTGCTTTCCAGGTCAGATACAGCGGATCGACCGGGATGCAGTGCCCGCCCAGGCCAGGCCCCGGGAAGAAGGGCATGAACCCGAAGGGTTTTGTCGCCGCAGCGTGAATGACCTCCCAGGTATCGATCCCCATGCGGTCGCACATGAGCGCCATCTCGTTGGCGAGGCCGATGTTGACCGATCGAAACGTGTTCTCGAGCAACTTCACCAGCTCCGCCGCTGCGGGCGAGGTCATCTCGTGCACCTCGGACACGATCGTGCCGTACAGCGCCGCAGCGACCCTGGTGCACTCCGGCGTCATGCCGCCAAGAACCTTCGGCGTGTTCTCGAGCGTGAAGGTCGGGTTGCCCGGATCGATGCGTTCCGGCGAGAACGCCAGATGGTAGTCCTTACCCAGCTCGAGGCCGCTCTCGGCCAATCGGGGCGCCAGCACCTCCTCGGTCGTGCCCGGGTAGGTGGTGCTCTCGAGGACGATGAGCATGCCGGCATGGACATGCGCCGCGGCCTGCTCTCCCGCCACGACCAGGTACGAGATGTCCGGGTCGCGAGTCTTGCTCAATGGTGTCGGCACGCAGATGTGTGCCGTATCCACCTTGGCCAGGATCTCGGCGTCGGTGGTGGCATCCAGACGGCCCGCATCAACCTGCTCGCGTACGCGCTCGGTGGTGATGTCCGGAATGTAGGAGCTAGCGGCGTTGATCGCGTCAACCTTGCTACTGTCGACGTCGAGGCCCGTTACGCGAAACCCGGCCTCGGCAAAGGCTACCGCCAGCGGCAAGCCGACATAACCGAGTCCGATGACACAAACATGTGCGTCACGCTTCTCGATGCGCGAGAGTAGGTCGGTCATTGTCTGTCAGCGTCCTAGCGGCCCGTCGCGGAAGTCCGGCAGGCCTCGTTGCGGCGGTCGGATTCGTCGCCGGCGCCGGGTAGCTGCGTGAGCAGGCAGTATAGGGACCGCCGTTCAGCCTGAGCAAGCTAAGTTGGAGCGCAAACAAGCGAAGTGCCATGCACGCCTACCTGGGACTGGGTTCGAACCGAGGAGATCGTGGTGCCTGGCTGCGTGCCGGTATCGCCGCGCTGCAGAACGAGGGGCTCCATATCGACGCCAGCTCGTCGCTGTGGCTGTCCGAGCCGGTCGGCGACGACACCCTGCCCTGGTTCGTGAACTGTGTCGTGCGCATCGCCCGCCCCCCCTCACCCGAGGCGCTGTTGCGTGCGGCGCTGGCCGCGGAACAGCGCTGCGGTCGAACCCGCCAGCCGGGCGTACTTTCGGCTCGCACGTTCGATGCCGACGTTCTGCTTTATGATGGCCGCGTCATGGACGATCCCGAGCTTCAGGTTCCCCACCCGCGTATGTGTGAGCGCCGCTTCGTGCTGAACCCGCTCGCCGAGATCGCAATGAACCTCGTTCACCCAACGGCCGGGCGGTCAATCGCAGCCTTACGAGATGAACTGCACTCTCCCGAGCGGGTCTGGCTGCTGGCCCCGGCGCCCGCCGCGCTCTCCCCTCGACACGAGCCCGACTGGACGCCAGCTTAATGCGGAAGAACTACATCGCTCTCGACGGTCCAATCGGCGTCGGCAAGACCAGCATGGTCAACCTCATGGTGCAGCACCTCGGCGCCACCAAGATGCTCGAAGATCCAGAGAATCCGTTTCTGGAGCCCTTCTACAAGGAACAGGCCGGCGCAGCGTTCCAGGCACAGCTGTACTTCCTGCTATCGCGCTATCAGATCCTCACCGAAGCGGGGCAAAGCGATCTGTTCTCACGGTTCACCGTGGCCGACTTCACCATGCAGAAGGACCGCGTGTTCGCTCATCTCACCCTCACCGACAGCGAGCTGCTCCTCTACGAGAAGCTCTATGGGGTGCTCGAGCCGCAGGTGCCGAAGCCCGACCTCATCGTCTACCTGCAGGGCTCCATCGACGTACTGGTGGAGCGGGTGAAGAAGCGCGATCGGGATGCTGAGCGCAATATCTCGCGCGATTACCTGGCGCAGGTGGCCGAGGCGTACGCTCACTACTATCTGCAATACGACGACACGCCGCTGCTGGTGATCAACACGACCGATATTGATTTCGTAAAGGACTCCGCCGACTTCGAAGACCTCATGACCCAGATCGATGCCATGGAGGCCGGACGCCGCGTGTACGTCCCCCGACGCGCGGGCTAATCGCCCGACGATCAGCCCCTGCCCAAAGTGCTAGCCTTCGGCGACTGCCCCACTGCCGGTTTTCCTATGCCAAGAAGAAACGTCGAAATCCGTGCGCTCGGAGTTCGCTCGCCGTCCACGCGAGCACAGGCTCAGCGCTCACGCCAGGGGCTCTGTAGCGCCATCGTGGTGGCACTCTTACTGCTGGCCGCCCTTGCTGGACCCGCGGGCGCCCAGCAAGCCCGTGAGACACCGGCCACCGGCGCGCTGATCATCGACGAACCCGTGCGCATGGACGGCTATCTGGACGAGCCCTTCTGGCAGAAGGCCTTACCCGCCACCGGGTTCACGCAGCGGCAGCCCGACCCGGGCGACGCCGCGACCGAGCGCACCGAGGTGCGCTTCGCGTACGACGACAAGAACTTCTACATCGGCATCATGGCGTTCGACAGCGAGCCGAGCGCCGTCGTCGCCAAGGAGATGCAGCGCGACGGCGAGGGCAGCTTCGGGGGTTTCGGAGGCAACGCGGGTGCGTACCGCGACGACGATTCGATCGGCGTCATCCTCGATACGTTTCTGGATGGCCGCAACGGCTTCTACTTCGAGACCAACCCCAACGGGGCTCGCGCCGACGCGCTGATCGAGAACGAGAGCAACGCCAATTTCGAATGGGACGGTGTCTGGAACGCGGCCGCGCGCCGCACCCCGGAAGGGTGGTCGGCCGAGCTTGTGGTGCCGTTCTCGACCCTGCGGTTCGATCCCAACACCGATACCTGGGGTGTGAACATCCGGCGACTGATTCGTCGCAAGAACGAAGAGGTTCACTGGGCGCCGATCGACCTCGACGCCGATCTGCTGCGGGTATCGCTGGCCGGCGACCTGATTGGCATGCAGGGACTGGAGCCCGGGCTGAACCTTCGCATCAAGCCCTTTGGCTCCGGCACCGCCGCCCGCGACTATCGCGACCCGATGAGCGAGGCCGAGACCGAACTCGACGCCGGCCTCGATCTGCTGCGCTGGGGTATCTCGAACTCGATGACGCTCGATCTCACGGCGAACACCGATTTTGCCCAGGTCGAAGTGGACGACCAGCAGGTCAACCTGACGCGTTTCTCACTGTTCTTCCCCGAGAAACGAGAGTTCTTCCTGGAGAACGCGGGCATTTTCGAGTTCGCCAACACCAGTGCGGCGGGCGGCACCAACCGCGGCGGTCCGCTGTGGCGTATGTTCCACTCGCGCAACATCGGCATTGGCGAAGGCGCCATCGTGCCGATCCTCGCCGGCGGCCGTTTCACCGGCCGGTCTGGTGGCTGGAACTGGGGTCTGCTCGATGTACAGACCGACTCGATCGAAGACATCGGCGTGCGCTCAACCAACTGGGGCGTCGCGCGACTAAAACGCAACTTCGGCGCCCGCTCGTTCGTGGGTGGCATGTTCACCAATCGGCAGACGGGCGGCAATGACTGGAACCGGGTCTTCGGCATCGACACCGACATCAACCCGAGCCAGCGGATCAACTTCAACGGGTCGTTCGCCACCAGCCGCAGCGCCGGCGTTGAGGGTTCCGGCTGGGCGGGCAGCGCGGGCTTCAACTACCGTGGCAGCATCTTGCAGGCCAGCGCCGGGCTCACTCGCATCAGCGACGACTTCGACCCGGAAATGGGATTCCTGCGACGCCGGGGCATCAGCCAGTACAGCTACAACATCAACTTCGAACCACGGCCGAGCAACGACCTCGGCGTGCGCAATCTCAGCTTCGCGCATCGCGGCACCTACACCCTCGACAACGACGGCCAACTCGAGAGCGTCAGCGCGACGCTGCGCTTCTTCGGCTTCGACCTGCTCTCCGGCGATCGAGCTACGTTCTTCGGCGATCACAACTTCGATCGGCTCGACGCTCGCTTCGAGATTCAGCCGGGCATCTTCATCGAGCCGGGCCGCTACAACTGGACGACCGTCGGCATCTTTCTGCGTACCGACAGCAGCCGCCCAGTCTCCTACTTCGGCTTCTGGACAACCGGCGGTTTCTACAACGGCAACCGCCTGCAGGGAACCAACGGCCTCACCGTGCGCGCCAGCAAGCACCTGAGCCTGAACACCGACTGGTCGTACAACGACGTCACCCTGCCGGCAGGCGAGTTCACCGTAAACACGCTGCGCCAGCGAGTAAACGTGGCCCTGAGCCCGAACCTGTTCTGGAACACCTTCGCCCAGTACAACGACTCGGACGACCTGCTGAGCCTCAACTCGCGCTTCAACTGGATCTACCGACCGGGCGCCGATCTGTTCCTGGTCTACAACCAGGAATGGGAAACGGGCCACGGCACGCTGCCGGCGGATCGGGCGATCATTCTGAAGTTCACGTACCTGTTCATGCTTTAGGTGTAGGACTGGGCGGAGGGGATGTCCCTCTTTCGCGGCGGTCGCCGCTATTGCCCAGGCAGACGTCCGTGCTCTCGCGTCTTGGCCGAAGACTCTTTGGCTCACTGCAGGCGATGCCGCGTAAGAGGGACATCCCCTCCGCCCTGGCGACACCTGAGTGTGACCGGGCGTGACTGCGGAGCGTCGGCGTGCGGCCGGGCGCCGATGCCGGTGGCGGAGCGAACGTTTCGCGTCTCGAAAGACCGCGACAACCTTACCGGCCCACGCCGAAGCTCAGGCGTTCGAAAGGAATCCCGGTAGCCAAGAACCCCGCAAGTCACTGGAGCGGGCGGCGCCCCACTACTCTCCAGGGGCATCGCCTGCACTGCGCTGAAGAGTCTTCGGCCAAGACGCGAGGGCACGGCAGACCGAGCAACTCACGAACGGTCACCGCCCCTGGAGAGTAGTGGGGCGCCGCCCGCTCCCAAGCGCCTAAGCGTGTTCCTTGACCACCGCTCGGATGCCGTAACGTTTGATCTTCTCGTTCAGCGTAGTCGGCTTCACGTCGAGCAGGACCGCGGCGTCTTTCTGCACCCACTCCGTTTGTTCGAGGGCGCGCAGAATCAGTCGCTTCTCGAATTCCTCGACCATGCCGCGCAGGGGCGCCGTGCCTAGCATCAGGTGGGGCAAGGCAGCGCCATCGAGTGGCTCCGGGTCGATGTACTCACGCACCAGGCTGGCGCCGATGTGGCCGTCGACAGGGGCCAGAACGACGGCGCGCTCCACCGCGTTCTCGAGCTCGCGGACATTGCCCGGCCACTGGTACGCCTTGAGCACGTCGACGGCCTCCTCGCTCATCGCGAGACCTTGTCGGCCGTTCTCTTCGGCGTACTTGTCGAGGAAGTGCTGGGTCAGGAGAGGAATATCGTCGGCCCGATCGCACAGTGGTGGTAGCGACAAGGTGATCACGTTGAGACGGTAGTAGAGATCCTCGCGGAACTCACCATCAGCCACCTTACGTCGCAGGTCCACGTTGGTTGCCGAGATGATGCGCACGTCCGTCTTGATGTTCTCGAGGCCGCCGACGCGCATGAATTCGCGCTCCTGAATCACGCGCAGCAGCTTGGCCTGAACATCGAGAGCAACGTTGGCAATCTCGTCGAGGAAGATCGTACCGCCGTCCGCCACCTCGAAAAGGCCCTTCTTGCTGCTCACCGCACCCGTGAACGAACCTTTCTCGTGGCCGAACAGGTTGCTCTCGAGAAGCTCCGACGACATCGCGCCGGAGTTGACCGTGACGAAGGCGTTGTCGGCGCGCGTGCTGTTGGCGTGAATCGCCTTGGCCACCAACTCCTTGCCGGTGCCGCTATCCCCGAGGATGAGAATCGTCGAACGCGAAGGGGCCGCCTGCGAGATGAGGGCGTAGACCTCCTGCATCTTGCGGTTCTTGCCGATGATGTTCTCGAAGCGGTACTTCTCACGTAACGCCCGGCGCAGGCTCCGCACTTCAAGTTCCAGATCGCGCTGGCGGATGGCACTCTCGATAACGAGAAGCACCTCATCGATCTTGAACGGCTTGGTGATGTACTCGTGAGCGCCCTGCTTCATCGCATCGACGGCCGATTCCACCGATGCGTAGGCGGTAATCATGATCACCGGCAGCGTGCTGTCGTGCTCTTTGAGTGCGCGCGTGGTCTGGACGCCGTCCATCCCCGGCATCATCAAATCGACGATGGCACAGTCGTAGGGCTTCGCCTTCGCCAGTTCGAGGCCTTCCTCACCGGAGGACGCAACGTCCACCTGGAAGCCTTCATCGTGCAGGAAGTCGGAGAGCGTCTCCCGCATGATCGCTTCGTCGTCGATGACGAGAATGGTCTTCGTATTCGCCAAGTCTTCTCTCGCGGCCTCAGCCAAGCAGCAGGGCTGACGGCCCGTGGGGTAGTACTTCTAAGCGCCGACCGCTAACCGGCGGCGGCCTGTGTAGCGACGAACGCCGGCAGGCTGATGCGAAAAACGGTGCCTTCGCCAGGAACGCTGTCGACGGTGATCGAGCCGTGATGCTCCTGGATGATGCCGTAGGACACCGACAGACCGAGTCCGGTGCCCTTGCCAATACCCTTCGTGGTGAAGAACGGGTCGTAGACCTTGTCGATGGCCTCGGCGTCGATGCCCGTGCCACTGTCCCGAACCTGCAGTACGGCGCTGCCGTTGTGGCGGGCCGTGCTAATGCTCACCGAGCCACCCTGCGGCATCGCATCGCGGGCGTTCAGCAACAGGTTCATCAGCACCTGCTGCAGCTTGATCGGATCGCCCTGCACCGGAACGTCGTCATCGAGCGTGGTCGAGACCTCGATCTGTCGTTTGCGCAGCTGAATTTCCGCCAACGCCAGCGTTTCGTCGACGACACTGTTCAGATCGACGCGGCGGAAGTCGCCTGTCTCCTGGCGCGAGAAATTCAGCAAACTGTTGACGATTCGCGACGCGCGGAAGGTCTGCTTCTCGATCTTTTCGAGAATCGCGCCGCGCGGATCAGTGTCGGGCAACTTGCGCTGCAGCATCTGCACGTAGGCAGAGATCCCCGCGAGCGGAGTGTTGACCTCGTGAGCCACGCCGGCCGCGAGCAGCCCCACCGAAGTGAGTTTCTCGGCCTGACGCAGCTGTGATTCCATCTCGGTCCGCTCGGTTACATCATCGATGATGACGACCGTTCCCTCCTCGCCTTCCTCACCAACGAGCGGTGCAACCGACAGAGTGACCACGCGATCTTCGCCGTCTTGAGTACGCATCGGGATGCGATACGCGGAAGTCAGCGGTTCAAAACCGCGGCGGACTTTCTCGCGAGCCTCGCCGAGAACCTTGCAGAAGCCAGGAGAGAACAGCTCTTCGACCGTGTGCCCTGTCGCCTGTTCTGGTTCCAGAGAGTGCAGGTCGGCCAGGGCCCGGTTCCACGATTGCACGTGGCCACCAGCATCGAGAACCATGACGCCAGCGGTGATGCTCTCGACGATGTTCTCGCTGTACTCCTTGAGCTGTTCGAGTTCCGTGGCACGACGGCGTACTTCTCGGTACAGCAGGGCGTTGTCCACGGCCAGCGCCAGGTGAGCGGCGAGCGGCTGCAACACCTTGAGATCGTCGGTAGACAGAAAATCGCCGGAGAGGCGGCGGCCAATCGCCAGCACACCGATGATGTCGCCCTTCACGTCGAGTGGCAGGAAGTAGGCGAGATCCTCGGCCTCCAGCACCTCACGGTCGGCCGGGTACTCCTCGAGCATGGCGTCGAGGTCATCTATGAACAGGTACGGCCGTTTTACCAGAGCACCGGCCACGAACTGGGAGAAGTTCGACGACAGGGCCGGGCCGCTGGAAAGGTGACCATCGGCGGGAACGATGCGTAGGTTGTCGGTGGCCTCGATGCGAAGCAGCACCGCCACCCGCCCGACCCGCATCGTCTCGCGGACACGCTGCACCAAAAGGCTGACGACGTTGGCCAGGTCCGTCTCGCCGTTCAGCTCGCGGCCGAAGTCCATGAGCGTGCGGCGGCCGCGATAGGCATCGCGGTAGTAGATGCGGTCGGCGACGTCGAGGAGCTTGTCGCGTAGAGGGGCGAAGCCCAGAGCCACAATCAGCGTGGCGATGAGCGCCGCCGTCTGCACCAGGTTGTCGTCCGGCCCGAGGGTACTCGCGAGCGCCCACTGCGTGGTGAAGTAGACGCCCAACGCCAACGCGATGGTAATCGCATAGGTAATCGCGCCCTTGAGGATGACTTCGACATCCCAGAGCCGGAACCCGACCGCGGCGTAGGCGAACGAAAGCGGCACCAACAACAGCGGCAATACCAGCACGTTGACCAGGGCAGGGTTACTGGCCCCGAGCAACTGCATGGGCACGTAGAACACGACTAACGGGAGCGCACCAACGGCGACGCCGCCGACGAGCCACCGCAGGCGCATACGCTCCATCGCGTTGGTGGTGTGGGCAATCGTGTGGGCGAACGCCAGGATGCCAAGGGCAATCGAGGCGGCAAAATAAACGAGCTCCAGGCGAGCACCTGCCTCGAACACGCGCTGGGCGCCGAGCTGGCTGATGCCAAACCGATGGGCGCCGTACTGAGCAAAGAGATTCACCGCGAGCAGGAGCAGCCCCGGGCCGAAGACCAACATCGTGACGGCGCGGCGGGCCTCCTCGAGCTCCTCTTTGGGTTTCGGGAACGTCAGAGCAAAGTAGAGAAACAAAGCTGGCGCCAGGTCGCGAGCAATCTGGTCGAGCCAGAACAGCGTGGTGTGCCAGGGGTCGGTCACTCGCGTCGTTGGCGACAACGCGAACAGCGCGTAGAACGCCACGGCAAGCACTAGGAAGCGCCGGCTCGGCCCTTCGGGGTTGCGCAGCACCGCGAAAACGCCGGCGATCAGAAAGGCGAGTCCAACAAACGCCAGGTACAGGGTCGCCCGAACGTCAAGATCGTCAACACCGCCGACGATCAGATCTACTTCGATGTCGCGGCCGGCGCGATCGATCGTCAGGTTCATCCGCTCGTCCACGTCACGCTGGAACAGCATCACGTCGACAACGTCGGGATTGACCGGCCGCTGGCCGTCGACTGCAATCAGGACATCGCCGCTGCGGATTCCGGCGTCGGCGCCGGGCCCGTCGGACTCGACGCTGGCGGCCACCACGTCGGCCCCTTGCTGCTCCCAGATCACGCCGTCGGTTGGCTCGCGCCAGCTCAACTGGTTGGTGAACGAGATCACGCCAAGGAACAGCAACGCGCCGGCGAGGGCAATCAGCCCCGCCACCTGCAGCGTGTCCATTCGTTGTTCGTCGTGGGTCATCGTCGCTTCACCGAGTTGTACCTGGCCGCCGGACAGACGGAGGCTCTCCCGTTACGTACGCAAGAGTCGTACCAAGGTCGCAGACCTTTCTGACTCCCGTAAATCGCTGATTCTACTGGCTCTCGCCTTCAGACTGACAAAAATCGACAATCTAAAATCCAACCATTTGGATGAACGATCCGCGCTATTGGATTAGTCGTAAATAAAAAAGGCGAGGGATACCTCCCCTCGCCGCCCTAAACCTCTTCGTCGCCACCGTGCTAGCCGCGCCCCGCGGCAAACACCGTCTCGCCTCTTGTCTCTAGAAACGCACCGCCAAGCCGCCCGCGATCCCGCGGGTCAGGCCCACCAGCTCGGCGAGCGAAACGTTGTACAGACCTTCGTACTCCTGTCCCAGCAGGTTGCGTACCTGCAGCATTGCCGACCACTCGGTGCGCAGCCCATGGAATGGCAGCGGCTGTCGCACACGAAAATCGAAGCGGCCAATGTCCGGACGCGCCTGCCCGTCCCGCACGGCAAGCATGCCGTGACGCCAGTTGTAGGTAGCTTCCACGAACGTCTGTGCGGTTGGGATCTGGGCGGCGACCGTAGCGTTGACCTCGTGGGTCTGGCGCGCCAGTTGATCCACCGACGCCGCGCCGCTCGCGGGCCCGACCGGAGTGAGCGCCCGCCAGCCATAAGCAGTCTCGCGGTCGCGGAACGCGTAGGTGATCTCACCCGACACCGCGTCGACGATCTTGCCCGCGACCCCAAGCTCGACGCCGCGCGCACCGGTGTCGCCGACGTTGAAGAACAGATAGTTGTGCTGACCGTTGGCGCCCGCCAGATACACGCCGAGAAGCTCGTCGGTGACATCGTCGTAGTAGGCGCGCACGCTAACTGCGGCCCCGCCGATCACTTGCTCCAGGCCCAGGTGATATCGCAGGGCACGTTCGGGCACTACCCGAGCCGTGTCGTTGATGCGAATGTTCGCCTTGTTGAGCATGGACATGACCGCGAAGCCGTTGTCATGCGCCAGTCCCAGCCCGGTCGAATTCATAGAAACACCCGTCGTGAGACGGGTGTTGTCGACAACCGCAAACGCCAGCTCGAATGCTGGAGAAACCATCTCGGTATTGCCGAGATAGTTGTGGTGTTCGTAGCGGACGCCGTAGCGGACCTGCAGCGGCTCGGCCACCTGCCACGTATCTTCAACGTCCAAGCGGCCGATCCAACTCCCGGGCCCGTCCAACTCTTCGGGCAGTACGAACTGGAAGCCGCCGCCGACGTACCCGAAGCCAACACGGAGATTATGGCCGCTGCCCAGGTCCTGTTCGAGATTGCTCGCGGCCCAAACCGAACCCCGGTTGCCGACATGCGCCCGCAGGTTCCACATGTTCTCGCCGCTCAGATCCAGGGTCGTCACGCCGACGCTCTCGCGGCTGCCAACGTTGGCAAAACTCCACAGGCGAATCTCGCCGCCCATCATCATCGCAGGGCGCACCGTGCCGTCGCCGGCAGCAGCGTGGTTTCCCGCAGCCACCTCGCCATCCGCGGTCACGAGCGTGGTGTCGGTCTGGCGCAGCACATCGCGCTTGGAAGACCGCAGCGCGTAGCCGAGGTCGAGCGGCGCATCAAACGCCGCCAGGCTGCGCTCCTGGTCCGGCTCGAGCTGCAGCGTAACCGGGACCGTCGTCGGAACGTTGATGCCCTGCAGTACGGTGCCGGTAAAACCGAGGCTTCCTACCAGGAGCGAGTACACACCCTGCGGCAAGTTGCCGACACTGAATGCGCCCCGTCCGTCGGTAACCACAACAGCGGCGGGCTCATCAGCGCCGAGCGCGATGACGGCCACGAACGCACCGAGCAAGGGCAGCCCGCGCGTGTCCTGCACCACCCCGGACAGTGTCATGTCGGACGCGATCGTGCGCGACACAGGCACCTGTGCATGTACCGATGGGGCAAGAGCAGCAACGAAAAGTGTAAGAATCGTCGCTACGGCCCCGATGCGCTTTGTACTAGGCATCGGTGGTGACCTAAAGGGGCTCCGCTCAGGGGTAGGTAGAGGCACGCTATCACTGCGGTCAGGCAAGGGTCAACCGACCGGCATTCTCCGCAATTAGCTGGCTGACCCGGCGCCATCAACTCCACAGTATTCTAACCTGGCCAACCCCGGCCAGTCATGTACGGAGCGCGACCCATGGCGACCAAGAAACTGTGTCTGGTGGATGCCTACAACCAGATCCACCGCGCCTACCATGCGCTGCCGGAACTCTCCACGGCGCGCGGCGTGCCCACCAACGCGACTTACGGCTTCACGACCATGCTGCGCCGTCTTCTGCACGAGGAGAAACCCGACTATGTCGCGGTGGTGTTTGATCCTGGCGGCAAGACGATCCGGCACGAAGAATACGCTGAATACAAGGCCAACCGCACGCCCATGCCCGACGATCTGCGCGCCCAGCTCCCGTGGGTACGCAAGGTAATCGAGGCCATGGGGATCCCGATGGTGCAGCTCGACCGGTACGAGGCCGATGACGTCATCGGCACCCTCGCCAAGACCGCCTCCGCGGCAGGCGTCCGGACAGTTATCGCCTCTGAGGACAAGGATCTGCTACAGCTCGTCGACGACCATGTAGAACTGCGCAGCGATCGCAACCAAACGGTCGTGTACGACACGGCGGCGGTCGAGCAGAAGTACGGAGTGCTACCGAGTCAGATGGCAGACCTGCTCGGACTCATGGGCGACAACGTCGACAACATTCCCGGCGTCCCGGGCGTCGGCCCCAAGCGGGCCCGTGAGCTGATCCAAGCCTATGGCTCCGTGGAAGGGGCGATCGAACACGCCGACGACGTGATCCGCTTCCAATATGGTCGCAACCTGGTCGAGTACGCCGATCAGGCGATCCTGTCCAAACACCTCGCCACCATTCATACGGAGCTGGAACTGCCGGTCGCACTCGAGGACCTGCGCGCCGCCGAACCCAACCGATCGGATGTCCGCGATCTCTTCATCGAGCTGGAATTCCGACGTCTGGTGGATGAATACGCCGACGAGCCCGAAGCACCGACAGGCGCCTACGCGATACTGAGTAGCGCTGCGGACCTCGATAGTTTCCTGGAAGGGGCACGCGTCGCAGGGCGTCTGGCTTTCGCGCTGCAGACGGATCACCCCGAGCCCATGCGAGCCAACATCGTCGGTATCGCCATGGCGACGGAGCCCGGGCAGGCGGTCTATCTACCAGTAGGCCACCAAGGTCTGACGGCCGCGAACACGATGAGTCCGTCGGCCTGCCTCGAGCAATTGTGCTCAGTTCTCACCGACGGCTCCGTACAGCTGATCGGGCACGACATGAAGCGCGCCCTGATCACGTTCGCACACCACGGGCTGCCCATGCCGCGGCCGACGCTCGACACGATGCTGGCCTCGTATGTTCTGCATCCGACACGTACGTCGCACTCGATCGAGGAACTCGCGCTCGATCTGTTGCGAACCCAGGCAACCAAGCGCGCCGACATTCTGCCCGACAAGAAATCGACGTTCGACATGGTGCCCATCGAGGAGGCCGCCCAGTTTGCCGGCGAACGCGCCGACGTAACTCTGCAGCTGGCGCTGGCCTTCACGGCCGACCTCGCCGCCCAGCCCGGGCTGGCCACCCTGTTCGAAACCATCGAGATGCCGCTGTGCCGTGTCTTGGCACGCATGGAGAGTTCTGGCGTGCGCATCAACACGTCGTACCTGGCCGAACTGAGCGCGTCATTCGCCACCCGTATCGACGACCTCCAGCGGCAGATCTTCGACGCCGCCGGCACCACGTTCAACATCAACTCGCCCAAGCAACTTGGCGAGGTGCTCTTCGACACGCTGGGACTCCCGTCCGCTGGCAAGACCGCCAAGAGTGGCAATCGGTCGACCAAGGCCGAGGTCCTCGAGGCGCTGGCCGTGGAGTACCCGATCGCCCGTCAGGTGCTCGAATTCCGTGAAGCGACCAAACTGAAGAGCACCTACCTCGACGCCCTGCCTACGTTTGTGTTCGCCGAGACGGGTCGTGTGCACGCTTCGTTCGATCAGGCGGTGGCGGCCACCGGCCGACTATCGAGCAGCAACCCGAACCTGCAGAACATCCCGATCCGAACCGCCACGGGACGGCAGATCCGCCAGGCTTTCGTTCCTGCCGACGGCCACCAGCTGCTGATCGCAGATTATTCCCAGATCGAACTGCGCATCATGGCCCACCTGTCCGGCGATGCCGAGCTACAACGCGCCTTTCGTGAGGGCTTCGACATCCATCGCGCCACCGCCGCGGCGATATTCCATGTCGATCCGGACGAGGTCAGCCACGAGCAGCGCGACCGCGCCAAGGTCATCAACTTCGGGGTCCTCTACGGCATGGGTCCGCAGCGGCTCGCGCGCGAGTTCGAGGTCTCGGTGAAGGAGGCCAAGGACTTCATTGCGCAGTACCGCAGCGCCTATCCGAAGGTCGGCGAGTACCTGGAAGGTACCGTTGAAGAGGCGAAAGAGGTCGGTTACGTGACGACTCTGCTGGGCCGCGTACGCCATCTGCCCGAACTCCACAGCGGGCGCTCTATGGTTCGCGCATTCGGCGAACGGATCGCCGTGAACACCCCGCTGCAGGGCACCGCCGCCGATCTCATCAAGTTGGCCATGGTGAACCTGGACGCGCGCCTGACGGATGAGGACTACGGCGCCCGCATGACCATCCAGGTACACGACGAGCTCGTGCTCGAGGTCCCCGAGGACGAGATCGAAGCGATCACGACCATCGTCCGCGAAGAGATGGAAGGCGCCATAGAACTCGACGTCCCCCTCGTAGTCGACGTCGGCACGGGGCCGAACTGGATGGAAGCGAAGGCGTAACTGAGGCCGGTCGGGAGGCGAGCAGGGTGCGTCCGGCTGTGCGGTGACCGCCTGACACGTTTCTCGATCGTCCTTGCCCTCGCGTCTTGGCCGAGAACTCGGCACCGCACTGCAGGCGATGCACCCCGGCCGCACCCTGCTCGCCGCCCGACCGGTCGCAGCAATGAGTTCGCCCGCACACGTTCAGAAACGCGCTTCTCCCTGAGGCACCGCAGACAGAAAAAGCCCCCGAGGCCGAAGCCCCGGGGGCGATTTCGTCAGGTCACCGAAGTGACCCTACACAGAACTCCGACTAGCGGAGAACTGCGCGGACTCCGAAGCGGATCGTGCGGCCCTGCTGGACCTCACGGATCTTCTCGAAAGCCGAAGACGTGATCGACGTGTGCTGGGCCAGGACGGTGTCCTGGTTGAGCACGTTGAACGCGTCCGCGATCAGATGGATACGACCCTGATCGGAAAGATCAAAGGTCTTCTCCGCGCGCAGATCGACGGTCCAGAACGTCGGCAGACGCTCGGAGCCGAAGGTGTCCCGGATCACGTTGACCGAACCAGCACCGAAGGCACGGTTGCCCGAGCTGATGAAGGTCGCGGGAGCAATGATGTTGCCCTCACGGATCTGGAAGAAGCCGGACACGTTGAACCCTGCGGGCAGGGAGTACATGCCGGACGCCTTGAAGAACCAGCGGCTCGCACCCCACCACGCGCTCGTGCGCGAACCGGCAGCGTTGATCTCACCATCGGTCACGCCGATGTTGGTGGGATCCGTGTAGCCGGTGGACTCGGTGAAGTTCTGGGTCGGGTTGGCGAACGTAAACGACGCGTTGCCCATCCACTTGTCAGCGAAGCGCTTGTTGAGGAACAGCTCAACGCCCGTGTAGTTGCGCTCGTAGCCGTTACGCTGCTGGTAGTGGTTGCTGATCGATCGGGAACCGACCGGCTCGAAGAAGTTGACTCCACCAGCAGAGGCCGGCGTCCAGAACGCGTCGTTCTGTTCACCGTCACGGATGTTCCAGGTGAAGTTGCTGTTCTTCTTGTAGATGAAGTTACCGCCGATCGCGAACGACCGGTTGATCTCACGCTCGATACCAACGATCAGCTCGTTGGTCCAGGGCGCGGAGGTGTCATCTACGAGGTTGGGCGAAGGTGCCGTCGGGTTGGCCGGATCCCAGCCGCCGCTGGTCCACAGCAGCGCGCCGATCTCGGACGGTTCGACCTGACCGTTGCCGTTGACATCGCTCCAGGCGAAGTCGCGCTCGCGACCGCTGGTGATGTT
>JAJCXS010000070.1 GCA_029263335.1 Acidobacteriota bacterium | reverse complement strand
TCACCGGAGGCCTGGTAGGCCTGGCCGAGATTGTAGTGGGCGTTGCCGTCGCTGGACCGCGTCTGCACCACCTGCCTCAGCTGGGCAATCGCATTGCGATAGTCCCTCTTGCCGAGATAGGCGCGGCCGAGCATGTTGCGGATCTGCATGTTCTGCGGATCAGCCTGGACCGCGCGGCCGAGGTAGTTGATGGCCTGGTCGTAGTCCTGGTCATCGAGAAACAATCGACCCAGGTTGGTGATCGCAGCGTTGTTGTTGCGATCCAACGACAGGGTCTTCTCGAACCACTGCTTGGCCTGGGTCGCATTGCCGGACTCGAAGTGTGCCCGGCCGAGCTTCTGCGCAACATCGGCGTCGGTAGCGCGTGCCGAGGCGGCGTCGCCAAGGTGCCGCACTGCGGCGCTCCAGTCTTCCTTGAAGTAGTAGGCCTGTCCGAGCGTCTTCGAGTGGACCCCACGCATGCGTGCGTCGGACGCATACTGGCCCGCCTCGTTCTCGGCGGCGATGGCGCGATCGTAGTCACCGGCGGAACCGCGCGAGATGTACACCTGCGCCAGCGAGTTGTTGACGTTGAAGTGTTCCTGGTCGTCGTGCACCAGGTCCTTGGCGGTCTGCAGCTCGGAGATCGCCTCGTCGCGCTGGTTGCGCTGCGCCAGGCATATGCCCAAGGTCATGTGCAGCCAGCCCCATCCATCATACGCCTCGCCACCGGCTTTCAGCGCGGCGCGGAGGTTGTCGATGCAGCCTCGAGAGTCACCGCTAGTGGCGGCCGCAGCACCGGCGCGCCAGAGCGCATCGGGATCCTGCGCCAGCGCGGTACCGGGGGCAGCAAGGGCCGCCGCCAACACGGCGGCAGGGACTACGCGATAGAGCTTGGTTCTCATGATGCTGACTTACCTGTATAGGTTTCGGGCTCCCCACCCCTTTATTGTAGCGGGGAGCCCGTTTCCTTAACCAGTTTGTACCGCCGACGCGGCTACTGAAGCGTGAATTGAACGGTCACGGTAAGCAGGACTTCCACCGGACGACCGTTGTAGAAGGTCGGGGTGTACTTCCACTCCGAAACCGCCTTCATGGCGGCGTTGTCCAGGCCTAGACCCAGACCACGCAGGACGTTGACGTTGATCACGTTGCCTTCGCGATCGATGGTCGCCTCCAGGATCACGATCCCACCGAGCCGCGCCCTGCGCGCCAGCTCCGGGTACTCCGGCTGGACATTGGCGATCTTGGTGGGTGCCTGGATATCTCCACCGACACGCATCGGGCCCTGATCGATCACCGGCGGGCCACCCACCGGGCCGCCCATCATGAAGTCGGTGTCGACGAGTTCTTCGTCAGTTTCGATGTACTCGATATCCTCGTCGACGATCGGCTCCGGGTCATCCGGCGTCGGATCGGGGATCGGCACACGGGCCGTCTTCTTCTTGACGACCTTCTTCTTGGGCTGTTCCTTCGGCGGTTCTGGCGGCTTGTACCGCTTGATGACAACCGCTTCCTTGGTCTCTTCGAATGTGTCGGTCGCCCCAAACTCGGGAAACACGACGACGAACAGCGCGAAGTGGAACACGATCGCCGCGATCCAGGCGACCTTGAGCGACGAGCCGTCTTCCTCCTTCACCGACGCCTGCAGCGCCAGATCCTTGATGCTCGCGTCAACCTCGGCCTGCGTGCCGCCGGCGGGAGTACTGTTTTTCGTTTCGTCAGCCATCGTCTACTCCCCTAAATCACGCCGCCCCAAGCCGCCTTCTCCGCCTGCGTCGGGATAGAGATGTTCTTCACCTGAGCCTGCTTGAGCTCATCGAAGGCATCCACCATGCAGCGGTAAGGAGCGTCGGGATCGGGATCGATGATGACGAACTTGTTCGGGTTCCGCGCCAGCTTGGGTTCGATGTAGATCTGGATGTCGGTCAGCCGCATCTGCTGCTTGTCGACCTCGAAGACGCAATCGCCCCCGGCGGGAATGATGTGAACGTGAATCGCCTCTTCCTGGCTATCCGGCGGGGGCTGGTTCGTGTCGTCCTTGGGCAACTGGAACTCCAGACCGCGGGTCACCGAGAAGACCGAGGTGATCATGAAGAACACGATCAGCAAGAAGGCGATATCCGCCATCGACGCGGTGGGGATCTCCGGCTCGGCGTGTCTTTTCTCGACTTTCATGAGGGACTCCTAGCCGACCTCTTCCTGACCGGTAAGCATCGCGATGTTGCGCACGCTAGCTTGGCGCAGTTGCTCCATCACGCGGTCGACATGCTGATACTCGGCATTCCCGTCGGCCTTGATCACGAACCACCTGAGGGAGTTCTTCTCGATCACAAAGGCCGCGGCCGGCAGCACGTCGCCCATGTTGATGACGCGACTCTGCTCTTCCCCGTCGGAGAAGTGGACCACTCCACCCTCTTCCACCGCGATGACCGCGGCGTCCTTCGGGACCTCGATCCGCTCCAAGCTGGTGGGCAAGGCCACCCGCGTGCGGTCCACCGTGATCGTCGTCGTCACCATGAAGAAGACGATCAGCAGGAAAGCAATGTCAGCCATCGACGCCGTCGGAATCAGCGATTCAGCGCGTTTGGGCTTCTTAATTTTCATGGCATCTCCCCCCCCGGGAACAGTCTCCGGAGGACCGAATCAGCTCTGGGTCGAGTCGTCCATTTCAGCGTACGTCTCGAGCAGGACGTTGGCCGCAGTCTCCATCTCGAGGACGAACCTGCCGACCTGCGCGGTGAAGTAGTTGAACGCGATCAGCGTCGGAACAGCGACGACGAGGCCACCGGCGGTGGTAATCAGCGCTTCCGAAATACCCTTAGCGACGAGGCCAGGGTTGGACAGACCGGCGCGAGCCAGCGCGTCGAACGAGTTGATCATGCCGGACACTGTGCCCAGGAAACCGACCAGCGGAGCAGTGTTGGCAACCGTGGCCAGAACGCCGAGGCCGCGCTCGAGGCGTGCCAGTTCGTGGGCCGACGCAGCTTCGATCGTGCGCTCGATCTCTTCTTGCGGGCGCCCGTACTTGATCAGACCGGCCTTCATGATGTTGGCGATCGGACCCTGGTACTCCTCGCAGACCGTGATCGCTTCTTTGACGTTGCGGCGCTTCAGCAGCGCGGTGCGGATGCGGCCGATGAACTCCTGCGTGTTCACCCGCGCCTTCCACATGGCATAGAAGCGCTCGATGATGAACACGAGGCCCACCAGCGAGAAGAGCAGCAGCACGTGCATGAAGGGGCCGCCATCGTTATAGAGGCGGAAAATCGATCCGGCTGTGAAACTCACGTCAGGTTCCTCCCGTTAGAACACACAGGGCAGCCGTGGAGCGTAGGGGTTCGGCTACCCGAAAAATCGGCCCGAGGACTATTCGCATGACCGTCGCAGTGCCTCCCTTGACGGCCGTGATTTAACTTCATGCGACCCGGTTGGCAGGCAGCTTGTAGCACGTCGGCCACTCGCTCTCAACAAACGCGGGGTCCCGAGTAGGGGACAAGGAACCGCGATTATAGGAAGCGACACACGTCAGGGTCAAATGCGTGACATAGCGTTGACATTTCATTACCCTGCCGGCCG
>JAJCXS010000069.1 GCA_029263335.1 Acidobacteriota bacterium | reverse complement strand
GAGTCCAGATCCACGAGCAGCCCCGCCGTGCCATTCGCGCCCACACGCAGCACTCTGCCTTCTGCCCCGGTCCCGATCAGAACCGCATCCTCTACGGCGGCCAGGGAATGGAGTCCGAACTTCGTGCTGCTCCACATCAGCTCCGGCACGCCTGCCGCGTCGACCCTGTAGACGCCGCCCGTGGCGCGCCCACTTCCGTTCGCCGGCCCGCCATTACTGTTGCCGTTGCCGTTGCCGTTGGCAGCAGGCGCTGCACCTGCGTTGGCCGCGACCCATAACTCCCCGCCCACGACGTCCAGCCCCGTGATCTCCTCGAAGTCGCTGTCCAACAGGACAAATGCCGTGCCCTCGGCATCCACCCTCACCACCAACCCCTGCCCCGAAGTGCCGGCGAACACGCCGCCTCCGGGCGCCAGCGTCACGGTGCGCACGTGAGCCTCAGTGCCGCCATAGACCAGCTCCGCACTTCCCTCCGCATCGAGACGCCACAAGGCACCCTGCTCCCCTGTTCCGACCCAGAGGCTCCCTGCATCGTCTAGCTTCATCGCCCAGACATAGCTCGCATCGAGCTCGGCCCACGGCTCGCCAGGAGGCGATGCACCCGGTGTGACCTGATAGATCCGGGCGGGCTGTGACACTCCCACATACAGCGTGCCGTCCGGGCCAACCTCGAGGGCCTGGATCACCCCGCTATCCACCTCGAAGTACGGGGTCCGGGTGCCGGACGCGTCGAGGCGCAGAACCTCACCTTCTTCGCCTGTTGCCAGATACACGGTGTCTTCCGGGCCTGCCGCGGCTGCCCATATGCGCGGGTTCCCACCCTGAAAGCGAACCTCCACCCGTGGGGCGAGTTCGATCTCACCGTCGGCGCGCACCGATACGCCCTCGAGTGTCGCCAGCAGAAACTGCTCAGCGCCCTGCACCACCCACACGCGCGCCGCCGCTGCGTATGCGCTCGTCGCCGCGCACAGCACCGCGATGACGAGAACGCCTGTCCGCCTGTTTCTCAATCTTGCCTCCACACTTCGTCGGGCCGCGATCTAACGGCGAACTACCTCGATATCGACACTTGCGGTGCCACTGATGACTCGTGCCATCTCGATTGCGTCGCGGTACACGAGCCGACGTTCCAGCCGCCCCACATCGGCAACGCTGTTTCCCGCACTCAACATACCCATCACTGAAGGCGGTAGCCCGGGCATCGGCGCACCCGCCACGGTCGCACCGGCGGACGCCGCAGTAGCGACAACATAAAGCGCGTCGGCGCGCGGCGTGGCATTCATCCTCTGTACAAGCCCCGCCAGATCGACCGGATCAGCGCCTCCTTCGCCGGCCGCCGCAAGCTCGCTCGAGTACGCCGCTGCCGAGCCCACGGTGATCCGGAGCGGACCTGCCGGGGTGTTGGCCGGAATCGGCACCTCGAGATCTCGCGTCACGAGATCTCCGCGATGAGGTCGGAGAACGACCCGCAAAGTAGCCGTACCGCCCGCCGGGACCTCTCGTCGGCTGTACCAGAGCCGCTGCACCTCGGCCGTACGCACGCCCTCGAGAAAAACCGCCTCGGCCTCGATCCCTGCCACGCGAACAAGCTCGAAGGCATTCGCCTGCACGGCACCGAACAAGGAGCTCAGCCACGCGGCCAGCGAGACCACCGCCTGGTTGCGACTGGCAAAAAGGTCGCGTAACTCGATGTCATCGTGACCGTCGCCCAAGTGCATGCGCGCACGAAAGTCGATCGTCCCGCGACCGTAGACATCCTCCATGCCCTGGACAACGTTGAGCAGCCCAAAGAACAGGTATAGCGGTGTGAGGACGGGGTCATCGACCACCTCGAAGTGAACCTGCCTGTCACCGCCGGCGCCCGCAAGCCTCAGCGATACCGGGATCATCGCAGGAACCTCGCCAAGAACGCCCATGACACCGGGGAGCCGGTCCTGCCGTATCGCGCCGATCACCTCGTGGCCGGCCGCGGTGAGCTTCTGCGAGGCTGCCTGACTGCTAAGCACCGTGATGACCTCGGCGTCGACCATGGGGAAGTCGACGTCACCGCCTTGCATGAACGGGTGGCCGAAGGCCAGCACCCGATTCCCATCCACATGGGTCACCGTACCGGTCGCGGTGACGTTCATGTCTCCGCGCATCAGCTGCACAGCGACAGCGCCTCCCGGCACCAATCGGGTTCGTCGTTGTTCGTTTACACCGGCCGATCCGGCTGCCATCGGAGTCCAACCCATTCCTTCGAACAGCGGCATCAGGCTTGCCGTCATTCGGGGATCGAATCCGCTCAGCCCGAGGGGCGTCGCGATACGACCGATGCCTCCCGGCAGCCGCCAGTCTGCAGCGAGTTCATCCACAGCGCCGACGCCCCCGCCGCGTAGCAGCACGCTGGCCGCATCGAGAAGTCCGCTAACGTTATCGGCGCCCGACGAGCGAGCATGTGCAGCGCCCGGCTGCTCCCGTTCGCCGATCTCGATCATGCTCTCGATGGGCACGATGCCCGCGATCGCCTCATGGCCGAAGTCCACCAGACGGTAGGCAACCGCACCAACCAGGCGGCCGTCTACGTACACGGGGCTACCGCTCATCCCGGCCATCACCCCCGACTGCTCCAGACCGAGCCCGTTGAGGCGGCCGACGATCAGGTCCAGGCCAGGAAAGGAGTCCTCGAGGATACCCAGAATCTCAACGCGGAACTCGTCGGGCTCGGTGCCCTGCACCACGGTGTAGCCGACGCCGGTTTGCCCGACACGCACCTCCGACAGCGGCATGATCCCGGCATCCTGAGCGTCCACCTGAGCCGTCGGCGCGCACAGCAGCGCCACGAGCGCGCAGACGCGCGCGCGCAGCGGGACACTCGAGTCAGGAGCCATGGAGGATTCTCGGCGGGGATCGCGTTGAACGCAGTGGCCCATGCTACCGGCCGGCCCGGGCCGGGCGCTAGCACGAGCATCGCTACATGCGGACGGGCACCGGTATACCAAGCAACGCCAGAACGTCCTGCAGTCGCCGCTGGAACGCATAGGCAACCAGCACGCGTAGGGCACGATCAGATTCGTCCGTCGCCTGAAGGATCGGGTAACTGTGATAGAAACGGTTGAACTGCTGGCCCAGCTGAAAACCGTACTTCGCCAGTACCGAGATCTCGAGAGAATCGGCGGCCAATTGAATCGCTTCTTCGTAGCGGCCCAGCGCCAGAATCAGGTCCCAGAGTTCGCCGTCGTCACCGGCAAGGCGCTCTCCTACTGCAGGAGACCGAATGCCCAGTGCATCGTCACCGCCACCGGCTAGCCCGGCCCGCACCGCCGCCCCGATGTCGAACCCGAGCTCCTCGCTGAGTTTGTCGAAGATCCTCGCGGCACGGACCGCTGCGTACTGGATATACGGTCCAGTCTCTCCCTCGAAGCTCAACGCATCGTCCATATCGAACGCGATCACCGCGTTGCGGGTGTACTTGAGCAGGAAGTACCTCACCGCGGCCACGGCGAGCTGCTCACCCGTTCGTAGGCACTCCTGCGGGGCCATCTCGGGATTGCGCGCGGCCACCTCCGCGCTCGCCCGCTGGGTCAGCTCGTCGATGAGGTCGTCCGCTTTGACCCCGTAGCCACGTCGGCCCGACATTTCGACAAAGTTGCGGCTGGTCCCGTTCTCTTCCACGGGAATGCCCAAAGCCGCGGCGGTGGTCGGCGTCAGCGCCACCATCTCGTACGCGAAGTGAGTCAGGCTACGGCCCGCCTCATGCTCGCCGATTACCTCGAATGCCTGCGCCACGACCGCCTGCAGGTACGCCTG
>JAJCXS010000068.1 GCA_029263335.1 Acidobacteriota bacterium | reverse complement strand
CCGCGTTGCTGCAACCGATCCAGCGTGACGTAGACCGCGCCGCGCGACACCTTGCGCCCCATCGTGGCCTGCAGGCGCTCGAGGATGGCCGGCGCGTAGGCTCCTTCCCCGACCTGCCGAACGGCCAGGAGAACCATCTGTTCAAAGCTTCCGAGGAGATTCTGTCGACCCATGTCGACAGTGTATGCATGGGCAGGCAGTGCCCGCAAGGGGTGTCAGAAGCCCGTCTTCAGAAGCGGAGGTTGTGAACCGCTTTGAGGACGAGGGCACGGTCGTGCAACGTGCTCAGAGGACCGCCGAGGATGCGTCCTTCGTCGTACACCAACCAAGCCTCCGAGCCCGGTGTGTAGATCCAGCGCGTCCTGAAGTTGAGCACAAGCTCGTCATACAGGGTCGAATACTGCACCACTGCCCGCGTGGTGAGTTCAGGGCTGAAGTAGTACGAGGCCGCCAACCGCGTGATTAGGCTCTTGAAAGAACCGCCGGGCACATCGACGACGTCGTACTGGTTCTCGCTCCGCAGGTTGATGCGGGGCAGGGGCCGCAGGCCGAGGTTCAGCGTTGCGCTCTTGATGGTGCCGCCGAAGAAACCGCCTCCCACGAATGTGGCGCCCACCGACCACCGACGCGCCGGGTTAGAGACGAAGTCGACGGTGACCTGGTTGTTATCGTAGTCGCCCGGCGCGACGACAACCCCGGGCGCGATGGCGAACCCTTGTGGCACGCGCTCGAAGGCGTCGCGATACAGGAGTGTTCCCTGGTCCTCGCTCTGGAAGAGGATGAGAAAGCCTGGGCGCACACTCTCGCTCTCGAGCACGCCCCGCTGGTTTTCGACGCGATCGTAGCGGAGGCCGAAGGTGAGTTGGCGCACGCTGTCCCCGCCGGGACGTGGCTTGTAGTGCATGTTGGTGGTGATGCGGCGCTGGTCGGATCGGCGAACGAAGCCCATGCCCGGGGCGAAGCGGTCGCCGACATCGACGTATTGCACCGACCAGTCATACAGGTCGCGTCGTTGCGATGCCGAGACCGAACTGAACCAGTTGCCGGACTCCACGCCTGGCCGCCCGCTGTGCGCGAATGATCCGCGCACCAGGATGTTGGTGCCGAAGAGGAACTGCGCATCGCCGCCGGTGGTGGTGTCCTCGCGGGTAGGGTCGCCGCTGCGCCGCGTGTAGATCCCCCCGATTGCGCTGCGCCCAAGGATGTTTTGCTGTACTCGCGCCACGCTGAACTGCTCGCCCGAGAGTTCGCCGATGTCCCTCGTTCGCAGTGTCATCAGGCCGAAGTTGGTGTTGCCGGGCTGGCCGTAGGCACGCGCTCCCGCGAGAATTGGCACTGCCTGGCCGTCACGCAGGCCAATGCGCCGACTGAAGAAGACCTCCACCTCGCGCGCGAGTCCGAAACGGAACAGGTCGGCGCGCTCCAGGAAGAAGTCGCGCTTCTCGGGGAAAAAGAGGCCGAACCGCGACAGGTTGATCCGTAGATCGTCACTCTCAACCTGGGCAAAATCTGAATTGAAGGTGAGGTCGGCCGTCACGTCCGACGTCAGGCCCCACTTCACATCGAGCCCGGCGTCCAGTTCGTTCGATGTCTCGTTCAGGATCTGACCATGGCCCGCTAGCCCGTAGGGCTTGGCCTCCAGGTTCACCCCGCGCTTGGCTCCGCGGATGCCGACCATGTCAGCGTACTGGCTCACCGTGCTGAAGCCGTAGTCGCGACTCAGATAGGGCCAGTTCACCTTCTCGTTCTTACGCCGAATGATGCGCTCGAGATTGAGTCCCATGGTCAGTTCGTCGGCGGGTTTGAAGCGTAACGAGAACCAGGGAATCGCTATCTCGATGGTGTATCCGAGCTCGTCGACGTTGGCCTTCGTGTACCAGATCGTGTCCCACGAAAGATTGAACGAACCAGCTTCCGACATCTGTAGGTCGAGCTTCGTGCCGAGCACATTGGTCTGGAAGGCGAGCGCTGTGCGATTGTCGTTGAGCGAGTCGATGGCGATGCTGATGGAGTCGTCGGCATCGATAAACGAATCGCGCTCGAACTGTCGCGCGACGATGGCGTCGGGGTCACTGTCGAAAGCGCGGATTCCGAAATACAGAAACTCGTCGTCGTACGCAATACGGAACTCCGTACGTTCGGTCGCGGGCTCGCCGTTGAGAGGCTCGTACTGTCGAAGGTCGGTTACCGGCTCGATGCGTTGCCACGCGGGCTCATCGAGAAGACCGTCCACGCGCATCGGTTGTTCGAGTCTCGTCGGGGCAACTCGGGGCGATGTCGCCGTGGTCTGGGCGACGACCTGTGAAGGCCACACCAACATCGTGGCGACCATGGCGACCCATTGGGCGAGCGATCCGCTGGAGAGAGGTGTTCGGGTCACGAGACGCCGCTCCGGGCGAGGCTTGTCGCGGGGTTGCGAGTGCGAAGAATGAACCCATACTACTACCAGGGGTAGCCGATGCGGACCGGGCTCAGGGTCCGGTGTTCGGACCGAGCCTCTCGAACACGACGTTGTTCCGTTCGTCCGCCTCATCAACGCGCCCCGTCGCGTCTACACGAACGATCAGGTACGAGCCTGCAAGTGGGGCGAGGCGCTTGCCGCGCAACCGGCCCCGCGACGTTCCGCCGGCCGCGATCGCTCTCAAGTCGGTCGTGTCGATCAGCGTATCGTCGCTACCGAGCTCGTCGTCGTCGGAAGCCCACAGTTCTACCCGGACGCCGGGTGCCGCCGCAATCGCTCCCGCGTTGACCACGTCTACAGTTACCACGAGCTTATCCCCAGGGCGCCGGACTCTGTGTTTGAGTTTGGTCACGCGCGGTGCCAGGTCTGCCGTCTCGGCGACCACCGGAAGACGGGCCTGCAGTTCAGCGGCGAAGACGGAATCGAGGAGCACGGCTTCGGCGAACTCGAAGAGGTTGCCGATCTCCTCTCCGGAGGTTTCCGAAATCGAGGCGCAGCCTGCAACCTCGGCACCTCCGGATGCCGCCTTCAGAAAGAACGCGACGAAGGCCACGCGGTCTTGCACCAGGGAACCCGGAACGATGTCTCTCCCCACGAATCCAAGACGGGCGAAGGTCCCTTGCAGGAGGGTGCTGGAGCGAAAATCAGTCTCGAGACGATCGTTGACCCGCGACGCCAGTGCCGCCACTCTGCCCGAACCTCGCAGCAGATCGGCCATCACTCTGGCACACGTCCGGGTAGTCGATTCGGGCCCATAGAAGCGTGCCAAATTGTGCGTCTGGGCTGGCGACGTGAGGCTCGAGGACACGCAGGGCTCCTCCACTTCCAGCCACGGCAGCCCTTCGCACAGGAAGGCCCTGACCGCGGCCGCGGTCTTCCGCTGCTTCAGTTCCCCGGCCATCGCCGCGATCTCTTGCCGGTAGGCCAAGGCGCCAATGCCCGACCGCTCGCGGAGCAGACGTCGCGCACTGCCGGCCTCCGCCGGTGTTCCCAACCACAG
>JAJCXS010000067.1 GCA_029263335.1 Acidobacteriota bacterium | reverse complement strand
GAGGACTCCGGCAGTCGATCGGGGTACAGCGATGCCCTGATGGCCAGTTGGCGATCCGAGGTGCCAGTGTTCGCCATCGGTGTGGGCCGGGCCGCCGAGCGCGTGCGCTATCGGGGTTCGACATGGAGCCGGCGTACGTCGCGGCAGCAGTTCGAGAGCATCGCGGCGCTGCAGGATCAGCTGCGGGAAATCGCCCGCGTCTCGGGTGGGCAGCTCATCCTCCAGCGGGACCTCGTTGACGGCTACGCGACAACGTTGGGCCTGTTGAGGGGCTACTACGTGTTGGCGTATGCCTCGCCGGAGGAAGCAGAGGAGGGGTGGCAGGAACTCGAGGTGAAGCTCGCCAATGCCGGCGCCGAAGTGGTCGTGCAGCCGGGTGTGTATCGGAATGAGGAGTCGCACGTAGGAGCCGTCAGCGTCCTGCGCGAAGCTAGCGTCAAATTCGCCATGGGGCAATACGAAGAGGCGCTCCTCGACTTCGACCACGCCGCGCGTTTCAGTCCGGACATCGGTGCGCCCTACTTCGGGCGGGCTCTCGTGCTCGAACAACTCGAACGCTACGGCGAGGCCCGCGACTCGTTCGCCAAGTCGCTGCAGCTCAGACCCGGCGCTCCCGTAACTCACGCCAAGCTCGCCGAGATGTCGCTCCGCACCGGAGATTATTCGCAAGGGTGGGAACACGCGATCCGCGCCCATCTCGGCGGCTTCAGTCAGGTCGAGACGTTCGCCGCACTCGACAAGGTATCCGCCTCGCCTGAGGACATTCGAGAGCGGCTCGTCGGGCCGGTGGTTTTCTTCATGAGGCCCCGGGTCCCGGAACTCGATGCGCAGCTCGCGTTGGCGAACGTATCGCACGAGATTCTGGCCGGTCTTGATACGACACCGATGTTGGCGCTCACCAACGACGCGCGGATTGCCGACTTCACGATGAGCATCTGGGTGCGCAAGCTGGGAGATGACGGCAAGCTCAGCGCCCGGCTGGTGCTGTATGACCTTGTCCGCAACACGAGACGCGAGCAGGGGCTGACCATCGAGAACATCCGTGACCAAGCTGTGGTCCGGGCCGCGATCGCTGGCGCACTAAAGGACGCGGGCGCCTGGATTCGCGAGCACCACGAAGGCTAGTCGGCGCGTCTCGCGGCCCGCGTCAGCTCTCTACGCAGCACCCGAGCTCCTGACGCAGCTCCTGAGATGGATGTCCACCTGACAGATATGGCTATCGAGCCAGCCGTCGACGGTATCGATGAGTTCGAGGGCCTTGTCGGCGTCGTAGCCGTTCGCGGCATAGTACTGCCGGTAGCCATCCAGGATACGGAGGAACGTCGCGTGCTCATCCTTGTTCTGCTGGGCAGCTGGGCAGCGGTACTCGTCCATGCATCGCTCCTCGAAGCGAAAGTGCCCGGCAGTGTATGCCTCGAAGAAGCTGAGCAGCGCGGCGTAGCTCCTCTCGCCGTCGCCTTCATCGAGCGAGCAGCGGAAGTCCGCTGCCATCGTGAAGAGCATCCTGTGCTGTTCGTCGACTCGATGAACGCCAGTGGCGTACTTCTCGTCCCACTTCATCACCTACTCCTGCGAGTCTGTCGGCAAGTGTGGCTACGCAACGAGAGTAAGGGCCATGGTCGGCGAAGCCTGCGGTCAATGCAATAGGCTCTCGACGGCTCCTGCGAGGAAACCTGCCCCGAGCGAATGACCAGTTCGAAGCAGAATCAACTGGATCGGCACAGCTCTTCCTCGCGAGTGACCGTGACCGGCTTCGCCGCGAGGAGGCTGGTCCAGACCCAGTGGTGATGCTCGATGATCGCCTCGGCCTTCAGATGAGGGAGATCACTCATCGTGCAGCAGTGGTGCCGGCGGTCCCCTGGGCTCTTACCAGCCCCATGCCGGCCGTAATTACCGGGATCATCGCGTAGGTGAGGCCGATATCAGCCAGGTACTCACCTAAGGTCATCTGCATCGGGCTCGGAGAGAGCATCAGCGGAACGTCTATGGCTACGTTGACGCCCATCCATACCAGGCCGAGGAACAAGCCTTCCCGCCTGAACCTGGCACCCACGTGTATGAAGTAGCGCTGAGCGAAGAACACCGTGGCTGTCGCCAGGACCACCGGCATGATGGACTCGAAGAGAGGTCGTGAGGACTCGCGTATCTGGAAGATAGCGAAGGCGACTAGAAAGGCGACGAGCCAGACGAAGAAGCCGAACAAGAGTGCTCTGCGCCAAGAAACCACTGAGAACCTCCCGCGTTTAGAGATGCGATGGACTCCTCAGCATGCGCTCGCGTCCCATCGCTCGTACTGCTGGTATCGGTAGGGCTCGCGATCGAGCACCAGGCACCGTTCGAAGCTCGCGGCCATTGCAGCGGGGCTGCCGTGCAGCCGGGGTCTCAGGTGCAGTGGCTGTCGTCGTCACTCGGCGCTACGGCGCCCGCTAGGCGCTCGCGGGAGCGTTTGAGGGCGTCCACCACGCGATTGCGGCCGCGCAGGGCCTGGGCGATCAGGAAGCCGCGACCGTCGGGATCGTCCTCCATCGCGGGCCATTGGCGCAGGATGGCGAGGTCGGGGACCGGAGGGGTCTCCAAGGCGGGGTCGTGGTAGTAGCGACGGCGGGCGTAGTTGACCGGCACCAGCTCGCGGGCGATCGCCATTTGCACCCAGTCCAGGTCGGCCAGCGCCTCGTGCGGATCGGCGGCGGTCGCCAGTGCCTGTTCGGCCGCATCGTAGAAATCGTCGAGATCGGCAATTAACGCGGCGCACTCCTCCAGCACCGGGGTCATGTCGAGCGCGTCCTCACAGGTCTCGGCGTACTCATTCACCGCAGCGCCGATCTCCTGGGCCGCGGCGCGGTGATCGAACGGCAGGAAGGGAGCGGTAGCGAGTCGCACGACCGCCTCGACGTACACGTGGATGTCACGCAGAAGGTTGTCGGCGTCGGCAACCTCGAACGTGTCACTTTCGGTGTGCCAGGCGGTGTTGCCGCCGCAGCCGCCGACGGGGTAGAAGCCTTTCTCCGCGGCCACTTCCTCCGGGATGTTTGACAGCAGCATGAAGAAGCTGCTGAGCCCGATCTGGTTGAACGAGTAGTCGCCCGCTCGCAGCGGTCGCATGCCCTTGGCCTCGGCTCCGGCCCCGGCGCGGATCGACTCCCGGGCCAGTTCCTCGGCCTCCGCCATCCACATCACCTGCGTGTACTCGGTGGCCCATTTGCATCCGGGCGAGTCGACATCGATTTGTGCCACGCAATGGTCGCGCAGGTCCATGGCAAACTCGTCGGCGAACCAGGTGGAACCGCCATAGCGTCCCGTGGAATGCGCCGGCCACCAGGCAACCCGCACGCCACGGTGCAGCTTGTCGCGTACGCCCCATAGAACTCGTGCCACCTCCAGCAGCGCGGCGTCACCCACCGCGTTGTCGCCGATTCCCTCGTGCCAGGAGTCGTAGTGGCCGTGCAGCAAGATGAAGTCGTCGGTGGCACCGGGGATCTCCGTGACCACCACCGGGCACGGTGCCCAGCCTTCGAACAGTTCGGTCTCGATGCGAACCGAGCAGTGGCCCTGCTTCAGTCGCCGTCGAAGTTCTGCACCCGCGGCGGCGGGCACGCTCAAGGCCACGATTTCGGGAATGCGCTCGCGATCGTCGATACCGGGTGTGCCCCAGATACTCGTGATGATGCCCTCGTGGGAGTTGCCGGGGTTCACGAAGATCGCTGCCGCCGCACCCGCGGCTTCCAGCTGCAGTACCACCTTCGGCATCGCGTAGCCATCGGCCAGAACGACCTTGCCCTCGACGTGCGACAGATCGCCAGCTACCTCTGATTGGAACAGGTGTGCCATGTCCTTGATCTCGCCGGTGGCGATCTCGACCAGCTCGCCTTCGACGGGCCGGTCCCCGGTGGAGAGAGAGAAGGCGGGCACCTTGCACTCCAGCTCTAAGGGCTCGGGGTCGAGCACCTCCAGCGCGCAACTACGCGGCACGCTGATGTACAGGTCGGGCAGATAGACGTCGGGCTGCATGCCCAGGTCGGCCAGGCGACCACGCATGTACTCGGCAGCGTCGCGCTCGTGCTCGCTACCGCTATCGCGAACCAGCGTGGCGAAACGTTCGAGCAAGCGCCACGGTTCGTCGATGGCCACGGCGTTGCGTGCAGTCTCCATCGCATCGCGGTCGAAGCGGTCGATTGCCCAGCGCATTTCTCTCTCCCGGTTGCGTTGCCGTGCGGGCTCTGCAAAGCTG
>JAJCXS010000066.1 GCA_029263335.1 Acidobacteriota bacterium | reverse complement strand
ATTCAACAGCACCATGCCGGCGAGCGCGTAAACGAGCAGGGCCAGAGCCTCGGTGCGCGTGAACCCGAACTGCAGTGACAGGACGACGCTGGCGAGACCACCGACGAGGGTGAACACGCCGTTCATGGCCCACGCCCAGGCGATCGCCGCGGGTCCATGGTGGTGCACCGCGAGGACGCCGAGGGGGAAGGGCATGCCCATGAGGAAGGCCAGCGGAAACATCATGGCGGCGGATATCAATACGCGAATTGCGGTCGGTTGGCCGAGCAGCTCGGTGAACAACCAATTATGGCTCGCGAGGAAAGCGAGGCCGACCCCGACAATGCCCGCGAAGGGCACCCACATTCTGCGCCCGGGGGCGATCCCCAGTCTTCCCGCTGCCATGCTCCCGAGCCCGGCGGCCAGGAGCACCGTGAACAGGACGGTCGAGTAGGTGTGCAGCGGCGAGCCGATGAACTTCATGAACTTCTGGATCAGAACCAGCTCGATGACGATGAAAGCGAAGCCCAGGCAGGAGAAGTACACCAAGGCCGAGGCCATGCCGGGAAAGCGCGATCGGCCCACACCGGAGGTCAACAGAGGCAACAGCACGAACAGAAGCACCGCGACGAGGCCCACTCCGCCGACGGTAACCAGGTGTAGAACGTCCATCGGGATCCCGGGCCCGCGTTCGATTGGCTCGTTGAGCAGGTGCTGCATCGCCTCGTCGACGAAGCGGCTGGAGTCGACCTCGATCGGCTGCCATCCGCGTCGCAGGAACTTGAAATAGGGGCGATCGTCCGACGGGGGCCGCAGCCGGTAGGGAACCCGCTCCAGCAATTCGGGCGACAAACTCCCCGAATAGAACTCGGGAGACAGGTAGCTCTGCTCGCTTGCGATCGGGTCTTCAACGATCTCGTAGGCCGAGTCGTGACGAGGGAGCAACGAGAAGAAATACTGCACCTCCCGCACTTCCGCCGGGCTCCACGGCGTCATCTTGATCAGGACGGTGGGCAGGGTGTCGGCGATGGCTGCCCGATGCACGACCAGGACATGACTCTGGAAGTCCGAGCGGCCGCCATCCACCCACGCCTTCGCCGCGGTCGCCACGATGCGCGGGTAGATATGGTGGTTGATATGCAGGATGCCGTTCTCGGTGAGGTGCTCGTAGTACTCGGTGAACGCGTCGGTGGTCATCAGATAGGCGGGGTCGAGCGCGCCTACACCGCCGGCAATGCTGGATGACGAGTGATCGCTGTGCAGCTGGATTACATCGAAGCGCACGGGTCGAGAGCGCAGATAGGCCCGCCCCTCTCCGGCCACCGAGGTCACATTGGGATGGTTGAAGATGTTGCCGTTGAAATCGGCGTAATGGTTCTTGCCGAGCTCAACCACCACCGGCACCAACTCGACAGCCTCCACCTCGGCGGCGCCGTAGGCCAAGGCGGCCTTTACCTCCTGCCCGGCGGCACTTCCGATGATCAATGCGCGATGGCCGGTGTCTCTTTTCAGGTAGTGCGAGGTGAACACGCCGCGATACCAGAAGTGGCGTCGGATACGGTTTTCCTTGTTGCGCCGCACCGAACTGTCGAGGTCGGCCCGCAGCCCTCCAAAGTCACCATCGAACGGGTACAGGAAGCTGCTCTGCGTGCCGCCGTCGTAGAGGATGTTCTTGGCCTGCCCCCACCCGACGACATCGATCTTCGAGATGGAGTCCCAGATGGACAGCTCGTGTAGATCGTTCATGCGGGCCCGAGTGAGCCCACGGTCGTACTTGTGGACTTCGAACTCCAGCGGCGGAGTGACCATCGGTACCAGTGTGGCGAGGATTGCGGCCACCCCGAACGCCCGGCGACGACGGCCTTCCCCCTCGAACAGCGCGGCCGCGACGAAGGCTGCCGCCGCTGCGAACAGGAGTAGCCCGCTCGGGCCGAAGGGACGGAGCAGCGGGATCAGTATGACGCAGCCGATCGCGGCACCGGCGAGATCGGCGCCGTACAGGCGGTTGATCGCGGCACCGTGGTGAGCGAACACCAGCGCTAGCACGTATCCCGACAGGAAGAACGGCAGGCCCACCACCAGGTACATGAGCGCGAACCAGAATGCCTGGGTGGCGGGAGCCTCCGGCACCGAGTCGAGCCAGAAAGGAATGGCGTTGAGGGCCGGTCGGATCGCGAGGAGCGAGACGCCGAAGGCGGCCGCGATCAGCGGCAGTCGCCGCTCTGCCACCGCGTCGTCGAGGGGCCGGATGGCGGTGATGATCCCGGCCAGACCAAGGGCCAGCATGGCGCACGTGATCACCATGTACGCCAGGTTCGGGTACAGGATCACGTCGAACACGCGGGTCAGCAGCAGTTCGACCGTAAGCGTCGCCAGTGCGACGAGAAAGACGGCTGTCGCAAGGCGCATGATGCCGGGCTCAGTAGACATGAGGGACGTGAAATCACAGGCGGCGGCGGAGCGGCTCGCGGAGCCGGCCGAGTCGCGCAATTCTAGCAAGCTCTGCCCCCTGCGGTGCTGCACCCTCAGGGGTGGGGGACCAAGCCGGCGCACTGTGGCATATTACGCGGCTAGCAGGCGGTCGCGGGTCAGATACGACTCGAGCCGCTGCCCACCCCCAGCTCATCGTTCTCGTTCTACGTCCGCCCGGTGGTGACTCTTGCATAGAATCCCCTACGCGATAGCGCTCGTCGCGCTCTGCACCTTGGCGGCGGAGTTGCTGCTCACGCGCGTCTTCGACGTGATTCTGTACCCGAACCTGGGATACATGATCATCACCGGGGCCATGTTCGCCTTCGGACTCGCAGGCATTTACACGACGCTCCGGCCGTTGCCCGATGACGCTGCCGTGCGACCTCACTTGGCGCGCGTGACAGCCTGGATGGCGCTCTCGCTCGTCCTTCTTCGCCCCGCGCTGAACGCGATACCGTTTCGTTTCGAGAGCATCGCCGAGGAGCCCGCGCAGCAATCGTTGTGGTTCCTGCTGATGTACGTGGTCATCACGCTGCCCTTTTTCCTAGCGGGCCTGGTGTTTGCGCGCGCATTCGCAACGTGGGCCGAGCAGATCCAGTCGCTCTACTTCTACGACCTGTGCGGCGCGGCAATCGGATGCGTCATCTTCATCCCGCTGCTGCCGCTGCTCGGCCCCGGCGGGTTGCTCATGCTGGCGGCAGCGGGGCTGGGAGCGGCCGCAGCGCTCTTTCATGGCTCGCGTCGCGCAATGCAGGTTGCGGCGTTGTTCGGTCTGGTCGCCGTCGCGGTGCCCGCACTGGCCTGGCCTGGGTATCTGGATTTCAGCGGTCACAAGGGTGATCGCGGCATCGGCATGGCGCGCCGCGAAGGTCGCAGCGAGATCGTCCGTTGGGACCCGATCTCGAAGGTCGAGGT
>JAJCXS010000065.1 GCA_029263335.1 Acidobacteriota bacterium | reverse complement strand
GTATCGGAGCCAACGTCGCGGTCTTCGCGGTCGTCAACGCCTTCCTGCTGCGCCCTCTGCCGTACGTCCAGCCGGAGCAGCTGCACCACTTGTGGGGCTCTACGACTCGTGACGACCAGCGCGTGTCGTTGCCCAATTACCGAGATTGGCGCCAGCAGTCCACGGGATTCGCGGACATGGCAGCTTTTAACTATACGATCGAGCGGATGACCGGGGGCGAGTTCACCGAGGAGATCTCCGGCGGTCGGATCTCGGCCAACGCGTTCGATCTCCTCGGCACCGTCCCCCTGCTCGGGCGTGGATTCGTCGCCGGCGAGGATTCTCTGGGGGCGGCGCCCGTTGCGGTGTTGGCCGAGACCTTCTGGCGAGACCGGTACGGCGAGCGAGTCGTACCGGACTCACGATGGCTCTCCGGGAAGGCGGCGCTGCGGCCGGGCAGAGTCGCAGGAGCACCGTGTGGCAGAGCGGGATGGTGGGGGTCGAGATCAGTGCTGCCATCGTCCTGCTGGTAACCACGGCACTGATGGTGCGATCGCTGTCGGCACTGCAGCGGGTAGATCCCGGTTTCGAAGCCGGCGGCGTGCTTTCGATGCGCATGCTTCTCCCAGAAGACCGCTTCGCTACGGCGGACGATCTCCTCGAATTCCACACACGCTTGATCGAGCAGGCAGGCGCGGTTCCCGGCGTAGGCGGTGCGGCGACGGTGAACTATTTGCCGCTCAACAACGAGACTCAGCGAACGGAACTGAGCATTGAAGGGCGGCCCGAGCCCGCTCGGCCCTACGCCGCAGTGGCCTTCACGATCAGTCCGGAATACCTGGACGTCATGGGAGTTCCGCTGGTTGCCGGACGCGCTTTCGAGGCCGCGGACAATCGTGATACCGATCGCGTGATGCTCATCGACGAGACCGCCGCGGACCGCTACTTCCCCGCGGGGGACGCCATCGGGCGCCGCCTCCGGCTATCGGCCAGCGACACCCTCTTCACCATCGTTGGAGTTGTCGGGCGAACCCGCCAGGTGGCCCTCGCTGATGGGTCGACGCCGATCGTCTACCTGTCGCAGTTCCAATCGCCGTGGCGCTACCTGCGGTTGTTGGCTCGTACTGACGGCGACCCTCTGGCCCTGGCGAGCCCGCTACGCGACGAAATCGCGACCCTCGTCCCCGAGCAGCCCGTGAACGAGATCAGGCCGCTGGGCGATGTGGTGCAGGCCTCGCTGATTCCACAAACGCTGGTCTCGAACGCCATGACGATCCTTGCCGGCGGCGCGCTCGCGCTCGCGATGATCGGCGTCTATGGCCTGATGTCCTTCTTCGTTAGCCAGCGCCTACGAGACATCGGCATCCGCGTCGCGTTGGGCGCTACGAATGGCGATGTGCTCCGAATGATCCTGGCCCACGTGGCGAGGCTCTCCGCGATCGGTATCGGCGTCGGCATGGTGGCCGCTTTCGGCGTCTCACAGCTGATGCAGAGCCTGCTCTACGGAGTCGCCGCCAGCGATCCCCTGGCCTTCGTCGACGCGGGCCTGTTCGTGCTCACGGTGGCGATCGCTGCCGGGCTGGCGGGGGCTCGGCGAGCCACTCGCGTGGATCCGGTGAGCACACTGCGTGCCGACTGATCTCCGGGCGAGGACCGGCGAACTATGGCGTCGCGACCAGCTTCTCGAATCCTCTCTTCATCGCCGCAACGAGCAGGTCGATCTCGACCTCGGTCATCGGCGTCGAGATCGCTGCCGCGCATGTGTTGATCATCAGCATGCCTTCCTCGAAGAGGTGGTCGAGCAAGCGTGCCAACTGACGGTTTTCATGCGGAGTCGCGAACGCCTCGCGATAGTCCAACGGCGGCGACTCTTTCAGGTGAACGCGAAACAGCGAGCCGCCACCCGTGACGCAGGCGGTCACGCCCGTGCTGCGGATGGCCTCCCGAATGCCGTCGATTGCCCGGGACGCTAACCCGTTCAAGCGATCGACAGCGGCCGCGTCGAACAACTCCATGGCCGTCAGACCGGCTGTCATCGTGATCGGATTGGCCGAGAATGTGCCGGAGTGCGGGAACAGGACGGGGTCAGCCAGAGGGTTCATCACGTTCATCACCTCGGCCTTACCCGCGAGTGCCCCTACCGGGAACCCGCCGCCGATGATCTTCCCCATTGCGGTGATGTCTGGCGTCACGTCGTACCAAGTCTGGGCACCGCCCACCTCGGAGCGCAGCGTAATCACCTCGTCCAGCACGAGCAACGAGCCGTCTAACTCGGCCCATTCGCGCAACGTCGTCACGAACTCCGGATCGGCTGGCTTCAGGCCTACGCGATGCGGCATGAGATCCAGGAGAACGCACGCCAGCTGCCCTCGATGCTGATCGAGAATGGCCTTCGCCCTTTCAGGATCGTTGAAAGGGATCACCACGACGTCGGCCAACGCACCAGGTGGCGTCCCGTAGGTTACGGGCACGCTCGCCGGGGCGTCGATGCTGCCCCAATTCTGGGGTTTGGCGGTCTGGCTCACTTCGGCGTAGTCGTACTGGCCATGGTAGGCCCCCTCCACCTTGGCGATCTTGGGCCGACCGGTGTAGGCGCGTGCGGCCCTCACCGAGGCCATTACGGCCTCGGTGCCCGAGTTCACGAACCGCAACATTTCGAAGCCGGGATTTCGAGCAAGAAGATGCTCCGCGTAGCGAACCTCGAGCTCGGTGGCCAGAGTGAGCGCCGTCCCCTTGCTGAGCTGCTCGGTCACGGCGGCAACCACTGCAGGGTTTGCATGACCATGAATCAGCGAAGCCATGTTGTTGGCGAAGTCGATGCGCTCCACACCCTCGATGTCCGTCACTCGACAGCCGCTCGCATGGTCCGCGTAAACCGGATGCGGCTGCCGCAGCACGGTGTTGCGACTCACACCTCCAGGCAGGATCTCGCGTGCTCGCTGATACAGCCGCGCACTAGCCGAAAGCGTCGCCGACTCGATCACCGTTCCGTACCTCCGCTGGACGGGGTCTCGCCGATCGGAATGAGCGGCGCCCCCGTTCGTTCCTGGACGTAGTCAAAGCTCACTCCGGGACTCAGTTCCACAAGCTGAAACCCGCTGTCAGTGATGTCGATGACGGCGAGGTCGGTAAAGACCCGATCGACCACCGCGAGCCCGGTGAGCGGATAACTACAGGTCTCGACCAACTTGGGGTCGCCGTTCTTGGTGCAGTGCTGAGTGATGACGTAGATCGTCTTCACCCCTGCAACCAGATCCATCGCCCCGCCAACGGCTGGGATGGCATCGGGCGCGCCCGTCGACCAGTTGGCCAGATCTCCGTTGGCCGCGACCTGCAGCGCGCCGAGCACACAGAGATCAAGATGACCGCCGCGGATCATCGCGAAGCTGTCGGCATGGTGAAAGAAGGCTGCACCGAGGTTCGCCGTCACCTGACGCTTGCCAGCGTTGATCAACTCCGGATCCCCCTGCCCTTCTTCCGGCGACGGTCCCATCCCCAGCAGTCCGTTCTCGGTGTGGTAGATCACCTCGCGTCCTTCGGGCACGTACTTGGCCACCAACTCAGGGATGCCAATGCCCAGATTGACGTAGGCGCCATCACGAATGTCGACGGCGACGCGCTGGGCCATCGCGTCTCGAGTCAGCCCGAGCCCTTCTGTCAGCTCGCTCATGGGTAAGACACTCCTGAGGCCACGAGAACCGACTCGTGTTGCGGATTCGCGACAGCGACCACGCGCTCGACAAAGATGCCCGGGGTAACGACCACCTCCGCGTCCAGTTCTCCCAGCGCCACGATCTCGGCCACCTGAACGACCGTCGTGCGTGCCGCCATCGCCATGAGCGGGGCGAAGTTGCGCGCGGTCTTGTTGTACACGAGGTTGCCGTGCGGATCCGCGGCCCGCCCTTTGATGAGCGCGAAGTCGGCTGTCAATCCGGTCGCCAAGAGGTAGTCGCGTCCGTTGAAACTCCGTCGCTCTTGTCCCTCCTCGAGAGGCGTACCGACGGCCGTCTGGGTGTAGAACGCGGGAATGCCAGCCCCACCGGCGCGGATACGCTCTGCCAGCGTTCCCTGTGGCACCAGTTCCAGCTCGACACGACCGCTCCGGTACAACTCGGGGAAGACCGTCGAGTTGGTGGTGCGCGGGTACGAGCAGATCATCTTTGCCACGCGGCCAGCCTTGATCAGCGCGGCCAGGCCCACCTCGCCGCTGCCGGTGTTGTTGTTGACCACGGTGAGACCTGTCGCACCTTGATCGATGAGGGCATGCAGCAACTCGATGGGACTCCCTGCCTCGCCGAATCCGCCAACCATCACGGTCGCGCCGTCGAACACGTTCGCGACGGCCTCGTCCACACTCGCGATCCGCTTGTCGATCATTGCGGCCACACCGGGGTCGGACGATTGGACAATGGCAGTGGCCGAGCGCTACCTCTCACCGGCCGCGACCTCAGCGAGCGACTCAGTGTTCAAGGCCTCGACACGGTCGTAGTCGAACAGACCCGCCTCGTCGTAGATCACGCGATCGGCGTAGCCATCGAACCAAATCGCCTCCGGGTTGCGCGCGACGATGCACACCTTGCCGCGATCCGGCGCGCTCAGCGCGTTGCGCAGGATCTTGAAGATCACCACGCCGTTCTCCGTTCCGGGCACGCCCGGGATCGGACCGTTGGTGACCGCGGACACCTCGGTCTTGCCCTTGTAGTGGGTGATCGAGAGTCGCGCGCGCGTTTCCACGCCGGAGAGCCCCTTCTGCGACTCGTTCAGCGTTTGCCAAGCGGCCTCGATCGGCACGTTGAATGCCTCGTGGGCAACGATGTCGCGGCCGCAGAAGAAGTAGTGATTCTCGGCACCCACGCGCTTCATCGCCCGCTGCATGATCCGCAGCGCATCGGCGTCGTCGTTGATGTCCTTGATGATCGGCGACTGGTTTTCGACCGTCACCCATCCACGCGAGGTCAGCCCCTCCACAGCGCGCTGCGCTGAGTCATTCCACTTCAACGAACCGTTCGGATTCTCCACATAGTTCCCCGCGGCATCCTTGTCGAGGAACTCGTCCGGGTGATTGAAGTGCACCATCACGCGCAGGCCGACCTCGGGGTACGTGGAGTGGAAACCATCGAGCATGGCAAAGAACGTGTCGTCGAACCGATCTGGGAAGAACGCCAGTTCCTTGGTACCCAGGCGGATGGCCTCGACGCCCGCCTCGGCCAACGCCGCCAGCCATGCGGCGATCTTGCCGTTGGGCAGCACCATCGGATCACCACCAGACAACAGAACTTCGCGTAAGCGCTCGCGACCGGTTTCCGGATGCCGCCCGCCGTTCTCGGCGACAAGCTTGTTGTGGGCCCGCACGTAGCCGGCGACCTCGCCGATCTGCGCAAGGCCCTTGCTGGCCACGGTCCCGTCCTGCCGCTCGACCTCCTTGCGACTGATCAGCTCCTCCCGGTAGCAGAACCGGCAGTGCGCCGAGCAGGTGGAGGTGACGTACAGCAGGCCCATCTCGTACTTGTGCAGGAGGCCCTCGACCGGGCTGAAATCCATCTGGTAGCCGGGGTCTTCCGAGCCCGCGAGGCTCTTGGTCTCGTCGGGGCTAGCCTTCACCAGACGACGCAGAAACGGGCTCCGCTGCGCCATGTCGAAGTAATGGCGCGTCATCTTCACCGGCATCCGCGCCTCGACATCGCGCTCGCTACCCTTGAGTTCGCGGAGGACATCCAGCTCCTCCGACGAATAGAAGCCCTGCATCTCATCGGGCACGCGCTCACCCAAGAAGGGGCTCAGACCGTTGACGCTCTCGCGGTCGTAGCGGGGACTCTCGACGGTGTCGAGGAACCCCTGTTCCCGTGCCGTGGGGACGTACTGCTCAGCCTTTTCCATGCGCGCTGCCTCGACTCGGTGATCGTGGTGTCTGGCTTCGGTCCACCTAGGCGTCGCCAGCAGTGCTGATGTAACCTAATGAACAGATCTACACCGCAAATGTAACATCATGAACATCGACACACCACAATCCTCGATCGCGGATCTCATCGCGACCGCTGGCGATCGCCTCACGGCCACTGAGCGCCGCATCGTCAAGGCCATCCTCGCCGACAAGACGCTGCTGGCGTTCGGCACGGTCACCGACCTCGCCGACCACGTGGGCACGAGCCGCGCGTCGATCGTGCGTTTCGCTACCAAGCTCGGCTGCAGCGGCTACACCGACCTGCAAGACCGCGTTCGCGCCGACATGGCGCGTGAGTTCTCCCGTCCGAGCCAGCGCATCCGGCACACCGACTCCCTCTCGACCCCAGCACGGGTCGCGCTGGAAAGTGCCGTCAGTTCGGTGCTCGAAGCGACCGCGGGCAACCGGCTGGAAGCCCTGGCCCGACCCGTCCTCGGCGCCGCGAACGTGTGGATTCTGTCGGGCGAGACCTCCCGAGCGGGCGCCCATGCTCTGTACAGTGGCCTGAGCATGATCCGCCCCGGCGTGTGCCTTGTCGAGGAACACTCCAGCGCCCGGGACCTGAGCAGCGCGTGCCGCGACGATGTCGCGATCGTGTTCGACTTTGCGCGCTATCGGCGCCATGCGATCACCGTGGCTCGGGAACTGGCACAGATGGGCGTGGCCATCGTGGCGATCACCGACGGGCCGCTTTCGCCTCTCGCCTCCCTCACCGAGACCTGGTGCGCACTCAGGGTTCCGGGAGTGGGCCCTTTTGATAGCTCTGTTCCGGCCGTTGCCCTCGCCGAACTCCTCGTCGCCCATATCGCCAGGGAGCTGCACGACAGCGCCCGGGAGCACATCGACCGCACCGAAGCACTGTGGGAATCCACCGGCACGTTTCTCTCCTGATCGGAACTGGCCTCAGCGCCTGTCGCCCCGGTTCTCGACCCGAACGACGGCTCAATGCGCCCCGGCCGGCCTCGTTCAGCGCGCCGATCCGTCCTGCATCGCGGCCAGCGGGTCCACCCGAATCGCGACCAACACCGGGGCCAGCGAGGCAACCACGGCGATCAAGAGAAGGGCTGCCGTCGCCACGACGAAGTTGCCGAGGCCACCGACCGGGACCCCCACGAGTTCGCTGGCAATCACTTGCGACAGAGCCGCGGCCGAGGGCAGACCCAGCACCAGCCCGGCCGCGACTGACCACAGAGCCGTGCGGGCAACGAGCCAAACCACCGCCCGCCCCGGGGCCCCCAGCGCACAGCGCAGACCTATCTCCGATTTTCGTTCGCGGACACTCTGGGCGAGCATCCCCTGCAACCCCACCATCGCCATGAGCAGCCCGGCCGCGCCAAAGCCGGAGACGAGCACGGCGACAAAACGCGCCGGCGCGAGTGCCGCATCCACGACATCGTCCAGCGGTCGAACCTCCGCCAAAGGAACCTCCGGGTCAAGGTCCGCGAGGACCCTGCGCACCATGGCCGCTACGCCAACGGGCTCGCCGTGCGTCAGAACAACCCAGTAGATGTTGCTACCGGCCGCGTAGGAGACAGGTCCGTACAGTGTCTCTCTCTCGCCGCCGACGAACCCTGATTGAAGCTGGTGGCGAACAACTCCCACCACTTCGACCCAGCCCGGCGTGAGCGTCATCTTGTGGTAGATGCGCTTGCCGATGGGGCTCTCGCCCGGCCAGTTGAGATCTGCCATGTCTTCATCAATCACCACCACCGCACTGGCGTCACGATCGTCGTCGGCGGTGAGATAGCGGCCCTCGATCAGTTCCGCGCCGACCGTCTCCAAGTAGCCCGGGAGCACCCAGAACGCCGACCCTGTCCGAAGATCAACCTGACTCTCCCGCCCGGCCGTCTGCTCGTTGCCATATGCGCCCTGACCGCCGGGGCCGGTGAGCGGCAGCCTCGATGTTCCGCCAACCGATTCCACGCCGGGAATCGCGGCCAGACCCTGCGCGAACTGCCTATGGAACACCTGCCGCTCCTCTCGACCCGGGTACTTGTCCGCAGGTAGCCGAGCGGTGAACGACAGAACACCGGCCGCGCGAAACCCGAGGTCGACCTGCTGTAGTCTCATCAAGCCGTCGATGAGCTGTACGGACCCGACCAGAAGCATGAGCGACACGCCGATCTGCGCCGCCACCAATCCCCGGCGCAGCTTTGATGCCGACCTGCCGCCGAGTCTGCCAGCGCTCCGCAGCGCTGCCACCTGGCTCGGTCGCGAACCTCGAATCGCTGGCACCAGACCCGCGCCCAGGGCGGCGACCGTCGACAGCGAGAGTCCATAGATCAGCACGACGGGCTCGATGCTCGCCGTCTCGAGTCGAGGCACCCCCGCGGGAGCAAGCGCGACAATACCGGGCAGCAGCGTTCTCGCGAACAGAAGTCCAACCAGACCTCCGCCTGCCGCCAACACCAGGCTCTCCACCAGGAACTGCCTCAGCAACTCGCCGCGGGTAGCGCCCAGAGCGAGCCGAATCGCTACCTCTCGGCAGCGACCCGCCGCACGTAGAAGCATCAAGCTCGCCACGTTCACGCATCCGATCAGCAGAAGGAGTGCGACGACGCCGAACAGAGTCCAGACAACCGGTGAGGTGTCCCGAGTCAGATCGCTATGCATGGGAGAGACCCTCGTCTCGAGGCCCGCCGATTCGTACACTCCGTACTTGCGACGCTGCGCCGCGACGATCCCATCGATCTCCGACTGTGCCTCGGCAACGCTCGCACCCGAGTCCAAGCGCGCTATCGCCCGAAACGGATACGCGTTGCGGAAGCTCGTCTCGTACCTGCCCGCAGTCCAGATCGCCACGTTCGGAGACAGCCCTGAGTCAGGATGGATCAGAACCGAGAATCCGGGCGGCAAGACGCCGACTACCTCGGCTGCACGGCCGCCGAGTCGCATGGTAGACCCGAGCACGCGTGGGTCACCGGCGTACCGGCTCGCCCAGAAACCGTGCGCGAGCATGACCTTCACGGGTGCCTGCGAGTCGCCCGTTGCGCCGTCCGGCACAACAGCATCCTCCGGCAGGAAAGCGCGCCCCATGGCCGGGGTCACATCCAGAACCTCGAGCAGGTTCGGAGTCGTGGCGGCAGTCCATACCTCTAGCGGCTCGGCTCCGTCCAGCAGTGTCGCGCGTCGCGAGGCGGTAACTCCGACAATCCCGACCAGCGAGTCCGACGCCGCGTAGTCTGCCAAGTCGTGCTGTCCGAGGGGCCAACCCACCACGGCTCGTCGTGGCGCATCGTGCCAGAGCAACACGAGATGTTCCGCGTTGCGATACGGGAGTGGCGCCAGCAGCACCGCTTGGACCACGCTGAAGACAGCCGTGCTGGCACCGAC
>JAJCXS010000064.1 GCA_029263335.1 Acidobacteriota bacterium | reverse complement strand
TAGGTAGTGGGCCAGCGCCAGGTGGTACCAGATGTTGAAGTGATCGGTCCCGAGCGGGATGCCGAGAGCGTTGGGCGCGCCGTCCGGCTCAATCTGGTCGGGGTGCGCCGCGGCTAGCCGGGCGGCATCGGCCAGGTCGACTACCGCCAGGTCCAACTGGCGGGTGGAAACATACCGGTGGCCGCGGTGACGCCTCAGGCGATACGAGTCGGGGAATATCTCGAGGCCTGCTGTGAAGACCGCGATCGACTCCTGGTAACGACTCAGGTAGGCAAGTCGTCGCCCGAGCCAGATGAACGACTCCTCGCTGTCCGGATCCTCAGCGTGCGCGGCCTCCGCTGCGGCCAGGTTGTTCTCGAGGCGCTCGCGGGTGTCGGCGGGCAGGTCGGGGCGGCGCAGTTCGAGACCCAGGAGCGATATCACCTCGACGGGCTGCTCGATCGTGGCTACCGCCGCTGGCTCGGCGGACGTCGGCGGATCCGAGGGCGAGCCGCAGGCAACTGCGGTGACGGTGACCGCCAGCAGCGCACACCAGATGGCGCCTGGCGAGGCAGAGTGTCGGCAGTGTGGCGCGAGCATTCGCATCCTCCGGTGTCGAGACGGCGTGGGCCGTTGATCGCCGGATTCTACGCGGGAGCGCGGAGCGTGACCAGCGTCGCGCCCCAGCTCGAACCGTCGCCCGCCAGCCTGTAGCCAACGACATCGTCGCGGCCATCGAGCACCGAGTGCACGATGCGACGCAGCGTTCCCGTTCCCTTGCCGTGGATCACCCGCACCTCCAGGATGCCGTGCCGGACGCACTCGTCCAGGTAGTCGGCCACGAGATCCCTGGCATCGGCGGGTCGGAAGGTATGCAAATCGAGGACGCCGTCGATGGGTAGTTCGACGGCGTCCTCGGAGTTCACTGCGATTTGGCTACGACCTGCTAGATCAATGGACGGAAGGCGGCCACCTGTTGCGCCATCCGCGTGCGCTGCCCGTTGGTAAACGAGTTCATGCAGGAGTCGTCGGTGTAGTCCATGAAGTTGAAGATCGGATCAACGCCACCGCCAGCGCAAGAGTCGCGCCCGATCGGGCAGCCGTAGGCTGGCGAAGCCTCGGCGGGCGTGTCCCCGACCTTGTCGCCGTCGCTGCAGCTACCCTGGAAGGTGTGCAACAGGCCCAGCCAGTGGCCGACCTCATGTGTGCCCGTGTCACCGAGGTTGTATGGCGCGGCGCTGCCGTTGGGCAGGCTCGTGTACAGAACTACCACACCGTCGCGGGCGGTACCCGTCACCGAGCTTCCCGGCAGGAACGCGAAGCCGAGCAGGCCGCCGGCAGGGTTGCATAGGTAGATGTTCAGGTTCCGCTTCGGATCGACGGCTAGCTTGTTGGTCATCTGGTTGTACACGCCACCCTTGTGGCACTTGCCGAACCACTTCCTGTTCTTGGTGCGCGTCGTGCCCTTGAGCTTGAACCTGAAGCCGTGTCGCTTGAATGCCCTGGTCAAGACTCTGATCTGCGCCGTGATGTCCCCCTGCGAGACGTTACCGCGGCTGCCATCGTGAATTACGTGTACCCACACGTTGACCCGGTTCTTGGCCAGCTTGGGGTCGGCGAGCAGCTCTTCGGCGCTCGGCAGCGGGTTGTTGGCCGCAAACATGGCGGCGCGGGCGTCGGCGGCAGCGTGCTCGGCGGCCGTCAGACCATGGGTGGCGCAGCGGCGACCCAAGATGATGTGGCCGTCGTCGGCCACCATCGGCGTATCTCCCGCGAGCTGAGCCCGGTAGGCGGCCGCGTCGGCCAGTACCTGGTCGGCCGATCGAAGCCCCGGGAACTGGGCGCTGGCGGAGGTCACCGCCAGCGAAATGGCGGCTACTGCCAGCAGGGCCGGAACAATTCGTTTGCGCATGGCGTACTCGCTTCTCATTTTGCAGGGAGGCAGGGGACGTACAGCCGCTGTGGGCAATCGTAGCGCGCAGGCGGGTGCCCCGTCGATGGCCGATACACGGACGCCGTCGGATTACCGACGGCGTCCGTGGACAGGAGACCCAGCCACGCTGAGGTGTCCCTGGGTCTAGATTCCAGGCCTGTGGGCGTTGACCTGCTGGTTCATTCGCGAGCGCTGGCCGTTGGTGAACGAGTTCATGCAGGAGTCGTCGGTGTAGTCCATGAAGTTGAATATGGGATCCTTGCCCCCGCCTGAGCAGGAGTCGCGACCAACAGGGCATCCGTATGCCGGCGATGCCTCGGCGGGGGTGTCCGCGACCTTGTCGCGGTCAGCGCAGCCGCCGAAGAAAGTGTGATCCAGACCAAGATAGTGGCCAACTTCGTGAGTTCCTGTGTCGCCCTTGTTGTACGGGGCCGCGCTACCGCCCGGCAGGCTCGAATAGAGCAGAAATACGCCGTCGCGACTGGTGCCGGTGACGCCGCTACCGGGAAGGTAGGCCCACCCCAGCGTCCCGTCGTTCGGGTTGCACAGATAGATGTTTAGGTTCTTCCGTGGGTTCACCGCCAGCCGGCTCGTGATCTGGCGTTCGGCATTGCCGCCGCAGCCCCTGAACCAGCTGTTGTTGTTGGTGCGCGTGATACCCCTGAGCTTGAACCTGAAGCCGTGCTTCTTGAACGCTCGGTTCAGGACCTTGATCTGCGCCTTGATGGCTGCCGACGAGACATTGCCTCTGTTGCCGCTATGGATCACGTGGACGTAGGTGTTCACCCTGTTTTTCCGGGCCGCGGCCCGTGGGTCGGCAAGGAGATCCGCCACGGTTGATGGCGCCATTTCCGCCCGGAGCATGGCGACCTTGGCGTCTGACGCCGCGTGTTCGGCGTCCGTGAGGCCGTGCGTGCTGCATCGGTGACCGAGTACGACGTGCCCGTCGGGGTCGACAAACGGTGTGTCGCGGGGCAGCGAGGCGCGGAAGGCGGCGGCATCGGCGACCACCTGCTCGGGTGACCGAACTTCGCCGAATTGGGCGCTGGCGGAGCTGACGTTCAGAGCTGCAGCGCTCAGTACAGCAACGGCTGTTATCAGTTGGTATCGCATCGGTCCTCGCGTTGCCGGGGATGGAAGGAATCGGCGTCTTAATAGAGAACGCGCGAAGACTCCGCCAACCGGCTCAAGGAAACTCGTGCACCGCTCGTTGCGGCGCGCCTACCGGTGCAGCTCGCGGTAGGCGCGGTAGTGGTGCACGGCGACGCCGCCGAACCCCCGCTGATCGGCGAATGCGCGCTCGACGTCGACGATAGCGGCGTCGAGGGCACGTCCACCCTCCTCATGGAAGGTCAGCTTGTCGAGGGAATCGGCCGCGGTCTGCAGTGCGACCAGAGCGAGCTTCCCGGTCTGACTGGCGATACCGATCTCGCCTCCGGCCACGGCTGCCACGCCGTCGGTCCCGGTAACCTCGTCGCGGTACGCCATCACGACGATCGCGTCGACGCGTTCGGCCACCGCGCTGGCGAGTGTTCCTGTGCGGGTGCGATAGGAGTCGTGATCGAACCAGAAGGGGATCGCCGCCATCACGGGCAGGTCGCCAGCCGCTTTCTTGACCGCTCGCAGCATGCGGAGGTAGGTCCTGATGGAGCGCTTGCGGTTCTGTTCCCAGCTCTCGAGCAGATACGGTTCCACATCGAGGACGATTCCGGCCAGTCCTTCCACCCCAGCAACAGCGCGCGTCCACCGTTTGGCGGCGCGGTGGTCGGCGGCCCAGTGCGGATGACCGGAGAGGGCCCAGACGTTGATGTTGCGGCGCTGGGCGCCGCGGATCACGGTTCGTGTCGATGCTGCGCGCAGTCGCACCGTCGGGATTTCGAACAGCAACGTGTCGATGCCACGGTGTTGAGCCCAGATCGGGAGCTGTTTGTCCGCTTCGCCCCAGACCCACATCGCGCGTGCGACCGGTGGCGTCGCGCGCGCGCGTGACGTGCCCGCGGCGATCAGGCTCACGACGCAGCACATCGCCGCGATGAACGGCCGTCGCCGATGGAACAGAAACATGTTGTCTCCGGGGTGGGAACAGAAGCGACCAAGCTAGCAGCGGCAGAACGTGCCGTCGCGTGGTCGCCACCGCGGCTGGCCGTGGCCGGCCTCGTTTGGCCGGCGCATGTTGGAGCCGCCTGCTAGGCTCGGACTGCGACCGTCAGAGCCGGCCCGTAATGGAAGACAGAAGCATGAACGCTAGTGGATACGGCGCGCAGACCATGGTGGATCCGCTCCGGCGCGTGGTGGTGCGTGCGCCGTCGCCGGCGTACGGCTCCGCCGATCCTGCTGTCTGGCACTACCACGGCGAGCCGGACATGGACGCGGCGACGCGTGAACACGCGGAACTGGCGGCGCTGCTCGAGGCCGAAGGGGCGGAGTTGATCTGGCATGACACGCCTCTGCCCGGATTGGCGGACGCCATGTATGTGCACGATCCTGTGCTGGTGTGCGATGCCGGAACGATCGTGCTCAGCATGGGTAAGGCCCTGCGCCAGGGTGAGGAGATGCCATTGGCGCAAACGCTGGTAACGGCGGGCGTACCCATCCATTACCGACTCCATGGGGAAGCGCGCGCCGAGGGAGGCGATCTGCTGTGGATCGACAGACGGACGCTCGCCGTAGGGCAAGGGTTTCGTACCAACAGGGTTGCCCTCGAGCAGCTGACCGAAGCACTCGCGCCACTCGGCGTGCGCTGCGTGTCCGTGGACCTGCCCGTGCACACGGGGGGCAGCGCGTGTCTGCACCTGATGTCGTTGATCAGCATGATCGACACAGATCTCGCGGTTGCCTATCCAGCGCTCCTGCCGGTGCCGTTTTGGCATTGGTTGGGGGAACGCGGCATCGAGGTGGTGACCGTGCCGGAGGCCGAGTTCGCGAGCCAGGGGCCCAACGTGCTGGCGACGGCGCCGCGCCGTTGTGTGCTTCTTGAAGAGAACGTAGAGACCGCGGCGTTGCTGCGCGCGGCGGGCTGCGAGGTGATGACGTATCGCGGGGCAGAGATTTCGCACAAGGGCGAAGGTGGCGCGACCTGCCTGACGCGTCCGGTGTTCCGTTCGCTGTGATCCCGCGAAGACGGCTGTGGGCCGCTCCTAGTCCAGCGTGAGGCGCATGTGCAATGCGTCTTCGGGCGGATGCTGGTAGTAGTTGCGCCGCACACCTCGAGGCTGGAATCCGAGGCGGTCGTAGAGACGCTGGGCACTCTCGTTGCTCATCCGTACATCCAGCTTACAGCCGGCGAGATGTAGTCCCCGAGCGCGGGTGATCGCCTCATCCAGTAGGAGCCGGCCGATGCCCTCGCGCCGCGCGCGCGGATCAACCGCGACATTGGCGATGAGCAGGTCGTTCACGTCGGGACAGCCGATGAGGTATCCGAGTACTGCGTCCGCGCACGCGACGATGCTCATCAAATCTGGCGCCGCGATAGCAAGCTCGAACGCCGATCGTGGCCAAGGGGAAGGGAAGCTCACGCGTTCGATCGCCAGGATCGGTTCGAGATCGGGCCCTTGCATAGCACGCAGCTGTGCGGCGGGCGCGGGTAGCGCTGCCCCGGTGCGCTTCACTTCCCTATTCGACCCGCTTGACGATCATCAGGGTCAGATCATCAAAGGGCGGAGTGCCGTCGGCGAACAGTTCGACGTCGTCGAAGACGCCCTTGCTGATGCGCTCCGCCGAAGCGCCATGGTGCGCGCGCACCACCTGTTCGAAGCGCTCCATCCCGTATTCGTTCTCATGCGGGTCGTTCGCTTCGTTGACGCCGTCGGAAAAGGCCACGATGACTCCGCCGGGTGGGAGGTGGGCTTGCTGGATCTCGTACTCGCGCCCCGGGAACAGGCCGAGCGGCATTCCGCCGCCGAACAGTTCCGCCGCCTGGTTGTCCGCATCGATGAGCATCGCCGGGTTATGCCCCGCGTTGACGTAGTGCAGGGTGCCATCCGCCTGCAGCTTGCCGACAAAGAACGTGGCGTATCGTTCGGGGGTCGTGCGCTCAACGATGAAGTTGTTTACGTGCGCACAAGCCTCGGCCAAGTCGGCGTCACCACGAATCGCCGCCAGAAACGCCGCCTGCAGCGTCGCCATGAGCATCGCCGCCGGAATGCCCTTACCGGATACGTCACCGACGGCGAAGCCGAGGCCGCCATCTTCGATTTCGAAGAACTCGTAGTAGTCCCCGCCGACACCGCGCGACGGGATGTTCACGGCGTGAACGTCGAACCAGTCGGATTCCGGGAAGTCGGATAACAGCAGACTGCGTTGGATGCGATTGGCGACGCGGACATCTTCCTCGAGTCGCCTCTTCTCCAGGGCTTCCTCGTAGAGCCTGGCGTTGTCGATGGCGATTGCTGCGTGACCCGCGAAGGACTCCAGAACGGCCAGGTCTTGGTCGCCAAAGTGTCGCGTCGGGGATCGTCTGTCGACATACAGGACGCCCAGAATCCTCGACGTATCGCCGTCGTCGCCGGTGCCCGTCTGATAGTCGCCTGGCGGCGGTGCGGCGTCGTCTGAGAAGTGGCTCAATCGCAACGGCACGCACATGACGGTGCGCAGATTGAGCCCGACGATGCTCTGCTGAGCGCTGAAGCGCTCGTCTTCGGCGACATCGGTGAGAATTGTCGATGCCGCAGACTCGAAGACATTGCGGACGACGCTCTGGCTGTACTTGACTTCGTTGGGGCCGGCGGTGAGGTTGCGGTGAGCGGCCGTTTCGAGTTCATCGGCATTGGCGCCGAGCAACATCAGACAGCGTTCTCCGTCGGTGAGCGCGATCACCGCGTCCATGACCTTTTCCAGAACGTCCGTGATCCGTAGCGAGGAGTTCAGTGCCTTGCTGATCTCGAGCAGTGCGGTGAGGCTGCGGGCGTCCTGACGGGCGATCTTGCCGCCATCGATTGTGCTCAGCGGCTCGTTGCCGCCCTGCTTGCCGGTCGTGCCAATGAGCATGGTGAATTCGCCGCCGCTGCGGAACGTGAGCACGTGCCCCATGGCGCCACCAAGGCGGATGCGGTCGTTGGCAGACAGATCGTGTCGGCTGATTCGTTGTTGATTCACGAAGGTGCCGTGCGTGCTGCCGAGATCCTCCACGAAGTACCCGCTCCCGTCTTGATCGATGCGCGCGTGGTCGCGCGAGACAGTAGGGTCGAGCACCTGGATTTCGTTTGTGCTGCGTCTGCCGATGGTGATCGGCAGCTCGTCCAGCGAAACCCGGGACATCTGCCCCTCGGGATCGCGCAGCATCAGGTAGGGCTGAGCGCCAGTGTCGTCGTTCATAACGCGCTAGTGGGCTTCCGAGAAGTGGCATGACATGGGCATCTGGACTGCTGGGGGCGCATTCTACTTCGTGTCACCAACCGGGCGCACTGCCCCCCGGGCCGCAGGCACCGGTGCGCCGCGGCCCGCGTGCGGTAACATTGCGGCGCAAAGTTCTTCGTCACACCAGTGAGTAAGGCCGTGCAGCCAGTCTCGTCAGTACACGAACATGCCGAAGGTCAGTTACGTCTGATCCGCGCCGCGATGGAGCGCGCGGGGTCGTTCGAAGCGTTGCCGGGATGGGGCGGTGTTCTGATGGGCGCGATTGGCATCGCCGCCGGCCTGGCCGGCGCGCGAGCGGTGGCGCCGCGCGAATGGGTGCTGATCTGGTTCGTCGCGGCGGGCGTCGCCCTTCCCGTTGGCGTTGCTGCCATGGTGCACCGCGCGCGTTCAGGCGGAGTGAACCTTACCGCCGGTGTGGCGCGGCGCTTCGTGCTCAGCCTGGCGACACCGGTGCTTGCCGGAGTGATTCTCAGCACGGGGTTGCTGCAACGCGAGAGCTACGACCTGCTGCCCACGGTCTGGCTGACTCTCTACGGTACCGGGGTCGTTGTCGCCGGCATCTTCTCGATACGGCTCATTACCGTCCTCGGAGCGAGTTTCATGGCGCTCGGGGCGGCGACCGCGTTGACGCCATGGTGGCTTTCCACAGTTCTGGTCGCCGTCGGTTTTGGCGGCCTTCACCTTCTGGCCGGCTTGATCGTGCTCGGCCGTGATCGCAGGAGCGGATAAAAATGGCCAAACGGGCTGTCCGGAAGGAAGTGGCGCCCGACGTCTCAGCGCTCCCGGGCGTGATCGAAGGTGGCGCGGAAGACGCGCGAGCGCTCGACCGGATCATCCACCAGCCTGTGCGGCTGGCCATGGTAGGCGCGCTCGCGGTCAATGACGAGCTCAGCTTTGCCGACCTGAAGACCCTCCTGAAGGTGAGCGATGGCAACCTCAGCGTGCACGCACGCAAGCTGGAGGATGCCGGCTACGTGGAGTGCGAGAAGGGGTTCGTCGGCAGGTCGCCGCGCAGCGTCTATCGACTGACCTCAGACGGCCGGGCCTGTCTCGAGCGCTACCTGGCCCATATGGAAGCGGTGATCGGCGCGATGCGCGGCGCCTGAAGCAGGCGTCGTCACGGTCGCCCATGGCATCGTGGCATAGTGGGTTCCATGCGTGTTTCCAGACTGACATCAACCACCGGCCTGCGCGTCCTGCTCGTGGTGGCAGGGCTGGGAGCAGCAGGCCTGGTGATCGCGCTGGCGGCCGAACGCGAGGCGGATGCGCAGCAGGATCCGGATGACTACGCCGATCCGACTAGCTATCCGAGCTACTTCGAATCGGGTCCTCATCTCGAGGGCTACGATTTCGCCGAGTTGCCGCTTGATCCGGACTCGCCGTGGTATCCCTCGTCGGCCTCCACTCGCTCCGGCGAGTTCTATTCGCAGGCGCAGCTGATGGATGTGGAGCGGTGCGGCGATGCCGGCTGCCACCCGGACATCTACGACATGTGGTTCGAGTCGACCCATCACCTGGCGTCGATGAGCGACCCCTGGTATCGCCGCAGCGTGCAGTTCATTCAAGAACGAGCCGGTGTGCAGACCTCTCAGTGGTGTGCGGGTTGCCACGACCCGGCGCTGATGATGACCGGCAAGATGCAGGCGGGCGAGCAGATCGATTTCGACTCGGCGGCCGCCAACATCGGACTCTCTTGCCAGTTCTGTCACAGCGTTGATCAGATTCACCGGGCGCGCGCCAACGGCTCCTTTCGCCTGGCTCCGGCTGCCGCCTTGCCCAACGCGGGTACCACAGACCCTCTCCTCCGGGCCGAGGGCAACGCCCTGCTGCTCGCCGACCCAACACTGACGCAACGTCACAAGGCGCGGCGTCGGAGCTACTTTCACGGGCTATCGCAGTTCTGTGCGACCTGCCACAAGCAGTCGCTGATCACGCCGGTGAACAACTACAAGTGGTTCCGTGGCTTCGACGAGTACGACGGCTGGCAGGACAGTGGCATTTCGGGCGGTTCGGCGCGTGCCTTCTACTATCCGGACAAACCGCTGCAGTGCCAGGACTGCCACATGCCCGACGTGCGCTCGGACGATGCCGGTAACGACGAGGGCTATGTGGCGTCGCACCGGTTCCTCGGATCGAATACCGCGCTCTCGGCGCGCCACGGCTACACGGCACAGCTCGAGGCGACGGCCAAGTTCCTGCAAGACGAACAGGTCACGCTGGACCTGTTCGCGCTGGAAGTGGTGGGCGCACCGGAGAGCGCGCAGCCTTCGGTGCCGATCGGTGCGCGGCCGTTGCGGCTGTCTCCCGGTGCGGCAGTCAACGTCGAGTTGGTGGTGCGTACACGCGGTGTCGGTCATCAGTTCACCGGCGGTACCACCGACAGCAACATGACCTGGCTGGAGGTCACCTTGCTTGACGCGTCAGGCACGTCGTTGCTGATGTCCGGAGGCATGCGAGAGGACCGCTTCGTCGACCAGGAAGCTCATGCCTATCGTGGCCTGTTCCTCGACGCGGCGGGCCAGGAGATCGACAAGCGTAACGGCTGGGATCGGCGGACTCCGGTGTACGTTCGGTTCATCCCGCCGGGGGCTGCCGATACGGTTCACTACCGGTTCACCTTGCCCGCGGGAGTCGAAGGGCCGCTGACGCTGCGCGCGCGACTGAACTACCGCAAACACAAGCAGTCGTACAACCGCTGGGCCATGGGGGCGACGCCGCCGGTCAACCAGCCTGACGGGACACGCAGTGAGCCGGGGGTGGACACGCGCATCTGGGACTACGATGACGCCAAGGTGCCCGAGTTGCCTGTGGTCGTTCTCGACGAGACCAGCATCGACCTGATCGTAGAAACCGAAGCGGAGACCCATCGCCCGCAGGCCGAAAGGCTCTCCGATAGCGCCGCGAATTGGATGCGTTTCAACGACTATGGCATCGGCCTGCTGCGTCAGAACGATCTGCGTGCCGCGCTGGCCGCCTTTCGGCAGGTGCAGCGCTTGGTTCCCGATTATGCCGACGCTTTCGTCAACGAGGCCCGCGTGCACCTGGCCGAGGGCAACCTGGCCGGGGCCGAGACGGCGCTGGCGCGCGCACTCGAGATTCATCCCGGGTTGGCCAAGGCCAACTACTTTCTCGCCAGCGTGGCGCGTGGGTTCGGCGAGTACGAACGCGCCGCCCAGCTCTTGGAAGCGGTGGCGAGGGAGTTTCCGTATGACCGCATGGTGCAGATCGACTTGGGGAATACGTACTACCTCATGCGTCGCTACGAAGACGCCGTCGAGCCCCTCCTGCTGGTTATCAACCAGATCGATCCAGAGGAACTGGGAGCTCACTACAATCTGATGCTGGCGTACCGGGCGCTGGGGGAGAACGCGAAGGCCGAGATTCACGAGTCTCGCTACCTGCGGTACCGAGAGGACGAGGACATCAAGCAGATCACCGGTCCCTACAAACGAGCGAACCCCATCGCCAACCGCGAGGCTCAGGCGATCCACAGGCACGTGCTGGGTACGGTGGACGGCTTCTTCAGCGCGGCGGAACGATTCGCGTACACGGAGTGGCTGGACGGCGGCCGCTACTGGCGCGCGCCGGTTGAATATGCCGGACCGACGCCGCCCTGGCGTCGGCCGGAGCGCAGTGGCTCGATCGCGACGGAAGGGCGCGAATGAGGCGGTCGTCGCGGTTCGTCGGTGGTGCAATCGCGGTGGTCACGGCTTTGGCCGGCGGCGGAATGGCCGGCGCTGCCGGTCAGGATGCCTTCGTTGACTTCGTCGATGGTACTGCCGAGGCCGGGCTCGACTTCCGCCATGTCAGTGGCGCCTTCGGCTCGAAGTGGATGCCGGAAAGCCTCGGCTCCGGAGTGGCGTTGTTCGATGCTGATGACGACGGTTGGACGGACATCCTCCTGGTACAGGGCGGCGTCTGGGACGGGCATGCGGAGGCGGTCGACGAGGGCCTGCGAGGCGCCACGATGCGTCTGTTTCACAATCGCGGCGACGGCACGTTCGAGGACGTCACGGTTGCCGCCGGACTCGATGTGCAGATGTACGGATTCGGTGCGGCGCCGGCCGACTATGACGGCGATGGCGATCTCGATCTGTTCGTCACCGCCTACGGCCCCAACCGGATGTTCCGCAACGAGGGCGACGGTCGCTTCGTTGATGTGAGTGAGGCCGCGGGCCTGGCTCATTCGGGGTGGGGGACCTCCGCGGCGTGGTTCGACTACGACCGCGATGACGATCTTGATCTGTATCTGGCCAACTACGTTCGCTGGTCGCCCGAGGACGATATCTGGTGCTCGCTCGACGGGACCGACAAGTCGTACTGCACCCCCGAGTCGTACGTCGGTGAGCCCTCCGTGCTGTACCGCAACGAAGGCGACGGCACGTTCGTCGACGCGAGCCGGGAAGCGGGTGTCTTCGTCCCGGGCGGGAAATCGCTCGGCGTAACGGTCGCCGACGTGGATGACGATGGCTGGATGGACTTCGTTGTTGCCAACGACACCGAACCGAACTTCCTCTTTCGTAATCGCCAGGACGGTACGTTCGAGGAGATCGGCCTGCTATCGGGGATGGCGTTCGACGCGTCGGGACGGGCACGGGCGGGCATGGGAGTGGATACCGCGGATCTCAACAACAACGGACAGCTCAACCTGGCGATCGGGAACTTCAGCAAGGAGATGATCGGGCTGTTTGAACAGCAGCCGGGTGGCATCTTCATCGATGCTGCCGCGCGGGCCGGTATCGGGCGGAGTAGCTTCCCCTTTCTGACGTTCTCGCTGTTCTTCTTCGACTACGACCTCGACGGGTGGCTGGATCTCTTCGCCGCCAACGGCCACCTCGAGGAGCGCATCGGCGAGATCGAAGCGAGCATCACCTATCGTCAGCGACCGTTGCTCTATCGCAACCAGGGCGATGGCCAGCTCAAAGATATGGGTGCTACTGCGGACGGGCCGCTGGCGCGCCCCATCGTGGGTCGCGGAGCTGCCTACGCGGATCTGGATGGCGATGGCGATCTGGATGTCGTCGTAACCGCCAACGACGGGCCAGCCTACCTGTTCAGGAACACGACGCGAGATCGCGAATCGTATCCAGCGCTCGTACGGTTCGATCTGCGCATGGACGGCGGCAACACGCGTGCTCTGGGCGCAACGGTGGACGTGTGGAACGGCGAATGGCGGCAGCGTCAGGTCGTGCGCTCCGGGTCCTCCTATGCGTCTCAGAGCGAGTTCGTCCTGACCTTCGGGTTGCCCTCGGGGCCGCTCGAAGGCGCTCGGATTCGCTGGCCCGACGGCACGACCAGCGAGTTCGACGCCGAGGCGCTTGCCGACACTAGCGACCACCAACTCCTGCTGCACCCGGCCCGCGGCATCGTTTCACGCCGGCCGCTGCGCTGACCTGGGGGGCAGTCGGAGGGCCCGCGCCGACCGATCGGTGTCTTGCCCAATTCTGGTCGCGGGCGTAGGCTCAGCCTTCTAGGCTAGCGCCGCTCCCCCCACGCGTACCGAGGCTTGTCGTGCCCACATCTCCAGGTCGGCGTCTGTCGACGCCCGTAGCCATCCTCGTCGGAATTGCGATCGGCGCGGGCCTCGCGACCGGCGGACTTTGGTGGTCGTACGCAGGTCGCGGTGGAGCCGATGGCCTCGCCGGCGCCACAGCTTCCGGGGAGTCGGGAGGACCGCCGGGCGGCGCGGGCTTCAGCGCCCCGCCCGTGGACGCCGTGGCCGCGGTCGAGACCATTGCGGCCGAGCAGGTTCAGCTACTCGGCACAGCCCGACCGGTCCGCCAATCGTCGGTGGCCAGCGAGGTCGATGGCCTCGCGGTGGAAGTGTTCGTCGACGAGGGCGACGCGGTGCAGGTCGGGCAGGTTCTAGTCCGGCTGCGAACTACGGCGGTTGAACAGCAGCTTGCCGCCGCAACCGCGGCGCGCGACGAAACCAGTGCTCGTCTCGCACGTGCGACGGCCGACTTTGAACGGTTGGCGAGCCTGCGCGATCGAAATGTGATCTCGGCGAGGGAATACGACCAGGCGGTGGCCGATCGCGACGCCTTTGCGCAGGGTGTCGTACGCCTCGATGCCGAGGTCAGCCGACTCCAGGAGCAATTCGACCGTGCGACGATCAAAGCTCCCTTTGCGGGGAGCATCGCCGCGGTCCAGGTCGAAGTGGGCGAGTGGGTTGGTCGCGGTGATCAGATCCTCTCGCTCCTGGATCTATCGCGAGCAGAGGTGACCATACAGATTGCCGAACGGTACATTTCGGCCGTACCGGTCGGATTTCAGGTCGACGTGCGCTTCGACGCGCTGCCCGGCCGCCACTACACGGGACGAGTCGAGGCAGTTGTGCCTGAGGCGATCCCGGAGGCGCGTACGTTCCCGGTCCTGTTGCGCATTCCCAATGGTGATCTGGCCATCAAGAGCGGCATGGCGGCGCGCGTAAGCGCCCAACTGGGGAGCCCGTTGCCGGCCATGCTGGTCAGCAAGGACGCCGTTGTGCGCCGCGGCGATCAGGTGCTGCTGTTCCGCATCGATCCGGCGGGAATGTCGGCGGCACCGGCAGGGGAACTCGGCGAAGGCTCCGTGGGGACGATCGCTCAGGTGAGTGTCGATCCGGGCCCAGCCCGGGGCCAGTGGCAGGTGGTCTACGGTGCGGTCGCGGCGGGTGATCTATTCGTGGTGCGGGGCAACGAACGCGTCTTTCCCGGGCAGCCGGTGAGTATTGCTAATGTGCGCACGCCACCGGTTCCGACGGCCGATCCCGAGCGTTCGATCGCTGTCGATCCCCGCCAGAGCGACTCACGGTGAAGCTCGTCGACTCGGCGATTCGCTATCCCGTGAGCGTGACGGTCGGAGTGTTGCTGGTCGTGCTGTTCGGCATGCTCGCGCTCTTCAGCATCCCGGTGCAGCTGATTCCGGACGTCGACGTGCCGCAGGCGGTCGTGACCACGGTGTGGCCCGGCGCATCGCCGGAAGAGATCGAGACCGAGATCGTACAGAAGCAGGAAGAGCAGCTGAAATCGCTCGAGGGGCTGGTGGAGATGACCAGCGAGAGCCGGCAGTCGAGCGGCATGGTGCGCCTCCGCTTTCAGGTGGGAGCCGATCAGGAATCCCTGCTGATGCGGGTCAACAACGCCTTACAGCAGGTGCCGCGTTATCCGCAGAACGCGCTGAAACCGGTCATTACGAGTCGCGATCCGTTCGAGCAACAAGCGATCGCGTGGTTGGTGTTGCTGGCCTTGCCCGGCGCTGACGTCGATATCGAGTTCGAACGTCAGTTCGCCGAGGACGTCGTCAAACCGGCCATCGAGCGCGTCGACGGGGTCGCGGTGGCCAATGTCTACGGCGGCCGTGGCCGCGAACTGCACGTCACCGTGGATCCCCAGAAGCTGGCGCTGCGCGGCCTCAATCTCGTACAGGTCGCTGCCGCACTCGATGCCGAGAACCGCGATGTCAGCGCGGGGGACTTTGACGAAGGCAAGCGGAGCTACGTGGTGCGCACCGTTGGTGAGTACACATCGCCCGAACAGGTTGGTGACGTTGTACTGGCGTGGCGCGAGGACGCGCCGATCTACGTCCGCGACGTCGCCACGGTGGCGCTCGGGTACGCCGATCCGGATGCGGTCATGCGACAGCGTGGTGAGCCGTCGATGGCCTTCGCGGTGCTGCGCCGCCAAGGTTCGAACGCCCTGAGTATCATGGCGGACCTCCGCGTCACCGTTGAGCGACTCAACAGAGGGCAACTCGCCGAGAAGGGCATGGCCCTGTCGATCGCCTTCGCCGAATCGGACTACATCGACCGCGCGATTTCGCTGGTGCAGCGGAACATCCTCATCGGCGGTCTCCTGGCCGTTGCGGTGCTCTTCCTGTTTCTGCGCAGCGTATCGAGCACCATGGTCATCGGTCTGGCGATTCCGGTGAGCGTCGTGGCGACCTTCCTGGTGATGCGCGCCCTTGGACGCAACATCAACGTCGTCAGCCTCGCGGGCATGGCGTTCGCCGTGGGCATGATCGTCGATGCCTCGATCGTGGTGCTGGAGAACATCTATCGACATCAGGAGATGGGGAAGAACCGACGTCAGGCGGCGCTCGACGGCGCCACCGAGGTTTGGGGTGCCGTCCTTGCCTCGGTGCTGACCACGGTAGTGGTCTTCCTGCCGGTTCTGTTCGTTCAGGATGAGGCCGGGCAGTTGTTTCGGGACATCGCCGTGGCGGTGAGTTCCGCGGTGCTGATCTCGCTGCTGGTCTCGATTACGTTGATTCCGAGCATGGCGGCGCGGGTCCTGAGCACGGCGAAGCAGCCGCAAGGAGAGTCGACGCCAGGAACGCTCTCCCAACTGGGCAACCGCGTGACCCGCGGAATCGCGGGCTTCGTCTATCAGCTGTCGGGCTCAGTGGCGATGCGCGTCGTTGCGGTTGTGGTGCTCACCGGGGGGGCGTTGATGGGGGCGTTTGCCCTGATGCCCGAAACCGAGTACCTGCCCACCGGCAATCAGAACTTCGCGTTCGGTCTGCTCATTCCGCCGCCGGGGTACAACCCCAACGAGTACGTCGAGATGGCGGACCATGTCGAAGAGCAGCTCGGTGTGTACTGGCAGACCAAGCCAGGCGACCCTGGCGAGGCGGATCTCGACGGGCCTCCGATCGAACACTTCTTCTTCGTTTCGTTTCCGGCCGGCGCTTTCATGGGGGGCATCGGATATCAGGAGTACGCGGACCGGACCAGCGAGCTCGTGCCTGTCCTGCAGCGCGTGCTCAGCACCATTCCGGGTACGTTCGGGATCGTGCAGCAGCCTTCGATCTTCCAGCGTGGCGCGGAGGCGGGCCGTGCCATCGACGTCGAGCTGACGGGCCCGGACCTTGGCCGACTGCTGGAGATGGGGAGCCGCGTCTTTGGCGCCGTGAGGGGGACCATGGCTGGCGCCCAGGCGCAGCCGATTCCGAGCTTGGACCTGGGCAACCCCGAGGTACGCGTGGTTCCCGATCGCGAGCGCGCGGCACAGCTCGGGCTTACCGCGCAGGACATTGGGTTCGCCCTGAACGCGCTGGTGGACGGCGTGAAGGTCAGTGAGTACCAGTATGAGGGCAAGGCTATCGACTTGGTGTTGCGTGGCACGCCGCTGTACGCGAGTCGTAGCCAGGATATCGAGGGGCTGAACATCGCCACACCGTCGGGCCGTGTGGTGAGCATTGGCGACGTCAGCCGGGTGTTCGAGACGACGGGCCCGACGCAGGTAAATCACAGCGAGCGCCAACGTACGGTGACGATTCAGGTCGTACCCTCACAGTCGCAGCCGCTGGAGGCGGCGATGCGACATATCGAGGACCAGATCCTCGCCCCCATGCGCGCCGACGGATCCCTGGTCGCCCCGTACCAGGCAGAGCTGGCAGGGACGGCGGACAAGCTCACTTCCGCGCGCCAGGCGCTGCAGAGCAACTTCCTGCTCGCCCTCTTGGTGACCTATCTGCTCATGGCGGCGCTGTTCGAGTCGTTCGTCTATCCGTTAGTGATTCTGTTTTCGGTGCCCTTCGCCGCCGTCGGTGGCTTCGTTGGCCTCTGGCTGGTGAACGCGTTCGTCGCTCCGCAGTCGCTCGACGTTATCGCCATGATGGGCTTCGTGATCCTGATCGGTATCGTCGTGAACAATGCGATCTTGATCGTGCATCAGACGCTGAACTACATCCGCGGCAAGGGCCTTGGCCACCGCGAGGCACTGCGAGATGCCGTGGCCGACCGTATTCGACCCATCTTCATGAGCACGCTCACATCGGTGATGGGCATGGCGCCGCTGGTGTTGGTGACCGGGGCCGGCTCGGAGATCTACCGCGGCCTCGGCAGTGTGGTGGTGGGAGGCCTCGCGGTATCGACCCTGTTCACGCTCTTCCTGGTGCCGGCGGTGTTTTCGTTGGTCATGGATGCCCGCGCGGCAGTGCGTCGCGGCAAGAGCCGCCCGGTCGGCGCCGAAGCCTGAGCGCGGAGGCCCGGTAGCTAGCCGGTCGATCGTGGCGGAGATCGCCGGCGAGAGCGGATCGAGGATCCGCGGCGAGCGTTGCCGGCGAAGAAACGCCTAGGCGGCGGCACAACCACAATGAAGACTCCGCTTCAGACGATCCTCGCGTCAGATAAGGCCTGGAGGGCAGGGATGAGCTACCGAGTAGTCGCGTGCGGGCTGGTTTGTTTCGGTTTGATGGTAGCCCCGGCGGGCGCCCAAGAACCCGAGCGCTGGCATGGTGTGGTTGACCTGTCCAGCGTCGGTGGAGCCGAGCTGGAGTTCTTCGTTGCCTTCGTAGTCGATGGCGACACGCCGTCGGCGACGGTCTCGATCCCCGCGCAGGGGGCGCGCGATCTGCCGGTTAGCGATGTCGTTTACAGTGAGACGCGCATCGAATTCACGCTGGCCGCGGCGACGCCGGCGGTGTTCCAAGCGGACCGCGATGGCCGCTCTGCGTCGGGCTACCTGAACCAGGGAGTGAAGCTCCCGCTCACCATGGAACGGGAAGAAGGGGAGGTGGAGGTCGAGGTCCCCACCGGTCCGAGCCGGCCACAGACACCCCAGGCCCCGTTCCCATACGGTTCGCGCGATGTCTCCTACACGAACCCCGTCGATGGCAATACGATAGCCGGCACCCTCACGCTGCCCGTCACTGGCGGGCCGCACCCGGTGGCGTTGCTCATCACCGGGTCGGGTAGCCAGGATCGTGACGAGACGGTGTTCGGACACAAGCCCTTCTGGGTGATTGCCGACCATCTGGCGCGCAACGGCATTGCCGCCCTGCGGGTGGATGATCGCGGGATTGGTGGCTCCGACGGGGTACGAGCGGACCTGACCAGTGTTGATTTCGCAGGTGACGTCGCGGCCGGTGTTTCGTTCCTACGCTCACAGAGCGACATCGACGGTGGCAGGATCGGTCTGATCGGCCACAGCGAGGGCGGCCTGATCGCCCCCATGGTGGCAGCCGACGATGCCGATCTCGCCTTCATCGTCTTGTTGGCGGCCCCGGGAGTCAGCGGCGCCGACCTCATGCGCCTCCAGAACGAGTTGCTCTTGAGAGCAGCAGGCATGTCCGAGGACTACGTTGCCAAGCAGGTCGAGTTGCAGCTGTCGCTTTGGCACGCCGCAACCTCCGGGGCCGAGGAGGCGATCATCGACGAGCGCCTCGGCACACTGCTCGATTTTCAGTTGGCCAGCGTTCCTGCGGAACAGCGCCAGCTGGCCCGGGACAACGCCTTCATCGCGGCCAAGGCGCAGATAACCAGCGCGTGGCTGAGGTTCTTCCTTGCCACCGATCCGGGACCGTACCTGGAGAAGGTCAAGGTGCCGGTGCTGGCGCTCAACGGCGCGCTCGACTTGCAGGTCTCGGCCGAGCAGAACCTCCCGGCCATCGAGGCGGCGCTGGCGCGCGGCGGCAATGCCGATGTGACCATCCATCCCCTCGAACGACTCAACCATCTCTTCCAGCGCGCCACCACAGGGCAGGTAAGCGAATACGAAGCGCTCGAGGAGACGTTCTCGGTCGAGGCGCTCGAGACCATGACCGCTTGGCTTGCCGAACGTGTGGGGGCGCGCTAGGCCGCCGCAGGCCGGGCTCACACACTGAGTGGGGCGCGCCTGGACAGCCGCGTGGGAAGGTCGGAGTATGGGCTGCTTGGCCCATCTCGATCCCGGCCGCGCCGAGGGTCCCGCTCGGAGGCGACCGTATGCGACGACTGCTAGTCACGTTATGTCTTGCGCTGGTTCTGATGGTTGCTGGAGTCGCGGCGGTTTCCGATAGCGGTGTCGAACCGGTTGATGGGGGCTCGGCCATGGCCTACGTGCGGCCCCTGGTGTTCGAATCGAACCACGGGCAGACTGCCGCGGCGGCTGAGTACTCGGCCAGGTCCGCGGGCGGGACGCTATTTCTGACCCGTGACGCCGCGGTCCTCGCGGGTGGTTCTTTCGAGATCGAGAGAGAAGGCGGAGCCGTGGTTTCGGTACGGCCGACGGAAGAGGTTGCTGTCACCATGCGATGGCTCGGTGGCCGCGACGAGGCGATGCCCCGCGGAGTCGACCCATTGGCAAGTCACAGCACGTACTTTCGCGGTGCCGCCGACACCGGTGATGCGCGGAGGATACGCGCGGAGCATTTCGGCGCCGTCCGCTACGACTCCGTCTACGAGGGCGTCGATCTGGTCTTTCACGGTGACGAGCAATCGTTCGAGTACGACTTCATCGTCGCGCCTGGCGCCGATGCCAGCACCATTCGTCTGGCGTTCCAGGGCGCCGAGCGGCTCTCGATTGACGAATCCGGTGATCTGCTCATGGACGTTGGAAGCCAGGTCCTCGTGCAGCGGGCCCCGGTGATCTTCCAGGATGTGCGTGGAAGCGATGGAACGGAAACGCGGCACACGATCGAGGGAGCGTTTGTGCTCGCGGCACCCGATCAGGTCGAGTTCGCGATCGGGGCCTACGACCACCGGCTGCCGCTGATCATCGACCCCAAGGTCAAGTACTCGACGTATCTCGGAGGTGCGACTTCGGACTCCGCCGAGGAGGTTGTCGAGGATGGCCGCGGGACCGTCTACGTAGCCGGCTGGACCTGTTCGGCTGGATTTCCGACGAAGTCCCCACTCCAGGGCACGATGGCGGGCATTTGTGACGCCTTCGTTACCGCGTTCAACGCCAGGGGGCAGCTCCTGAGTTCGACGTTCTTTGGCGGCTCGGGCGTCGACCTTGCCAACTCGATTCACGTCGCAAGCCCCGACCTCGCACGCGGGGATGGTTCGCGCGCTGGGCCGTACGTCTACGTGACAGGACAAACCGCGTCGGCTGATTTTCCGATGAAGAATCCTATCCAGGACCCAAGCGGCGACACGGATGTCTGGGTGTCGGTTTTCACCGCGGATCTCGATCAGTTGCTGTTCTCGACGGCTCTGGGCGGTGTCGGGCTCGACTTCGCCAACGACATCATCACCAACGCCCACGGCTACGTCGTCATCACTGGCGGAACGGAGTCGAAGGACTTTCCGCAGGTGAAGGCCACGCAGAGGAAGTTCTTCAAGACGCGGGACGCCTTCGTGGCGATGCTCAATCCGGCACTCGGTGGTGGCGCCTCCACCTTGGATTTCTCGACGTTCCATGGCGGCAAGGGCAGCGAGACTGGATACGGGGTGGCATTGAGCGGTACGGGCGCTGCGCGCGGGGCCCTGGATGAGTGCATAACGGCGACCGGGATTACCGACTCGAGCAAGAAGTTCCCGACGGTGAGGGCTCTGCAAAAAAAGCTCGGCGGGGCGTTCGATGCCTTCCTGGCCAAGTGGTGCAACGTCTTGGCCAAGCCCACGGTGGTCTACTCCAGCTACTACGGCGGTAGCGAGAACGACTTCGCCCACGACCTGGTGCACGACAGTGCCGATCGCGCTGTCATCGCGCTGGAGACGCATTCTGACGATCTGTTGGTCACCGCGGATGCGATCCAGGGCAACCACGCCGGCAAAGGAGACGCGGCCCTCGCCGTGTTCGATCTGGGTGGCCTCACGGCTCGTGCCGCGGATGGCCGTGACAACAGAGCCGGCGCGAAGATGATCTTCGCCACGTACCACGGCGGCTCTGAACTGGATCGGGGCAACGGGGTGGCCGTCGATCGCGACGACAACGCGCATCTCGCGGGGTTGACCTGGTCTAGCGACCTTCCGGTGCTCAAGCCGCTCCAGCCCTACCAGGGGGCGGGCGACGTGCTGGTGGCCAAGATCGACTACGGCGCAGAGAGCCTGAGGCGGGGTCGGGTGGGGACGCCGAAATTGCTCTTCTCGTCGCCCTTCGGCGGCACTCAGGGCGATGTCGCAGTCGGGATCTGTGTTGATCGACGGTCGACAGAATATGTCGTCGGCCTGAGCTTCTCTTCGAACTACCCCACCAAGAAGCCCGTGCAAAGGAACAACGCCGCGCCGCCCGACGCCATCGTTACCGCCATCAGGCGCTGAGCAGAGGAGACGGGCAGGCGTTATCCTGCGCATCTCGACCCTGAAGACGAGAGGTGCCATGGCGCGGGAGAGTTCGTCACCGGGAATCACCATCCTGGCGCTGTGGCGGCGACTGCACCGGTTGCCGGGCGGCGGGCGCCTGTTTGCTTGGCTGGTGGGCCGCATGGTGCCCTATACCGGTGCGCTCGGAGCGCATGTGCGCGAGCTGCGGCCAGGGTACTGCCGGAGCGAGCTGCGGGAGCGGCGGGGGGTGCGCAACCATCTCGCCTCCGTGCACGCGGTGGCGCTCACCAATCTGGGTGAAATGACCAGTGGATTGGCGATGCTCACCGGCCTGCCGGCCGAGGTGCGGGGCATCGTGCTGCGTCTGGATACCGAGTACATGAAGAAGGCTCGGGGAGTGCTGATGGCAGAGTGTCGGTGCGGGGTTCCGTTGGTTCAAGAGCCCACGGACCACCAGGTGCGGGCCGAGATCCTGGACCAGGATGGCGACATGGTGGCTCGACTGACGGCTACCTGGCGCCTCGACCGACGGGGAGATGGTGGCGCCGTGGCACGACCCGCTGTCGCTGCAAGCCCGAGCGTGGAGAAGGCATGACCTTGGCAACGGCGTTCACGCGCGACGCGGGCGTTGAAGTGCCGCTGATCTGCGGGCCAATGTACCCGTGCAGCAACCCTGAACTCGTAGCGGCCGCCTCGGAAGCCGGAGCTCTCGGTGTACTGCAACCCATGTCACTCACCTACGTACACGGACATGAATTCCGTGCCGGCATTCGCTACATGCGGGGGCTTACCGAGAATCCGATCGGCATGAATGCCCTGATCGAAGCCTCGTCCCGCAAGTATCTGGAGCGCATGCGGATGTGGATCGACGTTGCCCTCGAAGAGGGCGTGCGGTTCTTCATTACTTCGCTCGGCAAGCCCGACTGGGTGGTCCAACGCGTGCACCCGGCGGGTGGCGTTGTCTATCACGACGCCACCGAGCGTAAGTGGGGGCAGAAGGGAGTGGACGCGGGAGTTGATGGTCTGATCGCGGTGAACTCGCGGGCCGGGGGGCACGCCGGGCCGAAGACGCCAGGGCAACTTCTCGAAGAGTTGGGCGACCTCGGTGTGCCGGTGATCAGCGCAGGGGGTATTGGCAGTCCGACTGCGTTCGCGGCCGCGTTGCAGATGGGCTATGCGGGGGCTCAGTGCGGCACACGGTTCATCGCCGCCACCGAGTGCACCGCAAGCGACGCATACAAGCACGCCATAGTCCGCGCAGCGGAGGCAGACATCGTGCTCACCGATCGGATCTCCGGGGTGCCCGTCGCGGTCATCAATACGCCCTACGTCAAGCGCGCCGGTACCCATGCCGGCCCGCTGGCTCGCTGGCTGCTGCGGGGCGGCCGTACCAAGCACTGGATGCGTGCCTTCTACGCGCTGAGGGCAGGCCGGCAACTCAAGCGCGCGTCGCAGGCCGAGGAGCCCGAACGTGGCATCTGGGGCGCGGGCAAGAGCGTTGCCGACATCAACGAGATCCTGCCGGCGGGCGAGATCGTGCGCCGCTTCGCTGAAGCTGCCCGAGCCGCGAAGTAGAATCACGCCATGCGACTTACTCGACTGTATACGCGGACCGGAGATGATGGCTCGACGCGGCTCGCCGACGGCGCCGAGGTGCCAAAGGACTCCCCACGCGTGGAAGCTTATGGCGCGGTGGATGAGCTCAACAGCGTGATCGGGGTAGCGCTCGCCGGGCCGCTGGATGACCGCGTCGCGAATGAACTCAGGCGAGTTCAGAACGAACTGTTCGATCTGGGGGGCGATCTGTCCACGCCGCGCGAGTCGGAGCCCGGGTTCGAGGTGCCAAGAATAGCGGGCGAGCGGGTCGAGCGTCTGGAGACTTTCATCGACGAGATGACGGCCTCCACTGGGATGCTCGAGAATTTTGTGCTGCCGGGCGGCAGTCCGGGCGCGGCGACACTGCAGCTTGCTCGGGCGGTGTGCCGGCGTGCCGAACGTTGCGCGGTGTCGCTGGCGCGCGAGGCCGACACCGGCGTTGCGGTGCCCTACCTGAACAGGCTCTCGGACCTGCTTTTCGCGATGGCCCGCTACGAGAACCACACGCGCGGTATCGCCGAACCATTGTGGCGGCCGGGCGCA
>JAJCXS010000063.1 GCA_029263335.1 Acidobacteriota bacterium | reverse complement strand
ACGAGGAAGGTAGCCGAATCGACCCAGCCGGCACGCTGAGGCGCTGACGCTCCTCGAGGCCCCTGGCCGCGGACCGCAGTGACACGGCGACTCACGGGGAAGGGGCGGCTCGCCCAGAGGCCGCCATCGTGGGTCACGGTCGTATCGAAGAAGCCGGTTCGCGACGCGACCAGCCCGAGAGTCGTTTCGCGCACGATGATCTCTACCGTGTCTCTCGCTGCTTCTTGTGGGGTGCGAAACCGAGCCGGCTCCCGAGCCGGAAGCTCTTGGGTGGAGGCGTGCTGCGGAGGCGATGACGAGCCTGACCGATGCCGAGCTGCCGCCCCCGTCCGTGGCGATGGCTCCCAGACTGCCCGACGGCCAAACACAGACCCAATGCAACAACGACTGCGGTTCTATGGCCGTCGATGAGCCGGGTTTCGACGTTTCGGCTTGCACCGATTACTGCGCTTGCGCGCATGGGCGGGAGGGCACCAAGGGTGCCAAGTACGAGACTCGGTTTTGGCGCGAGATCATCTGCGGGATTGACTACGCGGTAAGCGCGAGTCCGGAGTCTCCTTGACATCCCTCAGGTCGAGTCTCACGAGGCAAAGCGGGACATCGTGGAGTGTCGAGTTGAGGTGCCGAAGTTCGGCCCAGCCGCGCGGGCGCTCAAGAAGATCGAACTTGCGGGGTAGGAAGGGACCGTCGATCTGAGGCCGCCGGTGCTGTGACGAAGACACAGCGGAGGCGTATCCTGCACGAATTGGTCATCCAGCGCGCCATGCGCCGAGCGGTTGGGGGCAGCCGGCATTCACAACCCCGGGGCAATCGCGGAGTTGTCAAGAGGCGGATCAATAGGCTAGGGGATGGCGTCGCGGCCGTCGTCCGGGCTCCTAAAGAGGCTCAGCTGAGCTGAATCCTCTGGTGTGGATTCTCGAAAGAGACTCGCCCAGAACTCGTCGTGGCGCGCCCGTTCCCAGCGGGCGCACCGGTAGAAATGACTACCGAGAGTCGCTGCCAGAGCGAACACCACGAGTGCGAGGAATAGCTCAAACGGAGAGACACCACCTACCGTGCTTGCGAGTACCGAGGCCGCAACACCGAAAAACAGAGAGGCCCTGAACAGCTCGTTCCTCTCCCGGACGGCGGCATCTCGCGCCGCTGAAGCCTCCGTCTTTGTTACGATCGTCGCCGGCTCTTCGCGATCGTGGTGAAGAATGCGAAGCTGGGCACGATCGTTCTGTACCGACGAAGCATAGCGGGACGCCGCCATGATTTTCCCGAGTGGTGGGGCTGTCTTCTCTTGCGCCGCACGAGCCTCTCGTACCCAGGTCTGGCCGCCCCATTGGCTCAGACACTGTCATCGCAGCGGCTCTGGTTGGCTTCTCTGGGATTTCCTCAGTAGTGAAAACCGATCGCGCGGTCTAGTTCGAGTTAGAGCTCCTGCTGTTCGGGTGTTGCACGATCTTCTTCAGTTTCCTGTAGTCGCGTCGCTGAACGTCGAATTCATCAGATAGCACCTGGCCGTTCGAGTCGATCCATCGATCTATGATCCACTCTGCGAGCTGAGCTGGCCCGATGCCCTTGGCCTCCAACAGCTGCCTGAAGACCCAAGCGTTGTATCCGTTGAGCGTTGGTTGTGGTTTGATACGATCAGTGGCCATTCTTGGACTCCGGCGTCGGCGCGCTGCAACATGCCTCCACATGTCAGTGCATGCTCGCGCACGGTATCACATGCCCTGGCGCGAGAGAAGAGGTGTCCGCGTGGCAACGACTGCGGCACTGCGTGCGCGAATGCCAGCTAGAGAGTGTTTGGCCACGAAGATGGGGGACGAATGAAACGGGGATGGTGCATCGCATTCTTGGTGGCGGCTGCCGCATGTGGCGCAGACGAGTCGAGTGAGGAGCAGATGGCCATCCCGGACCCGGATCCGGAGGCGACCTTCAGCGGTCTCGAAGAACGCTTGCTGGCGGCCGAGTCCGTGCAACTGAACTTCCATGTGGTCGCGGAGGGGGCGGTGGAGGTCGAGTTGAGCGGCGCCCTGCACGTGTCGCGCGGCGGTACGCTCGAATTGACCGGATCAGGCCACTTCGCGGGCCAACCGGTCGAACTAGACGCTCGTGGCGCGGATGGGATCTACGAGTTCGGCAGCGCTGAAGGCAGTCCGGTGGAGCTGCAGCCGGACGTACTTCGCGAGGCCGTGCTGATCGGGTTCACCCGGATGGGGATTCTGCACAACCTGGCCCGCCTTACCGGATCTGCTCCTCCGGACCACGCGGAAGGCGGGGTGCGGGAGTGGGTCACGGTGTCCTCGTTTGCGGACCACCCCGTCGTCGCGACCGGGGCGACGTTCGACCTCGCTGTTTCTGGCGAGCCTTCCGGAACAGCCGCCATCGCGCTCGACGAAGCTGGTCACCCGCTCGAGAGAATCCAAACGGTGGTGTTTCCGAGCGGCGAAATGCGAGTTGTGGAAACCTATTCGCAGGTGCTGATCGCAGGGAGGTGAAGAGACAATGACGACCAACTGGAGTGCGATGCGTGCCATGTCGCTGTCGTCCATTCTCGTGCGGTTCGGTGTGCTGGGGGCATTTTCCGGGCTCGGTGCGTGGGTACTGGTGCTGGCCGTGCGTATGGCGGTTGATGGATCCAGCCCAGGCTGGCTGGCGCTTCTGCTGGCAATTCCGCGTGGTGCCCTGTTCGGCATGATCCTGGCTGGGGCCCTTCACATGTATTGGAAGCGTCATCCTGGCAAGAGCGAGACGAAAGGCCACTAGCCCAGCTGTTGGACCTGCGTTGCCATCCTTACGCCAGCACGGTTTCTAGATCACATCGGAGGAAGCGCATGAGCGCCTTGAGCCTGCGACCGCCGGTGTCGATTCACGAACAGCTCCGTGACCTCGCCAAGAAGGAAGGCATTTCCATCAACCAGCTCATAAACTCGGCGGTCGCCGAGAAGGTCTCGGCTCTCCTGACCGAGGACTACTTGGCCACTCGTGCCGAGCGCGGGAGCCGGAGCGATCTTCGTGATCTGCTTGCCAGAGTGCCGGACGTCGAGCCTGACGAAGGAGACCAGATGCCCCCAAAGGGGTAGGGGCTGAGTCAAGATCGTGCGAGCCCACCCTTTGGTCTCAGTCCGTTGCTTTCGAGGGGGGAATCGTCAACCATGGCCCTACACTGAACGCAGCCGAATACTGGTCCGGAGCGCGAACGATGCAACGAGAGATGAAGGAGTTCGGGCGTCAAGCTGCGAGGCTGAGTCCGCCTCTCGCTGCCGGAGTTACGGTCGCAGCAGTGGTGGCATGGGCGGTGTTCCCGGCGCCGGCCGCGTTCTGGCTTGGCAACCTGGCTCTCGGGATGCTGGTCGGACTGGTCGTCGTGAAGCTGTACAAGACCGGTGATGGCGCGTACGTCGTGCCGGGTGCGATCTTGCTCGCGCTGCCCGTGCCGGTCACCTCAGCCACCGTTGGCCTATTCGAGCCGGGTGCGATGGTCGGTGGGCTGTTGGCGATGATCGCGGGAATCACCCTCACGATCGCGCTCAAGCGTCAATCCGTGCTGGGCGCCAGCGAGCACAACGCCTAGCGAGACCTCTCTGCCGCCGGTCGTGCGCCGGCCATCATGGGAGCGGAATTTGCGTTTATTTTAACCACATTGTGGTGTTATTGTGGGAATACAACGCTGTTGCAGCGTGGAATCTGATCCCCATAGCGATGAACAGGACGCTTTAGTAATGAACATGGTCAATCGGGCGAACGCGATCGGCGCGTTCCTTGCAGTTTGTGTTGGTCTGGGTGGTTCGGCGAGCGGGCAGGAACAACTGGAACCGGGAATAGAGATCCGAGGTTCCGTGGCCGCGGGGGAGATGGCGCAATTCCCAGTGGAGGCACCGGCGGGATACCTGCTGGAGGGCGTTGTCGAGCAACTCGACATCGACCTGACGCTGGGTGTCTTCCGCCCGGACGGGAGGGTGACGAACATGTCGTCGGGCGTCTCGACCGGGGCGCAGCGCTTCCAGATCGAGACCACGGAAGACGGGATTCACCGGATTGCCATTCGGCCAAATTCGTATTCCGGTGGCAGTTTTGTAATCCGGCTGGATCGGCGCGAGCCTCTGGCCACCGAGCCGGAAAGGCTGGCAGCGCAGCTTCTAGCTGCCTACGACCGTCCCGACTCGCCAGGCGTTGCGGTCGCCGTGTTCCAGAACGGCGAGACCTTGTTCTCGGCCGCCTATGGAATGGCCAATCTCACCTACGGCATTCCGTTCACCACCAGCACGCGCACCAACATCGAATCGAGTTCCAAACAGTTCACTGCCTTCGCGATCATGCTCCTGGAGAAGCAGGGCAAGATCGACCTCGACGATGACGTACGCGACCACGTTGCGGAACTCCCCGACTTTGGCGAGAAAGTAACCGTGCGGCACCTGCTCACCCACACCAGCGGCTATCGGGAGATCGCCAATCTGCTGCGCATGGCCGGTCGCCGCATCGACATCGGCGACCATATCGACCGCAACGAGGTCATCGAGGTGGTCCAACGTCAGCCGGAGCTGTAGAACAGCCCGGGGACGAAGTGGAACTACAACAACACGGCCTACGGGATCTTGGCGACGCTTGTCGAGAGAGTTGCCGGGCAGCCCTTCGACACCTACATGGCGGAGAACGTCTTCGTGCCGATCGGCATGCTCGACACGGTGGTGCGAATTAGCCCTCATCAGATCGTGGCCGGGCGCGCGCAGGGCTATTTGCCCGGCGATGGCGCCTATCTCGAGATGGCCGATGCGGGCGGCCTGGTCGGCGCGTCGGCCGTGCCCTCGACTGTCGGGGACCTGCAGCGCTGGGTCGAGAACCTGGCGAGCGGAGAGGTAGGTGGCCGCGCACTGATCGATGAGTTGACCACCGAGAGGGTCCTTCCCGACGGAACCTCGACGGACTATTCGTACGGCCTGCGCATCGTCGAGCACCGCGGCCTCAAGCGCGTTCACCACGGCGGATCAGGAATCGGCTTCCAGTCGGAGGTGGTGTTCTATCCGGAGATCGGTGCGGGCGTGACCGTTCAGAGCAACGCGCGGGAGTTCGACGGCGATGTGGCGTTTCGTCTGGCCGAGGCGTTCTTCGCGGGTGCGATGGATTCGGAGTCGGACTCCGGCCGCGTTGCCGAGGAGGAGCCGGAGCCGAGGCTGATTCTGCGACGGACGAAGTTGCTGACGATTACGATCCCGAGTCGTTTGACGAGTTGGTGGGACGCTACACCCTTGATCCTCGACCCGAACTCGCGCTGACGTTCTCGCGGGAAGACGAAGTGCTCTACGCGGAGGTGGCGGGCCAAGGGCGGCGCACGCTGAAGCCGGTCGGAGAACTCAGCTTTGCGATTGCCGGGGTCGAGGCGCAGATCACGTTCCGTCGCAACGAGCAGGGGGCAGTGGATGGCTTGATCTTCTCGCAGGGTGGGCGTGACATGCCCGCCACGCGGAAGGGCGGGTTGTTGCCTTCGACCTTTCCAGCGCTCGCACCTATGGCGTGCGCTTTGAGCGGGTGCAACAGTGACGGACGCTACATGTAGGGTGGTCATCTGACAGGACCCGGCAGCTGACGGCGCGCCGTCCGCGTACCGCTAGGGAATGCGTCCTCACGAGAGGTCAGAGACCTGGGGTCGGTGGGGGAGACCCGTCCATGAACCATCCAAAAGCTGAAGAAATAGCAGCCGGCGTGGCGCACATACTAGATTCTCCAAGCGACCACGCCTCGCTGGAGATGATCGTCTGCAGGCCGAAGCTGGGAGAGAGAGAGGTACTGGAAGAGGGTGTATTGGATGTGGGGATTGGACTCGTTGGCGACAATTGGCGGACCCGCGGGAGTTCAAAGACACCAGATGGCACCGCTCACCCTCAGATGCAGTTGACCCTGATGAACTCGAGGGTCATTTCCCTATTGGCCGGGTCCAAGTCGCGCTGGCCGCTGGCTGGCGACCAGCTCTTCTTGGATCTGGACCTGAGTTCGGAGAACCTCCCGGCTGGCACGAGGCTGCAACTTGGCGCAGCGCTCATTGAGGTCACCGAGGTTCCACATACGGGCTGCAAGAAGTTCGTTGATCGCTTCGGGATCGAGTCGATGAGACTTGTTGGTTCCGAGCTGGGGAGGACTCACAATCTCCGCGGCATCAATGCGATGGTCATTGAACCGGGCGTGGTGCGCCTTGGTGATGTGGTCCAGAAAGCGCCCGACGCCCGATAGGAGTCGTTTCTACTGGACACGTGAGAAGACAACGTCTTTCTGCAGGCGCTCGCTTTGGTCTCCCACTCGTTCACGCGAGACCCAGCGGAGGCGGGCTTCGCTCAGGAACGAGATCGCAAGCAGTTCCTCGATCGCGCGCTCCTCGCCCCGAACCTGGATCGTGTACTGGCGGCGGAAATCGATGCCATGGGTCTCCGGGTTCGTGCGTCCTGCGCGAACCTGCGGTGAGGTGAATCCTCGACCCATCTCCCACATCGCGTAGGAGCCTCGGAATGCGTCGTAGCCAAAGTGCCCGACACGGATCACCTC
>JAJCXS010000062.1 GCA_029263335.1 Acidobacteriota bacterium | reverse complement strand
GCCATGACCCTGTCGGACGGAACTTCCGTACTCCCCCACCTGATAGTCTCCGTGCCGGACGACCACACCAACGAGATGCTCGGCGGACTCTCCGGCATCAAGCGCGAGGCTCTTCTGTGCGGAGAGCCCAGCCTCCACCATGGAGAAAGCTATCTCGCCAACGGCGCAACCTGGGAAGACCCCAATACACCGCGCCAGAACTGTCCTTCGCAGCCCGTCAACGGAAGCCCCGTGACCCGAGTCGCCGTCATGCAGCCTTACTTCATGCCATACGCGGGCTACTTTCGATTGTTTGTCGACACAGATGTCCTGGTGCTTTACGACGATGTGCAGTTTCCCAAAGAGGGTTGGGTGCACCGGAACAAACTTGCTGCTTCTAACGGCGAGCTTCGTTGGCTGACGATTCCGCTCAAGCGGACGCCGCTGTCTACGAAGATCAATGAACTTGTGTATGCCCGGGACGCCCAGACCAAGTGGATTGACCGGATGAACAAGTTTCCCGTACTTGAAGAAGCTACCGGTGACCTTATTGATCTCGTTCGCGACCTAGGTAATAGCCCGATTAGCTTCCTGGTCAAGTGCCTGGCGGCAACCGCAAACGCGCTGCGGTTCCGACTTCCGGTCGTCCGTTCCTCTGAGTTGTCGATGGCTGGCGGCACCGCAGGTCAGACGCGTGTGCTGGAGATCGTCGAGAAGCTCGGTGGGACTGAGTACGTGAATCTGTCGGGAGGAAGAAACCTCTATAAGGAAGCTGACTTCCGAAGGAGGAATCTCAAGCTGACTCTCCTGCCAGGGTACGAAGGAGATATGGCGAGCATGCTTCAACGCCTACTCACAGAGGATGTCGCTGATCTGAGGGCGGAGATCATCCGCAATGTGGCGAAGGCGCGTTGAGCCGAGCGATCGGCGGCTTCTTCCCGCTCGCTGATACTGGTCCCGCGAAGGAGACAAGCTATCTGTCTCTGTGGGATCTCTCCGACGACTTCACGGGTTTTCACAACCTCCGCAGCGCGTTCTTCTTTCTGCTCACTGTCCTGAGACCACCGCGCGTCTGGCTACCTGCCTATATCTGCACGGCAGTATCACAATCAGTGCTCCGCAGCGGGACCACGACGGTCTTCTACCCACTCAAGCCGAATCTGTCGCCGGACGCGAGTCACCTGTCGAAACTGTTGGATGCGGGTGATCTGGTGGTCGGTGTCGATTACTTCGGGCAGCCGCCCGACGAAGAACTGCTAGACCTCCGGGCGCGGCGTGGCGATGTTACCTGGGTAGAGGATTGCGCCCAGGCGCTGTGTGCCCCTGTGGATGCCTGGGGAGACTACGTGCTGTACAGCCCCAGGAAGCTATTGGGAGTGCCGGATGGAGGCATTCTCGTTAGTCGTTGTGACGAGTTGCCGAGAGCAACACTCACACCGCTGACAGACAGCTCGTTCATCGATGCCTACAGACTCAGACGAGATGACGAGGATGAGGTAGACAACGAAACTTGGCATCGTGCGTTTCGGGAATCAGAGGCACGGATGTCGCCGAGATTGTGCGCGATGAGCGACACGACAAGGCGTATTCTCGGGGCGACTGACCCCCGCCCGCACATGCAAAGCAGGGTAACAAACTACCGAACACTGCTCGAAGAGCTTGGTGACCTGGCTCTGTTTGAAGAAGTGCCTTCATTCGTACCTTCGGGGTTTCCGATACGAGTGAAGGACCCCGTCAGTCTTGTCAGCGATCTTGCATCTCGGCGGATCTTCGCGCCGAGGTACTGGCCGAACATACCGACTAGCGCTGACGCATTTCACCTTGCACTCGCTCTCGCGGCGTCGGTGCTCACGCTACCTGTTGATCATCGTTATGACACCTCCCACATGCAGACAATTGTCTCGAATCTGAGAGAGGTCCTGTAACCGGGACTTTACTGGAACTCGATCGGTACTACGGGGGCTGATGGCGAGCATCTGGAAGAAGGGGTCGATCAAAAGGAACCGGCTCCTAGGCTCCGACGGTCGGCCCTCGTACCTCGTCGTTCGGGTGCAGCAGCAGAGCTCGAACAAGAAGATACGTGAGCTGCAAATCAGTGAACAACCCTAGCGTCGACAGCTGCTCCTGAGGGTCGAGCAAACATGCGGAAGAACTCCGCAGTTTGCAGACGAGTTTCTGCTCGTTGAACGACTCATCCTGTACGAAACCAGCTGTTGAGCGGATGGATCGGATGACTCCTTCGAGCCGAGCCTGTCGATCGTCGACGTGATCATGAGCTGTGGTGCTGAAGGGACACACGACCTGCTGAGCCAGTTTGTGCTGATGCCCGCTGCCGACGGAGGGCGGAGCCATCTGCCATCTCTCCACGGATAAGCGCACGGCGTCCGTGATTTCGACCGCAGATCTACGAAACCACAGGTGCTAGCATGGTGGCCTTGTCCGTTCCGAATCGGCGCTGCCGGTTAAGCCCCCAGACGTTGCTGCCCCCGGGCCGAGGCGTGATACTGATGCGAACCAGATCGCCAGATCATGGCTCGAGCGGCCGACAACGAACAGCATCGCTCGACTACGATCTGCGTGTTGAGCAGGAGATCGAGACGTATCAGCGCGAGCTGATCGATAACTCCGCGGATGGCTTGGTCGCCGCACCCGCCGTCTGGTCGATCGTCGAAGGACTGCTGGCGCGTCGGATCGAAGCAGTGACAGGGTGCGCGGGCGGAGTTGCCGTCGTCGCTCATGAACTGGATCAACGAGACGCGCCGATGTTCTTGAGCCTCGGTGCAGGGACCTGCGCACTTGAGGTCAACGCGATCATCCCGGCGACCAAGCGTCCAACGACGTGCACGCTCGAGTGTCTCGATTTCAATCCGGAGACGATCGCCGTGGGGCGCGGCGCGGCGGCAGAGCGCGGCGTCGACTTCGTGGGCACCGTCATGGACGTCAACCGGTTGCGACTTGAGGAGAATCGCTATGACGTCGTGCTGGCCTGGGCCGCCCTGCATCACTTCGTGGAGCTAGACCACATCGCTCGGGAGATCAACAAGGGGCTGAAGCCCGACGGAGTGTTCATCACCATGGACATCTGCTCACGCAACGGATTCGTTCTTTGGCCAGAGAACGAGCGGGTCGTCGATGCGTTCTGGCAACGACTTCCGAAGAGCCACCGCTACGCGCGCACACTCGGGGCCGAGCCTCAGTACTGTGATCGATACCCGAACGTCGATTGCTCGCTTACGGGGTTCGAGTGCATCCGCTCGGAGGACGTTCTGCCGTCATTGCGCCGCCATCTCGACGAGGTGCACTTTGTTCCAGCCCATGCACTCGCGCGGCGCTTCTTCGACACGATGTTCGGGGGCAACTTTGACCTGGGCCGACCGTTCGACCTCCAGTTCTTCCTCGAAGTCATGATTGCCGACGAGCTAGCGATCGCAAGGCAGGAACTCCGGCCCGACACGTTCTTCGCCGTGTACCGGAAGCGGGTCGCGGCCGGCTGAGCCAGGCTTAGCCCCCGCGGACAGAGCGAAACGCTCGTCAGCAACTTGGCTGCCAGCACCCAGGGCCTCTCAGGGCGACGTTCGCAGCTCCAGCGGATCGTTCGCCGCCGGCTCGACCGGGTCGGGTCCCCGCGCAACGTCATCCAAGTAGTCTGGCAGCACCTTGCCGAGGGGGCCGTCGGCCACGAGTTGGCCGTCCTTGAGTCGCACGCAGCGGTCACAATTGGCCCGGATCGCATTGGGGTCGTGGGAGATCAGCAGCATCGTGGTCCCGGCCGCGCGTAGCTCCTCGAGCCGCTGGTTGCACTGTGCAGCGAAGCGTAAGTCTCCGACGGAGAGCACTTCGTCTAGCAGCAATATGTCGGGCACCCACGCCGTCGCCAGCGCAAAACCTAACCGGGCCATCATGCCTGATGAGTAGCA
>JAJCXS010000061.1 GCA_029263335.1 Acidobacteriota bacterium | reverse complement strand
ATGACCCACCGCGCCAAGCACATGCCGAGCCAGCTCTCGGGTGGTCAGCAGCAGCGTGTTGCGGTTGCCCGCGCGGTCGTCGGTGATCCTTCGATCCTGCTCGCGGATGAGCCCACTGGAAACCTCGACTCCGGCAACGCGTCGGCAGTCATGGACCTGATGGCAGAGCTGCATCAGGGTGGCGCGACCATCTGCATGGTCACGCACGATCCGCGCTGGGCCGAGCACGCCGAACGCACCATTCACCTGTTCGACGGCATGGTCGTCGATGAGCAGGTGGCTGTCGTCTAGGCCCGTCCGCGGGCCCGATTGCAGAGGCGCGGCGTAGCGAGCTCGAGCGAACGACGAACGTCCGAGTAGCGTGGGACAATCGCGTCCCATGTTGTCTCTAATTCGCAACGCCCGTCTGTTTGCGCCAGCTGATTGTGGCGTGCGCGACCTCCTGATCGCCGAGCGCCGGGTCGCTCATGTCGGCGCCGATCTGGATGCCTTGCCCTCGTGGTGCGGCTGCACAACGATCGATCTGCAGGGGCGACTCGTGGTTCCGGCGCTCGTTGACGCTCACGTGCATGTCGCCGGAGGGGGCGGAGAAGCTGGCTTCGGGAGTCGCATTCGTCCGCCTGCGCCGCACGTATATCGGGCCGCCGGTACCGGCACACTGGTCGGACTCCTCGGTACGGATGACACAACCCGCAGCACCGAGGAACTGGTGGCGTGGACCCGTGAACTCAACGCGCACGGCCTCACCGCTCGTTGCTTTACCGGCGGCTACCACCTGCCACCCCGCACTCTGACCGGCAGCGTAAGAGGAGACCTGGCATGGATCGACGTCATCATCGGTGTCGGTGAACTCGCCATAAGCGATCACCGATCGAGTCACCCGACGGTCCAGGAAATCCTCCGTATTGCCTCGGACGCACACGTCGGGGGGCTCATGACAGGTAAGGCCGGCGTGCTCCACCTGCACCTTGGGGATGGTGCGGCCGGACTTGATCCTGTGCGCCAGGCCATACGAGATGGCGACCTGCCCGCACGTGTCTTTCATCCAAGCCATGTAAACCGTCGCAAGGCTCTCTTCGAAGAGGCCCTCGCTCTTGCCAGAGAAGGCTCCACCGTCGATATCACGGCGTTTCCGGTGCACGAAGGTGAGGATGCCTGGTCTGCCCCGGATGCGCTCCTCCGCTACCTGGATGCAGAAGCGCCACGAGAGCGGGTGACGGTCAGTTCGGACGGTGGAGGCTGTCTCCCCGTGTTCACCCCTGAAGGAGAAGTGGCACGGTACGAGGTCGCGGCACCCGCCGCTCTGTTGAACGCGTTGCGCGACGCGGTCGCCGCCGGGATCGCGCTCGCCGATGCGCTGCCCGCGTTCACCGTCAACCCGGCGCGACTCCTGCGCGTGACCGGAAAAGGCACGATCGGCCCCGGGTCGGCCGCCGACCTTCTTGTGTTGAACGACGACCTGAGCCTGCATGCCGCCATGTACGGCGGCGGCTGGTACGACGCCAGTGGCGAACCTGGTATCCCCTCACCGGAGACCCTACGGTGACGAGCGAAATCAACCCTGGCCGTGGCTTCTTGATCCCCATCGGTGGCGCCGAGCGTAAGCGAAAGAGTCCGACGATTTTGCGTAAGTTCGTCGACATCTGTGGCGGAACCGAAGCCCGCGTGGCGATTATTCCGACCGCCTCGAAGCTCGATACGACCGGCCCGAGTTATGAAGAAGTCTTCCGCCGCCTGGGAGTCGCAAGTGCCAGCTCCGTGCCGTTCACCACGAGGCGCGATTGCCACCGAGAGGAGTGGCTCGCTGTTCTCCGGGAAAGCACCGGCATCTTCATTACCGGCGGCTCACAACTTCGACTGAGCAGAACCATCGGCGGAACACCCGCCGCCAGCACGCTGCGTGAGCTTCATCGACAAGGTGTACATATCGCCGGCACCTCGGCCGGAGCCAGTTACATGTCCGAACACATGATTGCGTTCGGTGACGCCGGCGCATCACCGGTAACCCACATGGTGGCGATGGCACCAGGGATCGGCCTGACCTCGGACTTCACCATCGATCAGCACTTCCGCGAGCGCGACCGGCTCGGCCGCCTGCTCACCGTGCTCGCGTACAACCCGTTCATCATCGGCATGGGCCTCGACGAGGACACCGCGGCGTTCATCGGACCCCACGGGATCATGGAGGTCGTCGGCTCGGGATCATGTACGCTCGTCGACGGCTCCAAACTCGAGTATGCGTCGATCGGCCACCAGCCCGGGGACCCGGTGTCACTTCTTGGCGTAAAGCTGCATATCCTCTTACCGGGTTCGCGCTTCGAAATTGAGAAACGCCAGGCAACGCCGGCGTTGGAAGGGGTCGACCGGGAGGTACAGGAACTATGAAGATTCTCGAGTCACGTGTGTACCTGGGTCCAAGCCTCTACGCGCACTTCCCGGTCATCAGGCTCCTCTTGGATCTGGGTGAACTCGAGGAGTGGCCAACCGGTCGCCTGGGAGACGGTTTCGTCGATGGTCTGCTGGCTGCTCTGCCTGGACTTCACGAACATGGCTGCTCCTATCGCGAGCCGGGCGGCTTCGTGCGCCGTCTCCGTGAAGGCGAAGGCACATGGCTCGGGCACGTACTGGAGCATGTCGCGCTCGAGCTACAGCATGCTGCGGGGAACCGGGCGACGTTTGGGCGCACGCGCTCGACGGACGATTCGGGCGTCTACACGGTCGTGTACCAGTACGTGCAACGGGATGTCGGTAAGGCGGCCGGCCGACTGGCACTGGATCTGTTGCACAGCCTGCTTCCGGAAGAACTGCGCACCGACGACGACCTCCCCTCCGATTGGGACTTCGAGAGCGAGCGGACCAGCATGGTTCGCTGGGCGCAGCGACGCGCTCTGGGGCCCAGCACGGCGTCCCTCGTACGTGCCGCCGAAGATCGCAACATCCCGTGGCTACGTCTGAACGAGTACAGCCTGGTCCAGTTCGGGCACGGGTGCCATCAGAAGCGCATCCAGGCGACAATCACTTCCGAGACACGACATATCGCGGTCGAGATCGCCTCGGACAAGGAAGAGACCAACGCGCTCCTGTCGGCCCTCGGCTTGCCGGTACCCCAGCAACGCCTCGTGCGCAGTGTTCGCGACGCTGTGCGGGTAGCAGAACGCATGGGCTACCCGGTGGTGATCAAGCCGTTCAACGCCAACCATGGTCGCGGCGTCTCCATCGGCGTAGAAACCACCGGCCAGGTCGAAACGGCGTTCGCTCAGGCGCAAAAGCATAGCCGTGGAGTTCTCGTCGAGAGCTTCATCCGCGGCCTCGACCACCGCATGCTGGTAATCAACGGCGAACTCCTTGCCGTGGCCAAACGTGTACCTGCGCATGTCGTCGGCGATGGCGTGAGCCGCATCGAGGATCTTGTCGCGAAGGTAAACGAAGACCCTCGTCGCGGCATTGGCCATGAGAAGGTGCTCACCGAGATCGAGTTCAACCACCAGTCGGACCGTCTGCTGGGGGAGCACGGATACGATCGCGACAGCGTGCCGCCGCAGGGTGAGGTTGTCTATCTTTGCGCCACCGCCAATCTCTCCACCGGCGGCACCGCGGTCGATGTGACCGACATCGTGCACGCGGACAACCGCGAGATGGCCGTGCGCGCCGCACAGGCCATCGGGTTGGATGTTGCCGGTATCGACTTCCTCACCACTGACATCACGGAATCGTACCGAGACACCGGTGGTGCAATCTGCGAGGTAAACGCCGCGCCCGGCTTCCGCATGCACGTGGCGCCCTCGGAAGGCCAGCCGCGTGATGCCGGCGGCGCCGTGATCGACTTGCTCTTCCCGCCCGGCACGCCGAGCCGAATTCCGATTGCCTCCATCACCGGCACCAACGGCAAGACCACGACCTCGCGGATGCTTGCCCACATTCTCAAACTCACGGGGCAGCGGGTCGGTCTGACCTCGACCGACGGCGTGTATGTCGACGGACAGCTGAGCGTGAAGGGAGACATGACGGGGCCGGTGGCTGCGCGCATGGTTCTCCGTGACCCAGGCGTCGACGTGGCGGTCATGGAGACCGCCCGCGGAGGTCTTCTGCGGGCCGGCCTCGGATATCGCACCTGCGACGTCGCCTGCTGCCTCAATGTTGCCGAGGACCACCTCGGGCTTCGCGGCATCGACACACTCGAGCAGCTGGCCGAAGTCAAACGCATCCCCATCGAAATCGCGACCGACGCGGTGGTGCTGAACGCCGACGATGCTCATTGTCTGCGGATGGCGGCCTACGCAGAGGCCGAGCACATCTGCTACGTGACGATGTCGAAGGACCATCCCCTGGTGTTGGAGCACATCCGCGCTGGCGGCCGCGCCGTGGCGCTGGAGGAAGGTCTGAACGGACACATGATCACGCTGTACGACGGCACCGCCCACATGCCGCTGCTGTGGACCCACCTGGTGCCGGCAACGCTCGAAGGGCGCGCCCTGCACAATGTTCAGAACGCCATGTTCGCTGCGGCGCTCGCCTATGCGATGGGCGTGACCCTTGACAACATCAGGCAGGGGCTCCGTACGTTCGACACGACCTTCTTCCAGGCGCCTGGACGTATGAACGTGTTCGACGAACATCCCTTCCGTGTCATTCTCGACTACGGACACAATGCCGCCGCCGTCGAAGCGATGTGCCAGCTCGCCTCGAGGCTCGACTGCCCGGGACGTCGTCTGGTGGTACTCGCCGCTCCGGGGGACCGCCGCGACGAGGACATCCGCAGCATAGCCAGCAAGGCGGCGCCCCACTTCGACCATTTCGTCTGCAAGCGGGACGACAACTTGCGCGGCCGCGGCCCCGACGAGGTGCCCTCCATGCTCGCTGATACCCTGCGCGCTGCAGGCGTCGCCGACGACGCGATCGAGATCATTCCCGATGAAGCCGAGGCCATCGGACACACCTTGACGGCGGCCAGGCCAGGCGACCTCGTACTCATCTTCGCGGACAACCTCACGCGGGGATGGAAGCAGGTGATCCACTTCGAGGCCGACAACGAGATGATGCCGTCCGAACCCACTCCTGCGGCTTCGGTGCAACTGGTGGCGCCACCAGCCGAGGTCCTCCCCACCGACGACGAACTGATTCGCGACGAACGCGGGGTGCGACTGGCGCGAATACACGAAGAGGCTGACTAGCCGCCCCTGGGAGGCGAACAAATGGCCATCGAGCCCAGCGGTTCGCGGCGCCTGACCGGTCCCAATCTCTTTTTGCCCGGGTTCGGCGTCGTGCTCGAAGCCCCGGTCGTGGACGCGACGGCGCACGCCTTGGTATCCGCCTGGCAGACGGCTGTCGGCGAGGTCTGGGCGCAGCTCGACTGGCCGGTACCCGTTACCGAGGTCCATCGCTACCCCGGCTTTGCCACGTTGGCAGCGAGCGCCCCCGAGGACGTCCTGTACACGGCCTGCGTGGCCAACGAGACCGCATGGGCCCTGGCAGTGGAAGGGCAGGCACTTGCGGCCGGGTCACACCGAACAATTCCCGAACTGCGTGCGAACAGCGCCGCCGAGCGAGATCCGCGTCGTCTGCAGATCGCCGAGGCCGCTGGCCGCCACGGTGTTCGTTTCCTGGCGGATGATGAGCTTCTATCGGTCGGCAGCGGTCGTGGCTGCAAGGTATGGCCCGTCCGAGCGTTGCCCGACCCCTCGACCATCGCGTGGGACGAGGTGCACGACATCCCCGTGGCGCTGATCACCGGAACCAACGGCAAGACCACAACAGTCCGGATGCTGGCGGCCATCGCTACGGCAGCCGGCCTGACGGCGGGCAACACGTCAACTGACGGCGTGCAGCTGGCCGGCGCCATGATCCTGGAGGGCGACTACACCGGTGGTGAAGGAGCCCGAACCCTGCTGCGCGACGCTCGTGTGGACGTGGCGTTTCTGGAGGTCGCGCGAGGCGGCATGCTGCGACGGGGGCTACCTGTCGAGACCGCCGACGTGGCCTACGTCAGTAACATCGGCACGGATCATCTCGGTGAGTACGGCATCGACACGCTGGACCGCCTGGCCGAGGTCAAACTTCTCGTGGCCAAGGCCACGGAGGCAGACGGGACACTCATCGTCAACGGCGACGACCCCCGACTCGCTCCCGTTCTTGACGTCCCTCGCTCACTGCCCGTCCTTGTGGACCCTGGCGAGCTGCCGTCGCGAGGGTTCGCTCGTCATCGCGGCAGGCTCGGCATCGTGGACGGCGCGCGGTTCGTACCCTGGCTCGAACAGGCGGACATCCCGGCGACCTTGGGCGGTGCCGCGATCCATAACGTCTACAACGCACTCGGTGCCATGGCGGTGGCGACGCAGATGGGTATCGACCGGCGCGCGATCATCGACGGGCTGTCAGCGTTCGCCAGCGATCCAAAAACGAATCCCGGCCGCTGCAACCTGTTCAACCTCGGTGGCCTCCGTGCCATCGTCGATTACGCCCACAACCCGGAGGGCCTCGACGTAATTTTGCGCACCGCTGCGGCCCTGCGACCCCAGCGCACCCTGGTCGTCATCGGACAGGCAGGCGATCGAGGGGACGAGGCGCTCGACGCGCTTGCCGATACGTGCGCCGCCCATGAGCCTGATCTTGTTGTCGTGAAGACGATGGAGAAATACGCACGTGGCCGTGATGCCTCCGAGGTGTCTCGGCACATCTGGCGCCGGCTCCGCGACGCCGGACTGCCAACCGAACGACTGGCCCTGGCTCCCGATGAGCGCGCCGCGGTTCGGATTGCGCTGGAGTGGGGTCGCGAGGGCGACTTGCTCCTGCTACTGAGCCAGGCTGACCGCGGGGCGATTCTGGACGTTCTGGGCCGCCTGGGTGGTGACAACTGGCAGCCTGGCACGGCGTTACCAAGAAGCATAATCGGAGGTTTGCAGTGAACAACCACGTGACGGCAGAGTTTGTATGGCGCGACGGCGTCTGTTTCCAGGCGGCCCTCGGCGACCACCGATTCGTCGTTGACGGCGATCAGGTTGAGGGCGCCTCGCCGATGCAACACTTGCTGGCGGCCCTGGGCGGTTGCATGGGAATCGACATCGTCGACATTCTCACGAAGATGCGGACCCCGCCGGTGCGCATGGCCGTGTCCCTTGACGGCGAACGCCCGGACGAACCTCCCCGCCGATTCGAACGCATCGTGATGACCTTGAAGATCGAGGGCGATGTTCCCCTGCGCAATGTGGAGCGCGCGATTTCTTTGTCGCGCGATCGCTACTGCTCGGTCTGGCGCACTCTCAACCCCGACACGGTGCTCGACATCGACGTGGAGTTCATCCCGACGCAATCACACGCATGAGCTGACCGCACAGATAGGCTCCGTAGGTACCGATCGCGTACCCAAGGACTGCCAGCAACGCGCCGACGGGAGCCAGCGCCGGGTGAA
>JAJCXS010000060.1 GCA_029263335.1 Acidobacteriota bacterium | reverse complement strand
CCCTGGTCAGGAGGATCTACACGGAGCTGCTCGAGGCTCTTGGCGTGACGCATGCCAGCGGCATCATTCATGGCGACGTAAGCCCCGGCAACATCCTCCTCGCCGGCGGGGCCGCCAAAGAACTGCTCGCCGATTCTTGTCCCGACCCGGACGTTCGATTGGGCGACTTTGGGCTCTCGTGCGCAACCGGACCGTCTCTCTCTTGTTCGCGCTGCTCTGGGCAGGGCACGGCGGGATATGGAGCTCCGGAGTTATTCGGTCAGATGAAGGAAGTGTCCGATCGCGCCGACATCTTCGCCGCGGCGGCGGTTGCCTACGAGTTGCTGGTCGGGTCGCTGCCCATGGGGCGCTTCCCCGATCCTGGCGCCGTACGGCAAGACATCGACCGGGAGTTCGAGGCCGTAATCCTCGAGAGCCTCGATACTCGTGCCGAACGCCGCCCCTCCGCTCAGGAGGCTCTGGACCGGTTGCTACCGGGAAACGCGCCTGTTCCGCCGGTACTCATCACCAAGGGACGTCCGCCCTACGGACCGCGTGTGTACTGCCATGTCGAGAAACCGTTGCCGTCGCCGGCATCAGACCCCGGACGGTAGTCGTGTATCACCCATGCCCTGGCGGAGTCTTCGTCGCGTCGCTGGTAGCGATCGGGGCCAGTGAATGCGCCACAGCTCTAGTCGCGTCCTACCCGGCGCTCAACCGCATACCGAATCAGTTCGGGGGTCGAGCGGAGCCCGAGCTTCTCGAGAAGTCTCGATCGGTAAGTACTCACGGTCTTGACGCTGAGGCCGAGTTGCACTCCGATCTCGGCGGTTCCGTGCCCTTCGCCAAAGAGGGCCAAGACCTCGAACTCACGCCGGGAAAGCCGCTCATGATCAGGCCGTGTTCCTTCCGGTTGCCCGATGCGGGTAGCGAGCTGCTCGGCCAATCCCTCGCTAACGTAGGGCCGGCCGGCACGGACCTGGCGAATGGCCGCCGCAAGATCTCCCGTCTCGCCGTCCTTGGTGAAGTACCCGGCTGCCCCGGCGCGCAGCGCGCGGATGGCGAACTGATCCTCCGGGCACCCGCTCAATACCAGCACCCGAGGTGCATCGCCTGCTTCGTTGATCTGCTCGATGACCTCGACGAAACCGGGACCCGGCATCGAGACATCGAGCAATACAACGTCCAAATCGCCGACGGCGGCCCGGCGTATCGCGGCGGCACCACTACCCACCTGGTCGATCACGTCGATATCGGGATAGGTAGACAGCAGTCTGCTGACACTGTCTCGGACCAACACATGGTCATCCGCGATCATGACTCGAATCATGAAACCAGCTCGTTCGGGGAGGTGCCGCCATTCGACGCTTGGCGTCGAAGGGACAACGGGCTAGGGCGTCTGCGGCCAATGTTCTCGCACGTTCAGCGGTTGCGCAATGGCCACCGGACCGCCACCGGTCGGCGAATGGCGAGCGAGGCCGCCGTCGCCACGAGGGTCGCAGTTTGTAACGTTCCGCCCGTTCATCGCGTCGTGTCCATTGAATCGGACGGTGACCACGAGCATACGGAGAGAGTTCTGAAGGGGTCGGGTTCCATGGCTTCGAGCGTTCAATCCAGGAAAATGCGGAAGGCCACCCTGTGGCGTCCAACCCCTGGCTTGCTTCGCCCCAACGAAAAGCTCGAAGCCATGGATCCCGGCGACCTCGGCCTCTCGCCGACATCTCGAATCACCAGCAAACGGCCCAGACGGTGGTCGACATGAGCGCGGCACGGCGGTGGGAGGCGACCACGGCAACGGTTGCTCTCGCGGCGGCGCTCCTCATCGCTGCGATCATCGCTGTTGCCAGCGAGGCGGATGGTCTCGTCGCAGCGCTGCGTACCCACGGTGTATTGATGGCCCGCGACACAGTGATCGACGCCATGGTGCGCACCCTTCCCTCCGGCCTTCCGGCAGGCACCGTGGCGGTGCTCGATCCCGGTCTGCCGAGTCCCTCGCTGCTCGCCCCGGAGGTTGCGCCAACCTGGACATCGCAGGTGACCACGCGATTACAGCAGCAGCGACCCGACTTGTCGATCGCCAGCAGGGACCACCTGGAAGCGATTCTTCGAGAACAACGCTTCGCGAATTCTGCATATGCGGCCTCCGACGGCAAGATCCGCGTCGGCCGCTTGCTGACGGCCACCATGCTCCTGTTGACCGAGGTGGAAGAGTTCAGGTTCGTCGGCCCCGTCGTGCGCATCACCATGAAGGCGCAGTTGTTAGATGTTGAGACCGGGTCGGTGATCTGGTCGCACTCGCGGGCCGGGGGCATCTTCCCTCCGTGGCCTCGGCCCGCCGGTTTCATTCTTGCCGCTCTAATCGTGTCGGGCGGCGGCTGCACCGCTTTCAAGCAGGTCCGCGCCAGAACAACGCGGCGGGCAGTGTCCTCTTGGGCAGCAATCAGGCAACAGATCGATAGTCTGGCAGGTGCCGCTACTTCCGTGCGTAATCGCTATCTGCGCGAAAACCTCGCCGACGTCGCGCACCGACAGGAGAGTGCCTGGCGCGAGTTGGACGGCGCCCTGGACCTGCTTCGACGCAGTCCGCCACCGCTGCGAGCGGCTCGCGCGACGGAGTCGGTCAGAGATCTGGCGTCTACGATTCGAGCCCTGCACGCGGCGTGCGAGGACCCACTGACGAATCGCGACGCTGGCCTCGCACTGGCCCACGAACTACGCGCCGGGGTGGGCGCAGTACGCATGATTGCCAGTCGGATCTCTCCGCTGCGGGAGAACCAGTGATGCCGTATTCGAGCTCTGGCGGTCGCTGTGTCTCGGCTGTTGCGGTCGGTCCAGGGCGCGACGAGGAATTCGGCGGACTGAGGTCGCCGTTCTTCAAGTACTCGCGCGCGATCGCTGCAAGCAGACAGTCGTGGAACGACATGCCCGGCCAGCGGCAGGACGGCGCGGCGCTTCAGGGTGAGCTACCGCCTGCCGGCGGCGGGCCGAACCTCGTTCCTCAGGCAGCGCAGCCGTCGGTGCGCGGGGAAGCCCTGGGGTACCTCAATCTCTTTCTCTTGCACGCAGGTCACAGTCCTTTGACGACGATCGAGGTGCAAGGGGTAGGGCGCCGCACGACCGGCGCCCATCTCGTACTGTCGGTTTCGCCCCCGCTGTTCGATGCCGTGACCGTTCCATGCACTGGCGAGGCTCCGCCGACACCGCCGCGGGTAAACCCCGACGGCGCCTCCTTCTTCCGCCTCGAGGAATCGAGTCGAGCGACGCTGCGGATCGCCCTGCGCTACGGAGCGTCGACGGTTACCGCCTGGGAGGATGAGGTCACGGCCCAGGCTGCCAACGAGTGGATTAATGTGCCGGCGTGTGCGGCGTCACTCGCCTGCGCCATTACACCGAACTCGCCTGCGGTGACTGGCCTTTTGGCCTCCCTCAATGAGGACCTCCTCGCGTACCAAAGGCCGCACCTTGCCGACATGGAGGATGAGGTCCGCGCAATCTACGATCTTGTCGCGGAACTGGGACTCAGGTACCTCCCGGAGCCTCCATCCTTCGATCGCACCGGTCAGAAGGTTTTGTTCCCGGCCGACGTTCTCGCCGGGCTCCGTGGCTGCTGCGTAGACATCTCGGTCCTGACCTGTGCCCTGCTCGAGCGTGCCGGCTACAACGCTGTTGTCATGCTGGTGGACGGACATGCCTTCCCTGGCGTGTGGACATCGGACCAGCGCTCACGCCACCCCTTGCTGCAGGACGCAGCACGGATCCGCCAGGCAGTGGAGGCAGGCGATCTGCT
>JAJCXS010000059.1 GCA_029263335.1 Acidobacteriota bacterium | reverse complement strand
GCTGGCGCTGGAGGACGAGGATCAATTCGTCGACATGATGCAGGCGTGGCGCAAGGACGTCATGGGCAAGGGCGACATTGGCCAGCGCCTGGGTACACGCAACTACGGTTACCCACCGGAATCGCTGCGCAAGAGCCAGGGCTCGGAGTCCGGCCCGATTTGGCTCGGCTATCGACTTACCTCCGACAAGACACCGCCCGACTACCGGATCCTCGTGTACGAAAAGGGCGCCTTCGTTCTTCACATGCTCCGCATGCTCCGATACGACTGGGAAACCGGCGACGATGAACCCTTCCGCCGGCTCATGCGCACCTTCCAGAGGAGGCATGCAGCGGGGCATGCGTCGACAGAGGACTTTCTCGACGTGGTCGAGGAAACCTACGGCGAGGACATGCTGTGGTTCTTCGACCAGTGGGTCTACGGCACCGACATGCCCGAGTATCGGCCCGACCTCGAAGCTCGCCAGGTCAACGGCCAGTGGCGCCTGCAGGGCTCGATCGCCCAGAACAAAACCAGCCATGACTTCCGGATGCCGTTGCCCGTGCGCCTACACCTTCGCGACGGCACCACCCAGGTCGTGGTGATCCCGGTTGCCGGCGACGGTGTTCAGGTCGATGAACCGCTGCGCGGCGCCGTCGACCGTATCGAGGTCAACCCGCTCGAGTCAGTCCTCGCCAACGTCCGATAGCGCCGTCGGGAACTGCCGCACGCTACCGTCCGGAAACTCGAAATGGCCGACGGTTCGGCAGTGGTACACCTCGACCCGACAATCGACCGTACCCACCAGGTCAGCTGTCATGGCCGCGCACTCGCGATACGCCGCCGAGCACGCGTCATCCGGCACCGCGCTGGTGGCCACGATCACCGCCATCACCCCGAGTGCCACGACAGCCACCGCCGCCGTACCAACCCAGAAAACGCCCTTGTTCATCGTCCGCCGACCTCCGTTCTCGGCCCTCCACTTATAAGAAGACCGCAGCGCGAAGATTTCCGACGAAGATTCTGTCTTGGAGGCGAACTTCCGGCGGCCGGGGTCAGTGTGTTGGCCAGACTGGCTCGTCGCCGGTAGCAAAATCGACCACGCGGATCTTCCGGCTCCAGCCCTGGAGAGCGGCCTGTTCGAGCGAACGATCGGACCGGGCGACGTCGCGAGAAGGAAAGTCCGACAGGTACGCGAACCGGTCGCCACCCATCCACGCGCTCCATCCGCCGGGCCAGAAGACCGGTTCTGAATGGAACTGTCGGCTCGTACCACGATCGAGGTCGTAAACGAACTGACTCACGACTACCTCGGCAACGCCGTCCTCGGTGCCGTGCATGCGGGCAAACAGGCGCCGCCCGTCCGGGGAGAGCTGAAGGTCGATGAAAGAAGCCGCATGTTCGGCGACCAGCAGATCCTCGCCGCTGGCCAGTTGCCGTAGCCGGATCTGGCGACGCTCTGGCAGCGTGCCCACGAGCGACTTCGTATAGGCGACGACGTCGGCGGGCGCGCCATCATCGTCGACCGTCATCCCGGCCTCGACGCGCTCGATGGCGTCGCCGGCTGCGAACAACGGCTGCCGCGAAAGAGTCGCTAAATCGAGCGCGACGTAGCCACCGCGGACGACCGGCGAACGAACCAGTAGGGTCGCTGTTCTTCGTGGCAATGCCCACACGAACTTCTCGCCGGCCTCGATCGCGAGACGACGGAGCTCCGTCCCGTCATCCGGGTCAAGCCAGCGCACGTGCCGATCGACGCCGGAGGTACACGTCTGCAGCACATGACCCGACGTCACGTCCCAGCCCATAAGGAGACAACGCTGCGTCGCCGCTACGTCCCGACCGTCACCGACCGTGCGAGACGGGCGTTCGCCGTCGACATCCGCCACGACGAGCTGACCGTGTAGATTCGCAGCCACGTAGCGTCCATCCATCGAGAAGAGTGGGACCCCAGGCCGATCGAACCCGGTAGGTCCAGTCGTGGATATCAACGCAAGCAAGCGCTCTTCGCCCGTCAGTCGGTCGTGGACATAGAGAGACTGCCGGTTTGAGCGCAGACCGAATCGGCCGGCAACCCCGACGTAGGCCAGGTATCGACCGTCGGCCGATAACGAGGGATTCGTGGTAAGCCGCCGGCCAATGATCTCCAACTCGCCGCTGTGATTCACAACGCCCACCGTCCGCGAGGCGGCCCGGTCAGCGCGGGCGACTGCCACTGCCAGGACCGTACCGTTCGGGGCTCCCGACAGACTACCGAAGACAAGATCCTCCGACGGCGGGCGCATCTCCCACCCGGCAAGGGCACCCGTCAGTGCAAGCCACGAAAGCAGCGCGAAAGCACCGATCACCGCTACACGCCGGCGATGGGCCGTGCCGCGCAGTAGTTCGCCGCGAACGAATAGCCCGAACGTGGCCACGATCAGGAACATCGCGATCGAGGCGGGCCAGAGCGTCATGTGCGCGCCGACAAGCGGCACAACGTCAATGTTCGACCAAAGCAGCAGGTTCCCCGCAAACAGCGCCGCTGCGGACAGGGCCGCCACCGGGACAACCTGCATGGCTCGCCGCAACGCCAGCGACAGGAATGCCGCCAGCGCGTAGCAGAGCAGACCGAAGACAACGACGCCCTGCGTCAGCAGGAGGTTTTCGTCGGTGAGGTTGACGTAGACAGTCCGCGGTATCCCCGCCCACGCCACGCCGAACGAGAGGGCTGTGCCAACCGCCGTCGCCTGCCCGGCAGCAATGATCGCGACGGCAACCAGGGCTGCAACCGTGAATTTGATGGCCAAGATCGTGCGGCGAGGAACCGGGCGTGACAGAAGAAACCCCAGCCGGGCGTCACGCAGCTCTGGCGTTAGCGCGGCAGCAGCGGTGGCGACGGCAGCGAACGGCCACAGGAGCACCCAGTTGGCGATCGGCAGCAAGGTCACGACCTCTTCCAGCCGCTGATCGGCACCACCCACGGCGAGCCCCGCGAGCAGCAGCAACGGCATGACCACCGCGATACACAGACCGGCCAGAGCAACGGCCCTCTGCTCCCGCCATTCCTTCCAGATCAACGAACGCAACACTGTTCTGTCTCCTAGGCGGCGTGCTCTTGCACGCTGCTGTCGTGATCGGGGGCGAGATCGGGATCAGCCGACTTCACGCTGCCACCGGCGCGTTTGACCTCGTCGACGAAGATCTCCTCGAGATCCATATCGAACACCTCGACCGCGTCGAATCCGGCGTCGCGAAGTGCCGGGATCATCGCGGCATCGAAGCGGCGCGCTCCAAGAACGACGTGGTGTGGCGCGCTTTCGACGATGTCGATATCCGGAATCTCGAAGGCAGGTGCCGCATCGCCCCGGTACACGGCGCGCAGCCGGCGCCGTTGACGCTTCAGTTGCTCGACGCTGTCGCGCAGCAACAGCCGGCCTTCGTGCATGATCGCCACCTCGTCGGCGATGCGTTCCATCTCGTGCAGCAGATGGGTCGAAAAGAACACCGTTCCCTGC
>JAJCXS010000058.1 GCA_029263335.1 Acidobacteriota bacterium | reverse complement strand
CGTCGTTTCGAGGGCAAGCACCGGGGCGGCAGCATCGACATGGTCGCCCTGCAGGTCGGGCACCTTGATGTCGAACGTCGCCCGGGCAAACTGGCGTGTGAGATTGTTCTCCACCATGACGTCGAGGAAGTAGTGCCCTTCGAGCAGTGGCATTCGCTCCATGTATTCCACCGGCCCGCCGCGTAGTCGTCGAGCGGTCTCTTCGTCGAGGTCGGCCTGCAGAGTCCTGGACGATCGATCCTCGAGCACGCGCAGCTCGCCGTCGCGGATCGCGGACGCCACATCGAACGTGACGTAGTACTCGTCCTGGTAGTTGTTCAGGTTGAGCTTGTCGCCCATCGTGCGCGTCGCAAAGTGGACGAACGGCAGGCCCGTCGGGTCGAAGATCACGTGCGCGGTCGACTCCATCGGCAAGGTCTCGAAGCGCACGGACGCCTCGGTTTCGCCGGCCAGCGCGCGAAACGCCCACGCCGGCGTGGGCATCAGCCGCGTCGGAATGTCGAAGATGCGCGACAGCACCATCTCCGAGCGGAGAGGCGAGATCATGCCGCTGGCGGCATCGCCCGGCACCAGGCTTGCCGCCGCGTTGCCCAACTCGGGGTCAACCTGGCGCAAAGCCTCGATCGCCCGTTCCGCCTGGGTGGTGGCCGTCGAGGTTCGCCCGGCGCCAAGGCTGCCGCCGCTGATTCCACCGCGGCCGAGGTCCGCGCGACCCGCCGCGTTGAGAAGCTTCTCCGGCCCATCGATGGCCGGGCTATAAAGACGGTACTCGCCGATACCCCGGTCTTTGAAGAAGATCACGTAGAAGAACGGTGGCGTACCGTAGGCCGGATCGACGTTGTAGAACCACACCTCGATGGGCACGGCCTGAGTCGTGTTGGGCAGCCGGTTGGTTTGCTGGGGCTTTCCGAGGAGCAGGTAGATGCGTCCCATGTCGGTCTGCCAGCCGTTGCCGGACCCTCTGCGACCGAACGTCTCGAGAACGTAGTCCAGTCGCTCGTAGTGCAGTTCGCGGTACTCGTTGCGCGGTGTCCCAGGGCTGGGGTCGCGAACCGCCCAGAAGCGTTCGATGAAATCGTCGCGCCGCGCGTCGTTCTGCAGGCGAACGAACACCTGCCGTTCAGTGTCCGTGATAATCACCGACACCTCTTCCTGCAGCCAGCGACGATGAGGCTCCGGCAGCGTGTCGACATCCACACGCGCATACGAATCGAGATCGAAACCCTGGGCGGCGACCGGGCTCGCAAGAAACGACAGGGCGATTACGGTTGGAGCCAGGAGCACCCGGCAGCAGAAATTCGGCATCACGAACAGGGGGTGGCGATCGGTCTGCGGCAGGCGCCGCGAAGAAAAGCTCAGTCTATACGCCGTTCGACCCGCTACACTTGCCACATGAGCGGCGAAGAACTCACCCACCTGGACGACCGCGGGCGCGCGCGCATGGTCGATGTTGGCCGTAAGGGCGACACACGACGCACTGCGGTTGCCTCCGGACGCCTGCGCATGAGCGCTGCGACCCGCGCCAAGGTCCTCGCGGGCGACGCGCCGAAAGGGGGCGTGGTGGAGGTGGCGCGCATTGCCGGCATCCAGGCTGCCAAACGCACATCGGACCTGGTTCCCATGTGCCACCCGCTAAGCCTCAGCAAAGTCGACGTCGACGTCACCGAGGCCGCAGACGGCCTGCGCGTACGCGCGGAAGTCGCGACAACCGGTCCGACGGGGGTGGAGATGGAGGCGTTGACAGCCGCCTCCGTGGCGCTCCTCACCCTGTACGACATGTGCAAGGCCATCGAGAAGGGCATGCTGATCGACGCCATACGTCTGGACGAGAAGACTGGCGGGCGCAGCGGCGACTGGCACCGATAGCACGGCGCTCCTCTTACCGAGTCAGCAGCGCTAGCCCCTCGATGGGCAAGAGAGTTCCGCGCGAGGAAATCTTTTTCCACCTCGATCGGCACGGCCATCACCTCGCCGCGACACGGCTGCCGGACAAGCGCGGCCAATAGCGGCCCTGGAATACCCGACGCGACGGCGTCTGGGCATCGCCGACACCGGTTCGGCCCGAACCCGATGGCACGACGTTTGCTCCCTATTCGAGCGTCGATATCGAAGCCGTTCCCGAGCGGGAACACGGCGACAGGAGTTCGGATTGGTACAGCTGTTCCAGCGCTACGTCCCGTACAGCAGCGTGCTCGACTTTCTGGTTCAGAGCATGCTGTGCTTGACCGCGTTCGGACTCTCGGTCCAGTTCGCCTTCCACCTGCGTCTGGCACCAACCCTGCCCTCGTTAGCGGGTGTCCGGGCCGGCCGCACGCTCACCACGGTGTCCGTGCTCGTCGTGGTCTTCTATCTGACCGGGTACTTCGAGCGGCGCAATCACCTCACCGTCTCGCGCTTCGCGCCCAGGCTCCTGCAGGCCGTGCCATTGGCCGCCATGACCCTGTTCGCCATGTACGCGTTCTTGCCTGGACTCGCGCTGCCCTGGCCGGTGGCGGGCTCGGGCCTGGTGCTGATGAGCGTGCTCATGGTCGGCTGGCATGCGTTGGCACCAACCATCGTGCAGCACGAATCATTTGCCGAACGAGTCGTCATCATTGGCGACGGCGGACTCGCCCGCCAGATCGCGGCCTGCACGGAAAAGGCACGACCCTGGGGGTTCAGGCTGGCGGGGTACATCCCGGTTGCCGATGCACCCAGAAACACTGAGCCCCCGTCCGTGTCCACGGTGGCCGCCGCCCGAAACAGCGATGTCCTGCCCTTCCCCACCCCGCCGAACATCAACGCACCGTCGCTGGGTCGCCTGACCGATATCGAGGCGATCATCGAGCAACACGACGCCCACACGGTCGTCGTGGCGCTCACCGAGCGCCGCGGCAAGCTACCACTCGGCACCTTGATCAACGCCAAGCTGCGCGGCGTCCAGATCTACGATGCCATCGATTTCTACGAGCGCCTCACCGGCCGCATGCTGGTGGCCCGCATGCGCCCGAGCACGATCATCTTCGCCAACGGCTTCGTGCCCGGCCGTCCAACGCTATTCCTCAAGCGCGCCCTGGATTTGGTCGCCGCGCTGACCCTCCTCCTCCTCGCTGCCCCGGTGATGGCGGCTGTCGCCGTCGCCGTCCGCGCCAGCTCGCCCGGACCAGCGATCTTCCGCCAGCAACGTGTCGGTCTTCTGGGCCTGCCGTTCACGATTTTGAAGTTCCGGACCATGCGGCAGGACTCGGAGAGCGCTGGCGCGCAGTGGGCAACGGAGAACGACGTCCGCATCACGCGGCTCGGCCGATTCCTGCGCAAGTCGCGGCTCGACGAGTTACCGCAGCTGTGGAACATCCTGCTCGGACAAATGAGCTTCGTAGGCCCGCGCCCAGAACAGCCGACGTTCGTGCGCACGCTACGCCAGGCGATTCCGTACTACGACCAACGTCACGCAGTGCGACCCGGACTGACCGGTTGGGCTCAGGTGAAGTACCCGTACGGAGCGTCGGTCGAGGAATCGGAGGAAAAACTCGAGTACGACCTCTACTACATCAAGAGGCTCTCGGTGGCATTCGACCTCACCATCATGTTCGAAACGGCCCGTGTGATGCTTACAGGCCGAGGCGCACGCTAGATGAGGGGCGCTGCGAACCTCCTGACGATCGACGTGGAGGACTACTTTCACGCCAACGGTCTGCAGAGCCATGTCGGGCGCGACGACTGGAACCTCATGCCCGGCCGAGTCGAATCGAACACTCGCCGGCTCCTGGCCCTTCTCGACTCGCACGAGGTTCAGGCGACATTCTTCGTCCTCGGGTGGGTAGCGGCTCGTTATCCAGAACTGGTGCGTGACATTCACGCACGCGGGCACGAGCTAGCCTCGCACGGATGGGACCACGAACTCGTCTACAACCAGACCCCTGGCGAGTTTGAACGCGACGTTACTCGCACCAAAGGTTTTCTTGAGGACCTCACGGGGGCCGCCGTGTACGGCTACCGAGCACCCAGCTTCAGCATCGTGCCGCAGAGTTGGTGGGCCCTGAAGATCCTGGCTCGAACCGGGCATATCTACGACTCGAGCGTCTATCCGGTACAGCGTCAGCGTTACGGCGTACCGAACGCGCGGGCGGACATTCACGCTGTTCTAGAGGCCGATGGTGAAGGCCCCGGGCTGCTCGAGGTTCCGCCGCCCAGTGTGCGGCTGTTCGGGCGCAATTGGCCCGTGGCCGGCGGCGGCTATTTCCGCTTCTATCCCCTGTGGGTAACGCGTGCCGCCCTGCGCCGCATGAACGCACACCACGATCGACCGGGCGTGGTTTACCTGCACCCTTGGGAGATCGACCCCGACCAGCCGCGGCTACCGGGCACGGCAATCAACCGCTGGCGGCACTACCTCAATCTGAAGCACACAGCAGCGAGGCTCGACCGGCTGATGCGCGATTTCGACTTCGTACCAGTGGCCCGGTTCCTCGACCTGCCGATGGTGGAACGCGCACCGCAGCGACGCAGCGCACTGGAACGCGCCAGCTAACCGGGCGAGCCGTCGTCGCTAGGCGAGTTGCTCACGGCCTCGCCTCGGACCTTCCGCCGCACCGTCCGCAGGGCAAGCCACGCCCGCGCGGCCGGCGTTCGCCCATAAGCGTTGAGAGTCGCGATCGGCAGTTGACGGGTGGCGAGCCGGTGTTTGTAGCCGTAGTCCCCGGCGAGCAGATCGATGGAATCGACGCCCAATTCGGGTCCCATTCCGAGCAACCGCAGTGTCGAGAGCATGCCTGGCGAGTGGTCCCGATGCTCTGTAGCGATACCGCCGAGGTACCCGTACAAACGACGGCCTGCCTGCAGGAGGTAGCGAACGGCAACCAGCTCATCGCCGACCGAGAACCTCAGCAACCACAGCCGACCCTGCCTGGCGTAGGTGGCGATCATGCGACGGTGGAACTCTCGGAACGTCGGGCTCGAGCAGGCCCCCAGGTCGCCACGCGCCTGCCACTGCCGGGTGTGTAACTGCACGAGCTCTTCAAACATGGCCAGCCCCTCGGTCTCCGTCTCTGCCCGGCGCATGACGACCCCCGCACGATCGGCTTTCTTGATCACTGCCCTGAACTTCGTCCGCTGCTTCGGTTTGGGGATCGCAGCCAGATAGTCCGCCATACTCGCCGGCACATCGACGACCCAGTTGCACGAGGTGCGGACGTCGGAGCTGGCGAGGGTATCCGCCATCTGCGTCTGCAGCCGCCGCGCAATGAGCGCATCGGGGGCGAAGTTGGCGAGCCACAGACGATCCCATGCCCCGCGATGCTGGCGCAGCGCCTGCCCCACCGCCACAGTCAACTCGGCGTGGTGTTCCCCGGCCCCGAGCCAGCCGTTGTTGGTGCCATATACCTCCTCGGTGGCCTTCTCGCCGGTGCCGAGGAAACAGACCGTCTTGAGGATGCCGGGTGTGGTGGCCTCGCGGCGGCGGATATAGAGCGGGGCCAGCGCCACCGGGCGACCCTCGAGCTCCAGCTGCACGACAAACAACGAGCCCTCGCTGGAGTGCAGATCCCACCACGCCCGCACCCAGTCGAAATCGAGGGTCGGTGGCATGGGGTCGGTGCGTGCCCATAGGTAGCGATAGAGATGCTCCAGGTCTCCCAGCGTCTCGCGGCCACGCAGCACGCGGAAACTGTAACAAGGGCGAGTTTCCGCTGGCGCCAGGTCGGAACCTCTCACGCTACCCCTCCCTCTCGTGCCGAACTCAGCCCCGCCAGCAGATCACGGCCGGCCGTCAGCAATTCGGTGAGCTGCCGGTGTTCCTGCGGGTCGGACATGTCGTACTGCAGCCGCGCACCGACAGCGTGAACCACGAACAGCACTCGCAGAACCTGGCGCAGAGGCTCATCCAGTCCCAGCAACTGTGCATAGCGATCGAGCAGCCGCGTCTCGAACGACGACCAGACTGCCCCCTCGGCCACCGTGCGATAGACGGCGTCGAACGCTGCTCGGCCACGGATCATGCGGTTGTAGACCAGCAGATACTTGAGATCGATAAGCGGCAATCCTTGGGGAGCAGCAAGCTCCCAGTCGATGATCGAGACCGGTTGACGAGAATTCGGGTCGATTCCGACGTTCTCGATCTTGTAGTCCCCGTGCATCCATACCACTGGCATGGTCCGTCCCAGCAGCGATGCGCGCAGCTGTAGGTCGATCTGGGCCAGCAGCTCGGCGCACCCGCTGTGGCGCCCGCGGGCGCTGGCAAGCAACTTCCCCACGAGGCTGTCGTACAGAGCCTCGTCGACCTGCGCATCGCGGCGGGTTGCCAGGTGCAGATCGATCAAAACACTCGCGGCACGCTCGGTGAGCTGGTCCAGATCCGTCACCGGCGCGTCGACGAACACGCCTGGCATCCTCTCGATCGCCAGCCACTCTTGCCCTTCGTGGATCCCGCGCCCCAGGAAACGTGGAAAGAGGTCGCGGAGACGCCGTGGCAGGTTCCGCGCCTGTTGCAGCACCTCCGCTTCATGGGTTCGCCGGCGCAAGGCGCGCGGCGTGCGCGGTAGGACCACGATATGACCGCGCTCATCCGGGTCCGTGTCATTCACCAAGATCGCTTTGTCTGGCATCGTCAGGTGACGTCTCACTCGAGCATGTCCACCGCAGGCGGCGTCGACAGCCCGCAGGAGGCCGTCGATCGCCAGCGGCGCCGCCTCATGCTGGCCCAGCACGATGTAGCCCGGCGCGAACCACCGCGCGCCTGTGGTCCCAAGGAGCCACTCCTTGAGGCGCGCCACACCACGGGCGCAATCCCCCGTCATCCGATACGAGCCGTGCAGCACCTCGAAGGGCGCTCCGTAGTGCAACAACACGGGCCAACTGCGTGCATGGACACGGCCGGACGAAGCGGCAAGTCGCTGCAGCCCTGCCGCGCCCCAGGTCTTGAACCCCTGATCTCCACGACCCCGGCGCTGGTTGTAGGCGAGAGAATTCGGTGCCGCGAGGAGCACGAATCCGCTACCCATGTGCCGGGCAGCTTCGCTAATGAGCGTCTGGACTTCGTGTGCCTGTAGACCGCTCCGTTCGCTGCCGAACAGCACCGCAACCAGACCATCAAAGGGCTCACCATCATCGAGAGCCTGTTGCAGGGTGGGCACCACCGTTACGTTGGGCGCGTTGGCATGCAGCACGAGATCCGTGATCACCGGAGCATCGCCCAGCGCCATCGGCACGGAAACAACGTGCTTGCACGTCTGCGCCAGAGCCAGCGTCGCATGACCGTTGCCGATGTCGAGGCAGAGCACGCGCGAGCGCGAGCGCGCCGGGAGCAGATCCCGCCAGCCCGAGTAGGCGATCGCTTTGCGTAGTTTGCTGTCAGCGGCTGTTTTCATGGACTCAGTAGTAGACGGCGACGAAGAGACGCAGCGCACCAATAAAAGTGACTGCCAGAGCGACCACCGCCGCGGCATCGCGGCGCGAGAAGGTCACCGGCGTTTCGCTCTGGATGCCCACTGCCGCAGTCATGCCGAGCAGGAAATAGAGCGTTTCGTACTCGAGCGTGACGAACATCGCACTCACGAGATATCCGGCTAGGGCGATGCCCAACCCATAGGCGTACGCACGATCCTCGGCGGTCGGGTCGTCTTGCACGAACTGAAGAAGCGTCTTGAACGAGATGAAGATGACGGCCGACCAGAGCAAGAACCCCGGAAGGCCGAGCTCCGCGAACAACTCGATGGCGGAGTTATGCGCGATGAGGGTGCCCGTGTAATCGGAAAAGTGACCGCGTCCGACTCCGAACACCGGGTTGTAGCGGAGCATCTCGAGGCCCTCGACCCACATGTCCACGCGGTGCTGGGCTGAACGATTGGCGTCGTAGACCGTGGTCATGTAGGCCGGTGCGGCCAGGAAGATCGTCGACAGCGCTCCCCCCACGGCTGCCAGCTTGAACGTGGAGATACGAGACCGGACGCCGAAATGCAGCGCGAGGACCGCGAGCGTTGCCAGGAAACCTCCACGGCTACCGGTGTAGTAGATCGCCAGGACCATCGGCACGAGCAAAGTCGTCGCCGTCGCCCGCCGCAGAAAACCGTGCGGCGCGCTGATGTACTGCAGCAGGAAAGGCAAGGCGATGGTGAAGACGACGCAGAACACTCCCGGACCGTCGAAGATACTCACCCACTGGGTGCGTCCCGGAATACCTGCCTCGGCAGCGGCAGGATCGATCCAGCCAAGTGTCTGACCGGCCCAGCCGGTCTGGCTGGCGCTGTGGAAATGTTGGATCGACTCGGCAGCGAGCACCAGGGCCAGGGTCACAAACGTCACTCCGGCGCGCCGCAGGCGGTCGAGACTGGGCAAGCTGGCCGCCACCATCTTGTAGAGCACGAACCATTTCGCGTACATGTACAAGTGCTGGGTCTCGATGCCACTGCCAAAGTTGGCAATCGCCGAGATGTAGAGCCAGAGCACGAACAACCCGAGCAGACTGTCCTGCGGCGTCATACGCAGTAGGTGCTTGCTGCGCCCTGTGGCCAACAGGGCCGCCATCCAGATCGGGTACAGGATGTAATCAACCGGCAGCCCCAGAAACGGTGACATCCAATCCTGCGGCGAAATCAGCAACAGCACGAGATACACCGCGATCATGACCGCACCCCGTCTCGCCGAACCGAGTCCAAGGAACTGGTTGCCGCGTGATCATCGGAGGGCAGCAGCTCGTCATACAAGCGATACCAAAGCTCGCTGACGGCGCGCCAACGATACGAACGCGACCGCACCTGTCCGGCGGCCACCAGAGCATGGCGTAGCCGCGACTCGGTGGCGACACGCAGCAGGTGCCCCGCGAGTGCATCCGCATCGCCCACCGGCGCGAGCAGCGCTTCCACACCGTGCTCCACCAATCCCGGGATGCCACCGGCGTCGGTGCTCACGATGGGAAGCCCGGCCGCCATCGCTTCCAGGAGCGACACCGGTTGGTTGTCGGCTCGCGACGTGTTCAGCAGCACGGTGGCCCGCGCGCGGACAGCCGCCATCTGGTCGTGGTGGACGTTGCCCAGGAATTCG
>JAJCXS010000057.1 GCA_029263335.1 Acidobacteriota bacterium | reverse complement strand
AGCAGGCGTTCGCCCGACAGTCGTCACGATAGCCAGGCTGGCGGCGAAGTAGAGAAGACAGGCCACCACGGTCAGGCGCGGCTGCGTCCACCACACGACTGCCTCCTATCGTCGGGCTGAGTTCGGGGCTTTTGTATCAAGGCAATGATACGAACGATCTCATCTTTGTGTCAATACCTCAGCACAAAGAAGAACCTGCTACGCGGCGCCCGTCTCTTCTTCAGTAGCGGTTCGCTCCGTTTCACGAATGATAGCAATCTTGCTATCATCATTGGATGGCACAGGTGCTCGTGCGGAAATTGGACGGAGCCGTCGTTAGTGCGTTGAAGGCTCGCGCGGCGGCCAACGGCCGCTCACTCGAGGAGGAGCTGCGCCAGGTGCTGGCAGCGGCCGCGCGGCCGACTCGGCAAGAAGCCCTTGCTTGGGCGGCGGCCATTCGTGAACTATCGGAGCCGGTCGACGACATCGACCTGGCCGAGTTGATCCGCGAGGACCGCAGTCGTTGAAGCTGGTCGTAGATGCCTGCGCCGCGCTGCCCTGGTTCATCCAGTCTCCCCATTCCGAGGAGGCGCTCGGCCTCCTGCGCGAAGATGTAGCCGTCATCGCGCCCGATCTTGTGCTCCCCGAGCTGGCCAATGCCGCCTGGAAGCTCACGCAGGCAGGCAAGATCACGGCGCATCACGGCCGCCGCCTCGTCGCCGCCGCCCCAAGCGCCTTCGACCGACTCGTCGTGTCGTCGCTCCTGGTCGATCGCGCGTTCGCGCTGGCCGAGGAGTTGGAGCACCCGGTCTACGACTGCATGTATCTGGCACTTGCCGCAATCGAACACGCGACGTTGGTGACGGCCGACAGACACTTGGCGCGCAAGCTCGGCGCGAGTCGCCGCGAACTGCGCCTGCGCGTTCTCGGCACGGCCTAACGGAGTCGAAGAGCCGCGCAGAGAGACCGCGCTGAGGGGCCGCAGAACTACCAGTCGGTCATGAAGCGGAACTTCCAGATCGACGTCGATTCGACACCGGCGTCCGGCAGGCTGGTGCGCGAAAACTCGGCCATGGTGCGCAAGTGCGAGGTCCAGTACCAGTTGACGCCGGTGGTGAACGACGACGCCTTACTCACACCATTCTCGGTAGCTTCAGAGAAGTCGGCATACGAATACCGTGCCTTGATCTCGATCGCACCCGGGCCGCCGTCGTACAGCGAACGCCTTGGCTTCACGCGACCGAACACCGCGCTGGAATAGGGGCGATGTTCGCCCGTCAGAAAGAAGCTCGCCTGCGCGTATGCCGCCCACACCGAGGGGTCGCTGCGCTCGACCGATTGAATCCAGCCGCGTGCGTACTCGCTCTGCACGCCGAGCGAGCCGAGGTTGGTGGAAGCTTCGAGTTGAACGTAATCGGCCGAACTGGCCGGTACGGTGAGCCGCACCACTGGCGGGGCGATATGCGCGTCCGGCCGCAACGTGAGGCTCAGTGCGCCGTCCACGAACTTGTGGGTATGGCTGACCCCGAGATGCAGAAGTCTGCGTTGGTCGTTGCTCAGGATAGGAGCGTACGCGGCACGCGATGTGATGTTGTAGTGCTCGCCCGGCCGCGTCTCCCAGCCGCTGGTTTCTCGGAACACGCCCACCGACCAGTACGCTTTGTCGTGGTCCTTGATTACCCGCAAGCCCAGGTTCCGGTCGGGCGAAAATGCGATGGCAAACGACCGCTCCATGAACGTCACGTAGCGGCTGCTGGTCTGCTGCTCAAGACTCCACGGCTCGTACTGGTAACCCGCACGCAGTTTCACCGGCAGCCCCCGCAGGCCGACGTACAGGTCCTTGGGATTGACCTCCTGACCGGCGAAATCGAGCTGCGCTTTGTAGTTGAAGCGCCCGACATGGCCGCTGGCGCGGGCACGTAGGCGACGAAACTCGCCGTCGTTCTCAACGCCGCCGAAGGCTCCGTCGAAAGGCTCCGAATCCGTGAACATCGTGTAGTCCATCTGGACTCGGCCGCCGAAGTCGAACGAGATCCCCGGCTCACGCGCGGGCTCCTCCACAGCGCCGGCTTCCTGCGTCGACTGCGCGCGCGGCATAGCGTCGTCCGCCGGCTCGACTTCCGCCTGAGACTGGCCCCTGGCCTTCTGAGGTTGAACAGCGGCCAGCACCGGGGCAGCCACACCGACGGCGAGAACAAGAGCGATGGAGCGCGTGAACGATGGCAACAACACGGAGCGTTTTCCTGTGGTTCGTGGTCGAGCATTGGCCTCGGGAGCATTGGATCGGTCCATTATGAAGCACCGGTCAAACGGCTATTAAGCGCACGTTAAGTCTGCTAACGGCGCTCGATGCCCTACACTCAGGCGCTGTCCGAGACCGGGCACGAACGCATTCCGTTCTTGCCCACTGGAGCCCATTGCTCGACTCGTGAGGTTGGCCCATGCGCAGCAAGAACACGACACTCGCCCTCGTCTTCGCCTCACTGCTGGCTGTGTTGCCGGCGACAACGGCCGCAGCGCCGCGGCAGGCGGCCCCGCCGGCCGGCGCCACTGACGAGAGGCCCGTTCCTGACGAGCAGATGTCGGTAACGGAGCACACGATTGTCCTCGATGGCGAATCGATTCCGTACGAAGCGACCGCTGCGACGATGCATCTCGTCAATGACGAGGGCGACCCGATAGGAAGCCTTTACTACACGGCGTATCGACGTACCGACGTAGATTCGGAGACGCGGCCGTTGGCGTTCATCTTCAACGGCGGACCGGGTTCCGCGTCGGTGTGGCTGCACATGGGCGCCTTCGGCCCCAAGCGCGTGCCGGTCAACGACAACGGTCATACACCGCCACCTCCGTACGACCTGATCGATAATCAGGGCAGCCTCATCGACATCGCCGACATGGTGTTTATCGATCCCATCGGCACCGGCTTCAGCCGCGTCATCGGCAAAGGTGACGGCACCGACTTCTGGGGAATCGACGAGGACGCGACCTCGCTCACGCAGTTCATCACCCAGTACGTGACTCGCAACGATCGCTGGAATTCGCCCAAGTTCCTGCTCGGTGAGAGCTACGGCACCACGCGCTCGGCCGTGCTCGTGAACCAGCTACAGAACCGGGCCGGGATGCACTTCTCCGGCGTATCGTTGATCTCTGCCGTACTCGACTTCGAGACGCTGCTGTTCGCGCCGGGCCACGACACATCGTACGTGGTCTACCTCCCCACCTACGCGATCACCGCCGCATACCACAACGTCGTGCCCTGGCCGGACGATCTCGAGGCGTGGCTGGATGAGGTCAGTGCGTTCGCGCTCGGCGACTACGCCCATGTGCTGGCGCTCGGTGCGTCTGCGCCAGCAGATCAACGTGCTGCGGTGCGTGCGAGGTTGGCCGAATACACGGGCCTCTCGGAGGAGTACCTCGAACGGGGCAATCTGCGTGTGAACGCTTCGCAGTTCCGCGCTGAACTCCAGCGTACCTCCGGCATGGTCGCGTCTCGTCTCGACGCCCGCTACAACGGCTTCACCAACGACTTGATGAGCGAGAACGCCCAGTACGACCCGCAGTCGACGGCCATCAGTGGCGCGTATACCGCGGCGGCCAACCGCTACCTCCGCGAGGATCTCGGATTCGAAACGACCCAGAACTACGTGACGGGCGGCGGCGCCCGCGGCTGGAACTGGAACCGCGCCGGCGGCGGCCGCGGATGGCAGGGCTCCACTTATGTCGTGGGCGACCTCGAACAGGCCATGATCCGCAACCCGAGCCTGATCGTGCAGATCGAGAACGGCTATTACGACCTGGCCACGCCGTACTTCGCCATGCAGTGGACGACCGACCACATGAACCTGCCGCCGGAGCTGCGCGGCAACATCCGCCACAACTACTACGAAGCTGGTCACATGATGTACGTGCACGAGGACGAGTTGATGAACCTCAAACGCAATATCGAAGAACTCGTCAGCACCGCGGCCGCACGCCACGTCGAGTAGCGCCTCTGCCGACCGAGTCGCGGACCGCGCGAAGCTGCGTGGCAGCTACTCGGCGAACAACTCCGCACGCACCAGCGCTGGCGGCAACGAACCGATGGTGAGCAACTTGTCGTAGAAGTCGCGCGGCACCTCGGGCTCGCCGTGCCTGGCGACCCATTCGTCCCGCATCTGTTCGATCTTCATGGAACCGATGAGATAACCGAGGAAGTACGTAGGCCGACCGGTGTACATACCGACCTCGAGCTCTGCCGCAACGCGATCGAAGCGTACTTCTTCGACGAGAAAATCGACCGCCTCATCGAACGTCATGCGACCGGTGTGCAGGCTGGCTTCGAGAATCACGCGCGACGCACGCCACAGTCGATTGCGTAGCTGCGTGAGTTTCACGTCGTCGCCGTGCAGAAATCCGAGCTCGAACATCAACTGTTCGGTGAACAGGCCCCAGCCCTCGGAGAAGATCGACTCGCGCACGTAGTGGCGCAGCCGGCGTGGGTTCTCGTAGACCTTCAGCGCCTGTGCGTGGTGCCCGGGATAGGCTTCGTGCACGGCGATGATCGGAATCCAGGCGGTGTGATGCGCCGAAAGGCGAGCTTCGTGCTGCTGCGGCGACAGGTCGTCCTCGATCGGTGTCAGCACGAGACGACCCTGTAGGTCATCGTCGTTCGGGCCGACTCCGTCGAACGTGCCAAAGGGAGACGACCTGCGTTGTGCCAATGGCGTGTCGACGGTGATCACGTTCTCGCCGGCCGGTAGCGTTAGGACCTTGTTCGCGTAGACAAACGCACGTGCCGCGTCCATCTGCTCTTGATAGGCCTGCTTGAGGTCAGCTGCGAGTGGATGGTGTGTCTTGAGTTCTTCGTAGACCTCGACCCAGTGTTTGCCGGGCGCCATCCGGTCAGCGACCTCCTGTGCTTCGCGCACGGTCTGTTCGAACGCAGCCCGACCCATGGCAATGATGTCGTCCGCGTCCTCCTCCATGAGCCAGCGATTCTGGAGGATGTAGTCGTAGTGCTTCTTGCCGATTGCCCAGCTGCCGTCAGAGCGGGAGAGCAGGTCGGATTCGAGAAAGTCGAGGTACGACACCAGGGCGCCCAGCGCCTGATCTGCGGCCTCGACGGCCTCTCCGACCAACCGCGCGCGGTTCGACGCTAGAACGTCGATGATGGATCGCGTCTGGAAGATCGCTTCGCGAGTTGACCGCTGCGGGGGACGACCGAGATTCGAGACGCCCTGCTGCAGTGCGGCTGGCACGGCCGCGAGCAACACTGCGACGCTGTCCTGTTCGATTTCGCCTACGGCCGGATCGGGAAACAATCCGGCAATCCGTCGCACCGGCACGTACAGCAGGGGTTCCATCTCGGTGGCCCGACGACGCTCTGCTCCGTAGATATCGGAGCGTAGGAACCCGATCATCGCGGCGCGGTCGGTGCGTTCGGGGCGAGCCAGCGAATCGGCGTCCGTCGACTCGATCCTGGCGAGCAGTTCGCGGCGAGGCTGAAGGTCAGCTCGAAAACGTCCGGCTGACAAATCCGGCGCGCCCGACGCTCGCAGACGCTCGGTGTCCCAGCTGCCGTCGCGGCGAGCCACCAGATCGATGTACTCGTCCACCAGGGCGTCGAACTCGTCTCCTCTGTCGCCCGCAGTCGTTGCCGCACTGCACGAGGAAATCGCGATCAGCGCCGCCCATCCGATTAGTCCACGTCCGCGCATTGGC
>JAJCXS010000056.1 GCA_029263335.1 Acidobacteriota bacterium | reverse complement strand
GAAACGTAGATGGTGGCGATAGAAACCGCGCGGTCGGCCTGTTCTTCCAGCGCCCGCCGAATGGGAGCACCATAGGCGTCCTCACCCAGCTGCAGCACAGCCAGCATGACGAGTTGTTCGAAGTCGGTCAGGTATTCACGTTGTCGCATATCTTTGCTTATAGCACAAATATAGATGACGTTCTAGGAATCCTCCCCCCGAGCACCGTCGCCTTCGCTACAATGAGGCCACACGTAGCCACCCCCGTGGATAGCAGGACTGTGAAGCGAAGTACGAAACTCGATGTCGTCGCGATGCGACGGTCGGGAGGCGTCGGCGCGGTAGTCGTTTGCCTCGCGCTGCTGGCCGTGGCTCCGCGGAGTATCGGCGCGTTGGACCGTGCCTGGCGCGCAGAGCTGGAACTGCCGGATGCCGAGAGCGTTGTCACCGGGCCCGCCGGTTGGATCTTCTCGGCGACCTCCAAGAACCGCTTCAGTCAAACGCTTGGCAAGAATCGGAGTGCGATCTACGCGCACGATGGCTCTGGCGAGCTCCTCTGGAGCGCTAACGCCAAGGGGCGCTGGACGCGACGGCTGGCCCTGTCGCCGGACGGCCTGACCGTGGTCGCGGCCGGACTGGCCGATACCAGAGTGTGGCTGGCCGGCTACGACGCGGCTACGGGCGAACGCCAATGGGAGCGGCGGTTCCTGCCGGAGGGGCTCTCGGGAACCCCGCGTGTCGAACTGTCGGTCGCCCCTGACGGCGCGATTCTGGTGACCGGTATCACGGCCACCGGTACGGGGCTGGGCGGCTACTTTGTCTCGCGGCTAGATAGCGATGGTGTGGTCGTCTGGACGCGTCTGTATGGCCAGCCGGCCGACGGGGAACGGTTGTTGGCCCTTGGTATTGCGGCGGATCCGCGTGGGAAGGGCTACTACGTTGCCGGTGTGGACGATCAACTCCGCGACACGACGACGGATTTCTTCTTCTTGGCGCGCCACGACGACGATGGCGAGATCACCTGGAACCGGGTGTTTGGCCAGAAGACTCGCGCCGCGTTCCCCACCGCGCTCATGGTTTCCCCTAACGGCAGAACCGTCTACGTGGCGGGGGAGGCTGACCAGGCGTTCTTCGTACGCAGGTTCACGAGCCGCGGAAAGGTCAAATGGTCGCGATCCCTGCGCCTGGCCCAGGGCGCGGTCGACGTGCGCGATGTTGCGCTGGCGGCCAACGGGAAGCACTTCCGTTTCACGGGCAACTTCTCGACCGAGGATGGCATCCGCGGGCTGGCCGTCACGACCAATAACCGCGTGAAGAAAGCCACCATCGTGCTCAGCGATGGCGATCCCCGCTTCTGGGACGACTACGCGCGGGTCGCCTCGACCGACGATGGCTTCGTGGTTCTCGAGGCCTCCTCGCTTGATCCGCCCGCCCGCCGCCCGGTCCGGCTGACACGCCATGTGCAAACCGCACGCGCCGGCACCTGGCGCTGAAACCTACGGTTCGTAAGAACGAAGCCAGGGAAGTTGATATCCCCAGCGGCGTCGGCCGCGGATCGGGGCGCCTGCAACGGGCGTGCTCGTTCCTGGCGAGGTCGCCGAGGAAATGGGGCCGTGAGAGTGTCATCAGCGCCGAGGTGAGGCTATGAGGAAACTGCGTTCACGCTGCGCGCGGCAGGGGGCGCGTTGGCCGTGCATGTTGGCCGCCGTGCTCGTGCTGCAAAGCACGCAGGCGCGGGGGCTACAGGATCGGCCGACGTTCCGTGCCACGGCGGAGATTGTCCGTCTGCAGGTGGCCGTGTTCGCGGAGGATGGCGGTCCGGTCCCCGACCTGGAGCGGTCGGATTTTGTCGTCCTGCAGGACGGTGAAGAACGTTCGGTGTCGGTCTTCTTCGGGCCTGAGAGCGGGCCACTCGAAGTGGCTGTCGCCATGGATGCCAGCAAGAGCATGGCGTCGTGGCCCTCGCGGGATGTCTTTCATGCGCTTCTGGACGGGCTTCATCCAGAGAGCTGTGTGCTGTTGGTGCCGTACCGAGAGCGCGTTCTCCAAGGGGTGTGGGGCCACCCAGCAGAGCCACGGCTGCGGACGATGGTCGACGACATACCGCAGGTCGGTGGGAGCGAGGCGGCATACGACGCCCTGGTCGCTGCCTTCTCCTCCTTGAGGGGGCGTTCGGGCGGTGTGTTGCCGGTGAGTTCCTCGCCGCTCGGCTTCACGCAGCTGATGCGTTTCCGGCGACCTGGGACCCAGATTGCGCCGACACCCGTGGCTCAGGGAAGCTGCGTGGTGAGCCCGCTGCCCGACCCTACGCGGGAGGTTCGTCGCGCGGTGGTGATCGTGACGGACGAGCGGGACAGCGCGAGCCAAGCGACGCTGGAGGATGTCCTGTTGACCTCCTGGGGAAGCGGAATCCCGGTTTTCGCTCTCGCCGTGGGGGCGCTGCAACCTAGCGCCACTCCGAGCATCCGCACGAGGCGCCGCGACACAACGGAAGAAGCAGCTGGTCCGATCGAGACCCTGGCCAAGTACACAGGAGGATTGGTGCTCCGCGGTACGAAAGGTAGGTTCGAGAGGCACACAGGTAGGTTCGCGCTGAAGCGCCTGCGAGGGGAACGCACCGCAGTTGAAGGCATGGAGCGCCTTGGAAAGGCCTTGCGTGGCCACTATGTGCTCGGCTTCGTGCCAGCTGCCGATCCGGATAAGGCCAGCGCGCTCATCATGGAGTCCCAGATCGAGGTGCGTGTCGGCCGCGACGGCGTGGAGGTTCTCGCCCTCGCGGAACTCGTGGGCGGTCAAGGCAAGTCGGAGGGCGCGGCGATGGGAATTGCCTTCCGCGGGTTCCGGGAGTTGGCGGGAGGGGAGATGCAGCAGGCGCTTCGGACTTTCGACACAGCCACTCTGCTGGGACCGGAGCTTGGGCTGACACACTATGGCCGAGCTCTTGCTCTGCTTGGTCTGGGACGCCATTCGGATAGCCTGCAGGCGCTCGAGGAAGCGCAAGAGCACGCGCCGTGGCTCCCGGACCTGGCTGCGCGGGCCGCCCAGGCGCATTTCGAGGCAGGGAACTTCGAGGCTGCGTGGGAGCGTGCGTTGGTGGCCTATTACCGAGGGTCGGAAGTCACCGGGCTCATCGAGAGACTGCAGCTCGTCGCACCCCGTGCCGTGGACCTGTCAAAGCCGCCGGTTAACCCCCGTGTTGCCTTCCGCGCCGAGGGGCAGGGGGGACTTCCGGCGATGCTCGCCTCTCCCCGGCTCACGGCGGCAGTCATGGGGCTTGCCGAGAGCTCAGATGTCATGCAAAGCGGCTGGGACATCCGGTCCAGCGATCTCGTGTTGACGGTGCGCATAACCGGAGGGAAGGTGAATGGCCCCTGGGTCTCCGTGCGGGGACAGCTAGTCCTGAGGGATCGAGAGGGGAGGGAGTGGGCAAGGGAGTCGTTTCGAGTGCACGATGCACAGAAGCCTGATGAGGCCGAGGACGAACTCGGGCAAGCCTTTCAGGCCATTGAAGAAGCGGTACGTGCCATGCACGGGTCCTCTAATCGGCCGTATCGGCCACCTGATCGCGTGCCTGACAGAACGCGGAGGGAGAAACACTGAACCGGTCCCTGAATCGCCGACCGAAATGCGAGACGCTCTTGTATCCCACCGCATAGGCAATCTCGCTGACGTTGCCGGCGCGTGCGGCGAGTAGCTGCGCCGCGCGGTCAAGCCGTACCCGGTGAATGAGCTGCGCCGGAGATTCTTCGACGAGACCCTCGAGTCGTCGGTACAGGCTGGCGCGGCTGAAACCGAGCTCCTCGGCGAGTTGCTCCACGTCGAACGACTCGTCATCCAGATGACTCTCGACGATGCCGATCACGCCGGCCAGGAAGTCCTCGTCCGCGGAGCGAACGTCAGGAGGCTCCGGGCTCAGCAGCGCTTCTCGTCGCAGACGGTTGCGGAGACGCCTCCGTGAGGCGATGAGGTTCTCGATCCGAGCAGCCAACTCGCCGAAGTCGAATGGCTTGGTCACATAGTCATCGGCGCCATGCCGTAGCCCTTCGAGCCGATGCCTGCCCGATGCCTTCGCGGTGAGCAGGATCACCGGGATGAAGTCGAGCGCGGGGTCACTCTTGATGGAGGCGCATAGGTCGAGCCCGTCCATCCCGGGCATCATGACATCGGAGAGGATGAGATCCGGCAACTCATCACGCGCCAATTGTAGGCCCGCCTCGCCGTCCTCGGCCTCCAGCAGTCTGTACGTTGCTTCGAGGTGGCGGCGAACATAGGCACGAACCTCGGTGTTGTCCTCGACAAGCAGCACCGTTCGTCGTCCATCCTCGCCATCGGCATTGGCCTCGCCAAGGGGCGGAGTGCTTTCGAGATGCGCGGGCGCCATATCGTGCACGGCGAACGTCCTCCGGCCGGCGCTCTCTTCTCCTCGTGGTTGCTCGATTAGCTCGGCATCCAGATGCTCCTCGCCGAGTCGCAGCACTGCGCGGAACGTGCTGCCGAAGCCCGGCTCACTCTCCACTTCGATCCGGCCGCCGTGCAACTCGATTAGCTCGCGCGCCAGCGACAGTCCGATCCCGCTACCCAGGTTCCGACTCTTCCTATCGGCATCGACCTGGTAGAAACGTTCGAAGACGTGCGGAAGCTCATCTGCGGCGATTCCGGGGCCGTTGTCCCTCACGATTACCGCCGCCTCCGCGTCAGTGAGCTGCACGGCAAGGCGAATGCTGCCGCCTTCCGAGGTGAACTTGAACGCGTTCGACAGCAAGTTCATCAGCACCTTCTCGAAAAGGTCCGGGTCGATGAAAACGCACACGACCTGATCGGGAGCGGTCACTTCGAAGTCGACGTTGCGACGTTCGGCGAGCGGCGAGAAGCTCTCGCCGATGCCGCGCACGAACGCGATCAGATCGTCCTCCTGGATCCGGGGGCGCAGTTGTCCCGCCTCGAGTCGGGCCACGTCGAGAATCTGGTTCACGAGGCGCAATAGCCGACGTGCGTTGCGCAGGGCCAGATCGATCTCGGCTGTCGCCTTGTCCGTGAGGGGCCCATGCAGCTGCGCGCGAAGATCCTCGAGGGGGCCGACCGTAAGCGTCAGCGGCGTGCGGAACTCGTGCGATACGTTGGCGAAGAAGCGCGACTTGGCCCGATCCAGCTCGGCCAGACCTTCGGCCTGCTCCTCCAACTGGCTGTTCTTGTTCTCGAGCTGCGACTCGCGTTGCCGTAGCTCGGTGGTGCGTTTGCGGACCAGCAACTGCAGCTCGTCTTGACGACGGTGTAGGTCGCGAACTCGCCACCGTGCGGTGGCGAATACGAGGAGCAGCGCGGCCAGGGCGGCCCCGGCCCGAGCCGCCGTGGTTTCGTAGAAGAAAGGGGCGACGGTGAGCTCAATCGACGCGCCGGTCTCGTTCCAGACGTCCGCGTTGTTGCTGGCGACAACGCGGAAGGTGTAGGTCCCGGGCGGGACCTGGGTGAAGAATGCCGTTCTGCGGTTGCCAGCCTCGATCCACTCGGAATCGTAGCCTTCGAGGACGTAGCGAAAACGGACGTTCTCCGGAGCCAGGAAGCTGAGGCCGGTGTAATCGATCTGGAAACTGCGCTCTCGCGGCGATAGTTGGATGCTACGAGGTCCCGCGGTGATCTGCCGCGAAGACGCGGTGACCGTCTCGATGACGATCGGCGGCGGCACCTCGTTGCGTGACAGACTCGCCGGATCGACAACCACGACGCCGTTCTGGGTTGGAAACCAGAGTCGACCATCTTGGGTCTTGGCGCCGGCGGGTTGCGCGCCGCCGTTGCCCTCACGGTTTCGGAGTCCGTCGCGCTCGTTGTATGAAGTCGAATGGACTCGCTGCACCTCACCGGCGGCGAAGGCGTTCAGCTCGCTCAGGGGGAGCCAGAAGATGCCCCGGTTGGTATTCATCCAGAGACGCCCGAAATCGTCTTCGAGGATTTGGTGTATTACCTCGTCGAACAGGCCGTCCGCCTCACGAAAAGCGATGATCTCGGACGAGTCGTCCGCGTCTAGCAGCAGGCGTGCCAGACCGCGACCTTCCGTCCCCACCCATAGGTAGCCATTCGCATCCTCGTGGAGCGAGCGGATGAGATCCCCGGGGAGCCCCTCCTCAGAGGTGATCTGGAGGTACCCGCCATCCTTGTAGCGGGTAAGTCCCTCTCCGTTCGTACCCATCCATAGGGCGCCATCCCGCGTTCGTTCGAAGACACGAACGGCAGCGGCGGGCGCCCCGTCGCCTGGTGACAGGGTCGTCCACTGGGTACCGTCGAGCCGATGCAGCCCGTTGTCTGTGCCAAACCAGACACGTCCCGCATTGTCCTCGTGGAGCGCCCGCACCCACGTGTTGCTCACCGGACTGTTCGGGTAGAAGTCGCACAGAAGGTCAGGGGGCGTACACGACGCGACGCCCATGCCACCGAACCACATAAGACCGGACCGGGCTTCGAGCAGCGACAGTATGTGCCGCCCGCGGAAATCGCCCCATAGCCCGCTCTGCACAGAATCTCCCGAGAGCCGCGCGACGCCACCGCCCCAGGTGCCGAGCCAGATGGCACCTGACCGGACCTCGAGCACACTGTAGATATTCGGCTCGTCGATTCCCTCGGGTCGGCCATATACGGAGAACATCGCCGGCTTCAGCCGGTGCAGACCAGCCGCGGCGCTTCCGAGCCAGACGCTGCCCTCGTGATCTCGCAGCACAGCGGTGATCGCGTTCAAAGCGACCACCGTGCGTGCGGCTCTCTCGGGCAGCCGGAATACCGGCTGGTCGTTGTGGTACAGAACGTGTCCGCTGGCGTAGGTGACGTCGCGGTCGGGCCCCTCGGAGATCAGATCCTTCCGATGGCCGGCCGCGGTCTCGGCGCTAAGCTGCGATAGCTCGCCGTTGCGAAGGAGAAAGACCCCGGCGGAGCTCAGGATACGGAGCGTCCCATCGGTCGGATCCGAGCGCAGGCCGTGGACGGGCGAGCCCTGCCGAAGATGGGTCACGGGCAGCAGGCCATCGCTGGCGTATTGGAAGACGTTTCGGCCCGCGGCAACCCAGACGCCTCCCACCGAATCGGTATGCAGCGTCCATGGTAGGGCCGGTAGTGCACCACCGGGACCCGTGATGTCTTCAACGTGGTCGTCCGTGACCCGGTACAGCCGGCGGCCGGCGGTGCCTGCCCACAGCGCGCCAGCGCTATCTTCCGCCAGGGAAATCACCGCACTCGTGATCCTGTCCCCGGCGACGGCGACAAACTCGTCCCCGCGCAACGTGGCAATGCCATCTTGATAGCCGGCCCAGATCCGACCGTGCGAGTCCTCGAGAACCTGGGTGGCGGGCTCGCGTATCCCACGATCGAGCCCGAAGTAGGTGAACTCGCCATCGCGCCGTCGCACCAGGTGCCCTTGCTCCGTGATCAGCCACAGGTCTCCGTTACCCGCTTCCACCAGCGACAGGATCCGACTGCTGGGCAGCCCCACGGAATTAGCCGTGCTGAAGACGGTGAACTTGACCCCGTCGAAGCGCACGAGTCCGTCGAATGTGGCGGCCCAGATGTAGCCGTCGCGACTCTGCAATAGGGCGTTGATGGAATTGACGGGCAATCCGTCCCGTACCGTCCAGACCTCGTGGACGAATTGCGGTCGGGCCGTTCGCTCGGCCCTCGCTGGCTCGCCCGCTTGGCCAGCGGCCGGGGTGGAAGTGGCGAGCGCAAGCAGAGCCACCAGCAGCTGTGGCAGCCCGCGGCGCACACTGCGGACCGGGGTCAAAGTGCGTGGATGCCCGCGGTCGCGGAGTGTTCTCATTGGCAGTGCGGGGACTCGCGGCGGACAACGGGAGGGCGGGAACTCGCCACGATATCCCGCTGCCGTTCGTATCGCCATCGTGAATCGGGAAGCCGAGCACATCAGCTCACCGTAAGTGTCGTAGTGCCGCCTGGATGGCCCTGGCCTGGTTGTCCCGAATGCTGTTCTCGGCGTCGCACGCGACGTCAGGGACACGGTTTTGCGACGCTCCGCGGTGCGCCTGCCGGCTTGTTCGGCGCAGGCTTGTCGGCAATGAACAAGTTGCTGCGCACCGAACCTCCATTGCCGAGTTGTGGCTCCGGCTCCGAGCAACTGGGTCTCGAAATCGACCTCTTGGACGATGTGACTGAGGCCGCGGACCCCAACCGGCGCCGTCAGGGCTGCAGTGCCCTGACCATCCTCGTTGCCGACGACAACCTCGACATGCGCCGTTATGTCGGACGATGTCTGCTCCACGTCGGGATCGAGAGGATTTCCGTTGTCGAAGCGCATTCGGCGGAGGGAGCTCTGGCGACGTTGCGCAAGCAGGGCGCGGACCTGGTGATCACCGACATCGCCCTGCCCGGCGCCGACCCTCTCGAACTCGTGCGCACGATGCGTGACCAACCGGACCTCCGCGGTGTTCCGGTCTTGGTAATCACCGACGAGGCCACGCAACGCGAGGCGCAGGACCGCGTTCGCGGCGCCGGAGCTCAGGCTGTGCTGATCAAACCCTTCAACGCGCGCTCGCTAGGCCGGGCCGTGCGCCGCCTGCTCGGGCAATTCCCTTCACCCTCGCAGACCAACAGATGACTCTTCACCAACCGGCCCAATGGCCAAGGAGTACCCCGTGAGCATGAGTTTCATCGGCAGTTCGCTACGGAACGTTGCCGTCCCAGTGGCCTTCGTGACGTGCGTACTCGTCGCACCGAGCGCCGAGGCGCAGCTTCCAGATCCCGGGATGGAGGTCGATACGAGCCGTACGGCGATCGTGATCACCGATCCACAGAACGATTTCCTCAGCCCCGACGGCGTCACCTGGGGCGTCGTCGGCGAGAGCGTGACTGAGAACAATACGGTCGAGAACATCGGCCGTCTGCTCTCGACCGCAAAGGCGCAGGGCTACCAGGTCTTCGTTTCGCCTCACTACTACTACCCGACGGATCACGGCTGGCACTTCGGCGGCGCGCTCGAGGTGCTAATGCATAACATCGGCATGTTCGATCGCGAGGGCGCGCTCAGCCTGGATGGGTTCGCAGGTTCGGGCGCGGACTGGCTCGAGCAGTACAAGCCGCACCTGGAAGATGGCGAGACGGTGATCACCAGTCCCCACAAGGTCTACGGGCCCGAGACCAACGACTTGTCGTTGCAGCTTCGTAAGCGCGGCATCGACAAAGTCATCCTGGCTGGCATGTCGGCGAACTTGTGCGTCGAGGCACACATGCGCGAGCTGCTCGAGGACGGCTTCGAGGTAGCGGTAGTTGGCGACGCCACAGCCGCTGCCAAGCTCCCCGACCTCAACGGCTACGAGGCGGCCATGACGAACTTCCGTTTCATGGCCAACGCGCTCTGGGACACGGACACCGTGGTGGGTCTGCTGGAAGGTCGCTAGCGCGATACCAGAAAGCACCTGCGGGCCCGGTCAGCGTTCGCGCTGGCCGGGCCAGAGGGCGCGGGTCTTACTCGCGTTGCGCGGCGGCCCAGCGTTCTATCTGTCGCCTTCGAGGAACATCGACTTGGGTCCGGGCCGACGGTCGGCGACAATGGCGCATCGGTGGCTCCGACGTTGCCACGCGCCCTTGCCCAACCACGGATTCATCGTCATGACCGAACGACGCACCATCATCATCCACACGGACGGCGCTTGCTCCGGCAACCCCGGACCGGGTGGCTGGGGCGCAATCCTCCAGGCCGGCGATGTGGTCCAGGAGCTGTGTGGCGGTGAGCGCGCCACGACCAACAATCGCATGGAGTTGACCGCCGCGATCGAGGCCCTCCGCGCGTTGACCCGATCAAGCGTCGTGGAGCTGCACACCGACAGCACCTATGTGCGCGACGGCATCACCAAGTGGATCCATAACTGGAAGCGCAACGGTTGGCGTACCGCGGCGAAGAAGCCGGTCAAGAACGCCGAACTCTGGCAGCAACTCGAAGCAGAGTGCGCCGGCCACGAAGTCCACTGGAAGTGGGTCAAGGGACACGCCGGTCACGACGGCAACGAGCGCGCCGACGCGCTCGCCAATCAAGGCCTCGAATCCGCCCGCTGACCCCACCGGTCGAACCGCTGCACACCTGGTCCGCATCGAGCAGGACAGGATGGCCATCGCGAGTACGGCCTGAGGCCGCTGCCTGCCACGCGCTGGATCGGCGCCGAGGCTCAACACGAAGACCTCACCCTCCTCGCTGGCCGAGTACATCCTGCCGTCGCCGATTCTGATCGAACAGGATGACCAGCGCGTTCCTGGCCAGGATCGGTGATGCCGCGTGCCCGTAGAACGTGTCCAGTAGGGCCACTGTCCGCCGCCACATCTCCTCGCCGTGACTGTCGATCGCGATGACACCCAGATTGCCGAAGACTACGAACACGTTGTCGCCGTCGGTGAACGGAGTTGGCCCTGCACCTCCGTCGTCTTGGCGATCAAGGCAAGAGGACATAGGCTTTCTCGCCATGGAGTTCGAAGCTCAGCGTAAGCCAAGCGAGGCAGCGGACACGGTCCGGTGCTACTTCCCGCACCGCAGACTGCGGAGGCTCAAATTGCCTGACTCGAAGCCATCCGCGAAGATCTGCGTGTAGATAATGTCGAAGAAGCCCGAGATGGTCCTGGCGCGGCCGGGCCGCGTGCGGGCGCTCGCCTCGCCGCCCCAAGTGCGGAAGGGCAGCGACAGTTCGTATTGCCGCCGGACCTTGCCGTCAGAACCGGTCCAAACTTTGAGCAGGCTCGGGGAGCCCGGGGCCAGAGTGAACCCACGGATCGTGCCGGGAATCTTGCCGGTGCCGTCGACCAAGAACCCATGGCCCTGCGCCTGGCCCTGGGCACTCTGCCGGGCAATCAGTTGCACAGCTGGCAGCAGAAGGCCGACCTCGATGCGGGGCGTTCCCTTGAAACACTTCGAGCTGCCGTCGGCCTCGACCTTGAAGTCCAACCTCTCCAGGTTCCCTAACACGACAGAGTCAAAGGTCTTGATCGAGCCGAAGTTCAACGAAATGTCGGCGCTCGCAGGCTGAACCAACAACAGCAAAGCAAGACCGGCAGCCGCCAACGCGCGAAGTTTCACGAGGTGCCTCCCAGGAGGGGGTTTCAAAGTGCTCTGAGTCTATGCGCGATCAGCGCGCCGCAACACTGGGTTCGGCGCAATCCGTCGATCGCGGCCGGCATCAATCGCCGGCTCGCTCCTGTGGCGCGGAGAGGCCGGCGAATGCGGCCTCCACGGCCCCGAGCACTCGGCGGTTGCTGCTGCGCAGCCGGTAGTCGTCCGTCTGGTCGATCCAGACGATGCGCCCGCTCTCATCCACCAGCAGCGACGTCGGGATCGCCATCGTCTTGAACGACGGCGCGAGCACGATCGGGATCCCGCCGATCATGAGGCGGCCGGTGACGAACCCCAGCGACTTGTGGTGCTCCACACCGTACTGTCGGATCACGTCGAGCTTCGGATCGGCGAGCAACGTGAGGCTCAGCCCGTCGCGCTCCTTGTGGATCGCGGCCTCCTCGACGGTGTCCTTGCTCAGGGCGATGACGCTGACGCCATGCTTCGCCAGCGCCGGTTCCATTTCCTCGAAGCGTCGTAACTCGACGCAGCAGTACGGTCACCAGCCGCCGCGGAAGAACTTCAGCAGGGTCCGTTTGCCGGCGAGCTCGTCGGTGCTGAAGAAGGCGCCGGCGGACGTCGTCGCGCTGAACGGCAGGAGAATGTCGCCGACTTGTACCTTCAGGTCGCCGACCGGGGTCTTGCGATTGGCGAGCAGCCACAAGAAGAAGGCGCCCATCATGACGGCCGTGGCCGCGTTGATGACCACGGCGGCGACGAACCCGTCGCCGCTCCGGTAGCTCTGGAGAATCGCCGCGACTCCGAGCGTCATCCCGATCAGCTGCAGGATCACCGAACCGACGGGCCGGGCTGGCATCTTGTCACGCGGGATCGTCGACAGGTAGCGAGCCCACGTGCCCAGGACGACGAGGAGCGCAACTCCGGCGATTCCAGCGGCCATGTCAGCGCCTCCAACTCGTTAGGGTGCCGTCTCTCCAGTGTAGAACGCCGCCGCGCCTGCGGCGGCACGATCGGCCGCATCCGGGTCGGCCCCACCGGCTACCGAGGCGCTGCGCCAGGCAGCCGCGCTCTGGCGGGAGAAGTCCTTGCCCTCGTCCGAGAGCATCCACTGCTCGGCATTGGCCGGCGTGACCGCCGGGTCCGGCGTTAGGTGTTCGGCGAGCCCGAACAACGCCATGTCCCAGCCGATGCCGACCGCACCCGGGCCGTACTGCTGCCAGAACTCCTGCGCGACATCGCCCGTGTGCTCCAGTGTGAGCTCGGTGCGATCCGCATCCAGCGCCGTCAGCTTGAGATCCAGCAGGCTGGCGTCGTCGCCCATGCCCCAGGTGACCAGCAGGTGGCCGGGTGCTTCGCACTTTCGGATCTCGCCGCCGGCATTGCCTTCGAACTGGAAATTGCCGCCCTCCTTGAGGGCACCGGAAACGGGGAGGAACCATTGTTCGAGCCGGGCTGCGTTCGTGAGGGCATCCCACAGATCGGCCAAGTCTGTAGCGTAGCGACGGGTGGCGACGATCACGAACGATGTTCGGCCGTTCTCTTCCCGGGCCGTGACCGATCGGGTGACGGCGCCAAGGATTTCGTGGGCGGGATCATTCATGACAACTCCAGGGCTGGTGACAAAACGACTAGGTAACGGCTGGCGCTCAAACGTCCGTCGCCGTGGCCTCCTCGCCGAGAGCCTCGAGGTCCGCTAGATCCCGGGCTCGGCCGGTGGCTCGTTTGTTCTGAACCAGTTGAGGGCGACCGACGAAAGGTACCTGCAGACCGTCAACGTCGTGAAGGACGCGATCTGGCCAGGCTTCCACGAAGGTCAGCCCCGAGAGTTCGGTGAGTACGTCGATGCGGCGCGGCGGTAGCCCGATCTGAATAACACGATCAGGCTCGCTGAGCTGCGAGACGTCAAGGTCAACCGAGTGCAGAGGGGCACCAAACGCCACGAGCGCCGCCCAGACGCGATTCGCATTCTCGGGCGTCGCATCGATCCAGACGTCGAGATCACCTGTCGCCCGAGGGACGCCGTGGACGGCGAGCGCGTGAGCTCCAACCACCAGAAACCGCGCGTCGGTGTCGAGAAGAGCGCGGAGCAGGTCGAGGAAGTCCTCGTTCACGAAGCGGTCTCGGTGGCAGAACTCAGCCGCGCGATGCGTATAGGCGTGTCTGCGCGCGAGTAGCCTGGCGCGTTCCGACCGGCAAGGCCCCAGGCCGTTGCGGTCAGCTCGGCGAGCGCCTGCAGCCGAGCCTCGACCGACCCCTGCATAACTGCCGCTCGCTGATCACGCCGAGATGTAATGCTGATCGGCCATCGCGAGCGATCGACCCTGTTGCGTTGCCTGGACATTCTCCAATTATCTCACGTGGCGCACGAATGTCTCCGGCGCGTGGCGCGGCCGCGCGTAGGTGGCCTTGACGGCGGGCGGCCACTCCACCGACCTTGCGAAGTAACTAGGGCACTCCACCACGCGAATGGTCGAGCGGCTCTATCTTCACCTCACCGACTCGTGACGGCCGGGTGGATTGGGGTAACTCCAGTGGCTCCGGTATCAGGTTCGGGGCCCATCCAGCGGATTCTCACAGAGCTGTCCGAGCACCTCGAACGCCCTGGACCACACCTCCGCCATGGATTGCTCGGAGCCCTCGGCGACATCCTGTTCCACAACGATCCGCGTGCCTTCCGGAACCGCGACCAGCGTGTAGGTCTCGTACGACGGAGCCCAGGCACGCACGGACGCGCTCTCGGTGTCTTCGACGCCGTTCACCACGATGCCGATGTGGCGAATCGAGATGAACTCGTTCCGTCGGTTCTCGGCGATTTCCGCCACCATCCCGTCGCCCGAAGGCGCCAGGAATCGCATCTGGCTGCCCTGGTCCCAGGTCCCCTCATAGTACGACCCCTCCGTGAAGGGAGCCGTCCACCGGCGGTAGCTCTGTTCGCCGAGCATTGCCTCCCAGACGACACCCGCCGGTGCCTCGATGGTCGTGGAGAACTGGATTCGCTTTAGGCTCGTCATGCGGTCAATCCTTCTCGCGAGCCTCCGCGCGTATCGCGACGCCGAACAGGCCCGTCACTCTCGTGCCAACCACGCCGTCCAGCGACTATGCCCCGCGTCGGATCCACTCGGCGATTGGCTGCAGCCAGGATCCCAGACACCATGCCCAGGGTCGACGCCACCGTACCCGTCCCGGCCGAGAGTCCGCAACCGTACGCGGGGCGGCCCAGATGCAAAGAACGGACCCTGATCGGCGCCGGAAGGTGAGTTCAGGCCAAACAAGAGTGGGCGCGGGAGGAATCGAACCTCCGACTTCCACCGTGTGCCGATGGGACTCCCTTGGCGACGGTTCTCAGGAGTTGATGCTGTTTGAGTCTTGGTGGGATGCGTTTTGACGCTAGTTGCTTCTAGTTGCCGCTGTTTGACGCCGGATTGTCACAGGATTCGTCGCAGTCTCAGATGCTCGGCTCATCTGGCCAAGAGGCGTCGTATCATCGCCCGATGACTCCGAAACAGGTTGTGCTGGAGTGGGTTCGCTGCTTCAACGCAGCCGACATCGACGGGTTGGTAGCGCTCTACGCAGAGGAGGCGGTCAACGAACAGGCCGTCTTCTCAGAGCCTTTGCGCGGTCACGAAGAACTCCGCGCTATGTTCGAGATTGAGTTTGGTCGCGCCACCATGCACTGCGTGGCGGAACGGATCTACGAGTGCGGTGATACCGCGATCCTGCAGTGGACGGATCCGAGCGGGTTGGAAGGGTGTGGGTTCTTCACCATCCGCGACGCTCGGATCGTTCACCAGAAGGGCTACTTCGACCAGCTAGCGTTCTTCCGCGCGCAGGGGCTCCCGGTGCCGGACGACTACCTGGAGTGAGTGGGCGCGGGAGGAATCGAACCTCCGACTTCCACCGTGTGAAGATGGCACTCTAGCCGCTGAGTTACGCGCCCACCTGGGTTGCTGCGGGATCCGGGGATCCGCTGCTGGCGAGTGCCGTCACACGGACTCAGCAAGG
>JAJCXS010000055.1 GCA_029263335.1 Acidobacteriota bacterium | reverse complement strand
GATACCTCCTGGCGCCCTGGTCGGCGGCTGGCGAAGTCCCTTGGCGAGGCCCCTTCGGGGATGTCCGTCGAGGCGATGAACACCCGGTCATCCTCCGTGACCAGCAGTCCGTCGCCGCGGGCGGAGAATCCCATGCCCGTTGTCGGCCACGTCCAGCTGTCCAGAACGGTGCCGTCAGCCCCGTAGACGCTGATTCCCTGCATGAGATCCTGAATCAAGATGCGCCCGTCGCTCAACGCCGCGACGGCCATGGGCCGTTCGTATTCACCGGGTCCCTGACCCTTGCCACCGTAGGTCCGCACGTAGCGGCCCTCGTGGTCGTAGGCTCGTACAGCCGGTACCTGCATGTCTGCCACGAGGATGAGTCCGTCGGTCATCCACAGCGAGGTCGGCTGGCCGAACAGGTACTCGTCGGCGCCTTCGAGAACGCCGATCGACAGCTCCTCCTCGAAACGAGCCTTGGCACTCCATTTCGAACCCGACAGATGGCGCACCGTGGTCACGGTGCCTTCGGTGGTTCGTTCGGCGCGGTAGTCACCGTGCAAGGAAGCAGCGGTCGAAGCTCCTCCGCCGCTCTCGCCGCAGGCAGCGGCGAACAGTGAGGCCAGAACGAGTGCCGGGATCTTCGAGATGGCATTAAGAGCAAGGAGTTTCATCGCTTTCCTCGGATCAAGGCCGGGCCGGTGAGCTGTTCACTGTGGCGAACCGACCAGCAGCCGCATTGCCGAGGGTTGCCCCCGAAAAAGACCCGCCGCGCTCGTGATGGGAGCGCAGGAGCGCCTGAGCGAGCGGCTATCGGCTGCGCAGGAACTCGCGGATCATGCCGAGGACCGTGCTCACCGCGCCGATGTTGTAGCCCTCCGGGATCACCAGGTCGGCGTGGGCCTTGGAGGGCTCGACGAACTTCGTGTGCATGGGGCGGACCGTGGCGAGGTACTGCTCGTACACAGATTCTCGGGTGCGGCCACGTTCGTTGATGTCGCGTTCGAGCCTCCGCATGAAACGCAGGTCGGAGGCGGTATCCACGAAGATCTTGAGATCCATCACCTCGCGCAGGGCCGGCTCTGCGAGTGCCAGGACTCCTTCGATCAGGATCACGGGCCTGGGTTCTACGCGGTCGGTCTCCGCGTAGCGGTTGTGAACCGCGAAATCGTAGCGAGGGATATCCACCCCGGCGCCGTGCTGCAGCGCATGGACGTGCGCGACCAGTAGCTCGGTTTCCAGCGATTCGGGATGGTCGTAGTTGATCTCGGCGCGTGCCGTCTCGTCCAGATCCGACAGGTCGCGGTAGTAGGAGTCATGGAGGATGTGAGCGCAGTGTTCCCCGCCGATCTCGCCGGCCATCGCCTGCGCGATGGTCGTCTTGCCCGACCCGGAACCGCCGGCGATGCCAATGATCAGCGGGCCTCCGGTGCGCTCGCCCGTCATTCCTCGGCGACCTCGTCGTCGGCTGGTTGCGGGTTCTTCACGTACTCGTCCATGAAATCGAGGAAACGCTTCCACAGGTCCAGGTACGACTCGATGGCGCGAGGCCCGTGCGACTCGTAGGGGTACTCGTAGAGCACGGCGGTCTTGTCGAGACCCTGCAGCGCCTGCATCAGTCGGCGCGACTGGATCGGGAAGGTCCCCGTGTTGTTGTCGTCGCCACCGTGATACATGAGCAGAGGCGTGTCGATGTGGTCGGCCTGGAACAGCGGCGACATCTCGAGATAGACATCCTGCGCGTCCCAGAGGAAGCGCCGCTCCGCCTGGAAGCCCATCGGGGTGAGCGTGCGGTTGTAGGCACCGTCGCCAGCGATGCCGGCCTTGAAGTAGGGAGTACGGGCAAGCAGGTTACCGGTTGCGAAGGCACCGTAGCTATGGCCGCCGTGCGCGATGCGATCGACATCCACCAGGCCCATGTTGTCGACTGCACGGATGGCCGCGTACAGCGAATCGGTCAGATCCTGAATGTAGTGGTCGTTGTAGGGGCTGCCGATAATCGGCACGTCCGGATAGACAACGGCATAACCCTGGGTCAGCCAGAGTCCCGACCAGCGCAGGTAGCTGACGTGATCGAAGGTGTTGCGGGCGCGATCCTGTATTGCGTCGCGCTGATACTCCTTGTTGTTGTCGTACTCGCTCGGGTAGGTCCAGAACAGTGCCGGCACCGGCGCATCGCCTGCCTGCCAGCCCACCGGCATCGAAACCCTCGACTGGATCTTCAGGCCGTCGCGGCGAGTGAATTCGAAGTCGCGGCGTACCGCGGCGCTTACCTCGGGGAACGGGTTGACGTTATCGGTCAATTGCTGCGTGAAGCCGTCAGCGCGCGTCCACTCCCACGAGTCCGGGAACACGGTCTGCGACTCGCGTTCAACGATCAGATGCTCCATGTCGTCATCGAGCGCCACCAGCGGCGTCTCGTGCACATCCGCTGCACCTTCGAATATCCGCACCGGATCGTCGCCGTCGACCGGCAGGCGGTCGATGAAGGGGCGCGGCCGGAAATCCTCCTTGTAGCCGTCGCCCTGCAGGAATGCGGCGGTGCCATCACTTGTCACGTGCACCGCAGCGTTGCCGTTGGCATCGTGGTCGAGCACCAGATCGCCAGGCAGAGCCAGCGGATCCTGCGGATCCCAGGGGCCGGCGAGGCGGATGGAGTCGGCGGCCGCCACACTCAGATCCCATTGCTGCAAGGCACGCTTGTCACCGTCGAGCGAGACCTCGGCGAAGGCATGCCGGGCATCGGCGCTGAATGCAAGACCGCTGAGCGATTCCTCGCTGGCAATCCGGGCGTTGGCGCTGTCGAGGTTGAACGGTGGCGCCATGACCATGACTCGATCCAACGGGTCGGCGTCCTCGTTGCCAGCAGGTTCCTCGGTCGCGGTGTCGCCCGGCTCGTCGTCCTCGTCAGGACCGGCCTCTCGCTGTAGCCAGGCGAGCCCGCTGCCGTCGGGTAGCCACTGCACCTCCCGCGGAAGGTCGCGGCCGCTGTCGCGCGAGCGTCCCTCCTGCAGAGGACGTTCACGGACCGCCGCGAGCACAGCGCCATCGGGCCCACGAACCTCGAGAATCGTACCGAACGAGCGATAGCTGACCAGCGGCGACAGGGATTCGACGATGCGTTCGGTGAGAATGTGAACCCCGTCCGGACTCAGCGATACGCGCGTGAACATGCCGGGGTCGCCGAGCGCTGTCGCCGTGCCGTCGGCACCGATGCGCGTGAGCTGAGATGTCGTGTAGTAGCGGAAGAGCTCCTCTTCGTGCGCATCCTCGAGCAAGAACGGATACGTCGGGTTGGGCTTGGCCGCGCCCCGGGTACGTCGCACGACCGGTCCCCGGGCAAGACCGCGTTGGGGCACCGCGCCGCGATCGGAGGGTACGGCCAGCGTGATGACGCCGCCGTCGGGCGTGGTCTGGATCATCAATGAGTGGCGCGGCGTTCGCCGCTCAACGCGCGTCGCCAGCGTTGCCTGCACTTCGATGGCGCCAAGACGATGGGCGCCGCCGGCCACCTCTGCCATCCACAGCTCGCTCGTCTCCGGCCCATGCCGTACTACCGCGACGCTGGTGCCGTCCCCCGCCCAGACGAAATCCGAATAGAAGCTATCGTCGGGCAATCGCAGGGCCTGTTCGGCCCCGCTTTCGAGGTCGAAGACCGACGCGCCGGTGACGCCGTAGGTGTCGAGCCGCCAGGTGCGGTTGCGTTGGCCCCGCAACTCGAGGCCGGCGAGGCGCTGGGTGGGGCGGCCCATGTTCGCGACGGTGGATAGCTCCGTGTAGCGGGGTACCAGGAAATACCGACCGTCAGGAGATCTCGCGTCGAGGGTGGTGTAGTTCTTGTCGCGCGTGAACAGCTCCTGCATGGCCTCCGACGGCAGCTCGTACACGCTGTCCCATGGCATGTGAGGAAGCGAATCCGGGCGCTCCGCCTGCGGCTGCTCCTGTGCCGACGCGACGGTCGAGGTGGCGACGACAGAGAGTGTCATGCTGAGGGCGAGCAGGCGCAGTCTTGAACTCATTACGGACCTTCCTGTGGCTGAGAGGGCGGGCGCCGTGCCCGGCACACCGTCAGAAACGGTATCCCACCAGCAACATGAACGCGCGTGTCCTGGCGCTTGATTCGAGCACCTGTCCACTGGGCGTGGGCGATTCGAAAGCGCTCCTCAACCCGAGGCTGCCGCGCATCTCAACGCCCCACCGGGAGTTCATGAAGTCGACCCCGGCTCCGAGAACGAGCGTGGTGTCGGAGCTGCGAATCAGTTCGTCGATCGGTCCGATGCCAATGCGGTCGAGAGCCCTTCCATCCGTGAAGTTGGCGGTGGCACTCAGTTTCGTCGCCAGAGCTGCCCCAGCGAAGACGTAGGGTCGGACCTTGTCGATATGCAGGTCATATCGGAGCGTTACCGGAAACTCTACGTAGTCGATCGAAGTGCGGATCGTGACGCCGGACAGGCCGAAACCCGGCGGTAGGAAGTCGGGTCGGAAGGTGAATCCGAGCCGCCCGGTCTTGCGCACGTAGAGAGCGCCGAACTGGAGGCTGAATTGCCCACTGAGGGGCAATCGGGCCTCGATGCCGGCGGCGAAACCTGGCGTGCCGAAGCCACCGGCATCGACGAAGCTGGCCTGGGAACTTCCAGTGGTGCTGCCGAAGATCCCGAAGTTGGATGTTACGAAGCCAGCGCGGAGACGAAACTCCGGCGGATCGGCGCCAACCTGGCCGGACGGTCCGGCAACCAGGGCGGTGAGGACGAGCAATGAAGCGACGCGTGCGCGATTCACTCTGGTGGGTCTCCTGTACTGGGTTGGGGACCCGCGCTCGATTCCCTGCAGGATAGTGCCTCGTATTCGGAGCAGTCCAGCACCGGGAGCGAGGGGTAGCGCGGCAGTGTCTCGTGGCCGTCGGCCACGGCACACTTCACGAATTGTGAACCGCGACGGTTTTTCACCAAGCGGCGGTGGCGGCAGCAGCTGCACAGACCGCTGCCGATGGGCGTGACCATGGTCGGGCTCGGGTGATGGCCGCAGCGAGAGTCATCAGGCTTGTGCCGCGGTCCGGCAGGAACAGGTACCCTGCATTGTAACGGGGCGCGGAGCCCCTGAGATCTCTGTGAGGACTAATAACAATGACCGACCCAGCTTGGATCGAGACGGTTTCCGAGGCCGACGCCGACGATGAACTTGGCGAGTTGTACGCGCGCGTTCGCGAGCCGGTTTCGGAACAGCTCGATCACGTATTGATGGCGCATTCACTGCACCCGGCCGGCCTGCGGGCCCATTTTGATCTGTACACGGCGGTCATGCGGGCGACGGCGGGCCTGCGCGGCGCTGATCGGGAGATGATCGCGCTGGTGGTGTCACAGCTGAACGCCTGTCACTACTGAATCACGCATCACCGGCGCGGTCTGCGTCGGAAACTGCGCGACGATGCATTGTTGGCGCGGATCGAAGTCGACTTCCGTAACGCAGGCCTCGATGCGCGCCGCCAGGCCATGCTCGAGTACGCGGCAAAATTGACGCTGCGGCCGTCTGAGATTGTGCAGGAAGATCTGCGGGAGCTTCGTGGCGTTGGCTTCAGCGACCAGGACATTCTGGCGATTGCCGAGGTAACCTCCTACTACGCGTACGTGAATCGGATAGCCGATGGCCTCGGAGTGAGCCTTGAGTGACCACCCTCTCTTGTCGCTGGTGCCCGCGTGGCGGCACGAGGAAGATGAGATGGTCGCGGAAACGGGCATCTTCACGCTGCGTCGCCGGCGCGGAATCTCCCCCACACGGCCCGATCAGTCCGGCGAATTCGTTTATCTGGACTCCGCTGACTGGGTCAATGTCATTGCCCTGACGCCAGATCGAGAGGTCGTTTTGATCGAGCAGTTTCGCCACGGCACCGGTGAGGTGACGCTTGAGATCCCGGGAGGCATGGTTGACGAGGGCGAGGAGCCGTTGGCGGCGGGCATACGCGAGCTCGCCGAAGAGACGGGCTTTGGTTCGGGGCGCTTCGAACTGATTGGTGCGGTGACGCCCAACCCGGCGATTCTCAACAACCGGTGCCACACCGTATTGGTCGAGGACGCGACCTTGCGGGGGCCTTGCGCGCTGGATCCCCACGAAGAGGTCGGCGTGCGGCGAGTGCCGTTGCAGGACATCGCCCGCCTCATGGTGGAGGGCCACATCCATCACGCCCTGGTGATCGCGGCCTTTCATCACCTGGCGCTGCGTGAGCAGCTCCCATGAGTACTTTCCGCCGCGCCCTTGTCGTCTTGGCCGTCCTGGCGGCGGCGGCTTGCGCGGGGGAGGGCAACTCCGCACCGATCGCGTTGTCCTGGGAGCCCATGGACGACCTCAACGCGGGCTTGCCAGACGCCGTGCGGGTGTATTCCGGTGTCGATGCCGTCGCGCCCCTGCGAGCCTGGTACGTGCTCGTGCGCCCCGGTGGCGGTGTGGCGCTCCGCGTTGCGGCAGCAGCGGACTCCGATGGCGTGGAGACGAGTTCGGAAATCGCGGAGCGCACGGCGGCACGGGTCGTGCTCAACGGCGGCTATTTCCGCATGGGCGAGGTCCCGATGCGCCACGTCGGTCTCTTGATGGTGGATGGAGAGATCGTCGAGCCGGCGGTCGACTCCGTGCTGCGCGACGGCGAGCGCTACTACCTGGCGCGCGGCGCGCTAGGGTTCCTTACAGACGGGTCGCCTGATATTGCCTGGGTGTCGAGTCGGGAGGGGGTGCTGTACGCATGGGACGACCCGCCGCCGAACAGGCCGGAGCGACGCATTACACAACTGGACCTCGAGGGGCTGCCGGTTTGGCCGGCACGAGACGCGGTTGCCGCCGGGCCGGTGTTGGTGATGGACGGAGCGGTGCGCGTCACCACCGATGCGGAGGTCTTCTTTGGCACGAAGATCCCCGACCAGAACCCACGCACGGCCGCTGGAGTGACGGGTGACGGTGAACTGGTCGTCGTCGTCATCGACGGGCGTCAGCGTGGCAGTCGCGGCGTCGACCTCATCGAGTTGGCCGAAATCATGCTCAACCTCGGCAGCGTCGAGGCGGTCAACCTCGACGGCGGCGGCTCCACCACACTGGTTGTCGACGGGGTGCTGGTGAATCGTCCGCTGGGCTCGCAAACGGAACGCCAGGTCATGTCGGCGCTGCTGATTCTGGAACAATAAGGCCTCCAAGACGCAACGAGTCGGGAGCGAGCGGATGATGCAGACACGGACAGGCACTCGGGCGGTGATGAGCCTCGCCGTGGCGGCGGTGGGTATCGCGGGTTGTGGCGGTCGCGATTCGACGCAGCTAACGGTGGGCGAGACGGATCTCGACGAGGTTGCGCGCGGTATTCATGCACGCGTGCTTACGCTCGATACGCACGACGACATTCCGCCGAACTTCGCCACCGATGAGGTGGACCCGGGAGTGCGTGGCGACCGGCAGATGGAGCTGCCGAAGATGCGCGAGGGCGGCCTCGATGTCGGTTTCTTCGTCGTCTACGTCGGACAGGGCGACAATACCGAGGTTGGCTACGCGCAGGCCTACGAGCAGGCGATTACGAAGTTCGACGCGATACACCGGATGACGGAGGAGATGTACCCGGAGGAGATCGAGATTGCTTACACGGCCGACGATGTCGAGCGCATCCACGCCGCGGGCAAGCTCGTGGCGGCGATCGGAATCGAGAACGGTTGGCCCGTCGGCGAGGATCTCGGCAGGCTGGAAGAATTTCATGCCCGCGGCGGGCGCTACATCACCTTGGCGCACAACGGGCACAACCAGATCGCCGACTCGGCCCAGCCCCGCGAGAGCGAGCCAGCGGAGCAGCACGGCGGTTTGAGCGAGTTCGGCCGGGAGGTGGTGGCCGAGATGAACCGCGTGGGCATCATGATCGATGTCTCGCACATCTCCAAGAACGCGATGCTGCAGGCGGCGGCGCAGTCAGCGGCGCCGATAATGGCCTCGCACTCGAGTTGCCGGCGACTCTGCGACGTATCGCGCAACATGGACGATGAACAACTGCGAGCGCTCGCACAAAACGGAGGCGTGATCCAGATCGTCGCGGTCGGCGATTTCCTGACGCAGCAGCTGGCGCTAGATGCCGAGAGCGATCCGGCTGAAGCGGCCAGCGTGACGGACCTGGTTGACCACATCGACCACGCCGTGAACCTCATCGGCATCGACCATGTGGGTATCAGCTCGGACTTCGATGGCGGTGGCGGAATCGTCGGCTGGAACGATGCCTCCGAGACGTTCAACGTCACCCGCGAACTGGTGGAGCGGGGCTACTCCGAGCAGGACATCGGCAAACTGTGGAGCGGCAACCTGCTGCGGGTCTGGCGCGAGGTCGAAGCCGTAGCGGCAGCGAGCCAGCCGAGCGGCGAGTAGCGATGGACGCGGTCGATGGTGCTCTGTTCTGTCCGCGCCGCGGGTTGAATCCCGGTGCGACGCAACGGCTGGAACGCCAAACCAACGGTCTGCTGCACTCGCGTCTGCGCGTCTATGCGCTGCTGATGGCAATTACGGGAAGCCTGTGGTTCGTCCGTTCTCTGCTGGTCGAGCCGCTCGGAGCGCCGGGCACCGGCGTGCTGACGCTCGGGTCGCTCGCCTGCTGGCTTTTCTTGCGCCAGCCGAGGCTCGCGACACGAACGCTCACGGCGACGGCCGCGGGGCTCTTCGGGCTGGGT
>JAJCXS010000054.1 GCA_029263335.1 Acidobacteriota bacterium | reverse complement strand
GTAGGCACGACGCAGCAGCTCTTCTTCTACGACCAGCGCGGCAGCGGCTACTCGGACGGCGCAGACGATCCTGGCGCGTTCACGATGCGACGCATGGTCGACGATCTGGAGTTGCTGCGCAAACGCGCGGCGCTCGAACAGATCGACCTCATGGCGCACTCCTTCGGCGGTCTCGTTGCGTTGCACTATGCGCTGGTGTACCCGGAAAGGGTGCGCCGGCTGCTGCTGATCGAACCCGAGCCGGCGAGCCGCAGCGAATGGCTCGAGTACATGGAAGTTGCCGGCGGGGAACTCTCGATGGAAGACCGCCAGCGGTTTGGCCAGTACGGAGACGAATACGAGCGGGCCAACTGGGAGGCCACGCGCGACCTGGTGCGCAACAGCCTCGGCGACTGGGACCTGCACGAGCGCCTCGCCGAGATCCGCGTTCCGACGCTGATCGTGGCCGGCTCGGCGGGCACCCTGGCCGGTGCCCAGCGCCTCCAGACCAGCCTGCCCGCCTCCGAACTCGTCGTGCTCGACGGCGTGGGGCACTACCCGTTCATCGAGGCGCCCGAGCGGTTCGCGCAGGCCGTGATCGACTTCCTGCGGCGTTTCGGCTCCTGACTCCCCGCCCTCCGTAAGAAGACCACTACCGGGGTTTGCCTGTCGTAGGTGGTCCGGGTCCGTTCGCCGCTCCCGGGCTGGAGTGGAGGCGAAGACCTCTCAGCGGCGTTGTCGAGGAGATCGAGCGCATGCGCAAACTGTGGCAGGCGGCGATGACAGTAGGACTCCTGGCTACCGCGTGCGCCCGCCCACCGGCGACCTCGCCCGACACGGATGCCCTCGTCGAGTGGCTGATGACGTCACCCACGGCACAGGAGATTGCCGACGCCGCCCTCAGCTACGGCTGGTTCTCGGATGTGCCCGGTCCGGGCAAGGTCGGCGACTTGGTCGCGGTGATGGCGGCCACGGACACCAGGGGCGTGAAGGAACTCGACAGAGCGCTGCGCCCCGTGGCGGGCCAGATGCACGCCCTTCTCGGGGCGCTGCGCCACAGGCGGCTGGGGAGCACACGGGGCGACCGGGCACACTGGGCGGGCGTGGCGCTGTTGGCTTTCTCCGAGGCCGAGCCCGACACCGAACAGATTCCGGCTACCGAGCTGTGGGACGTCGACTACCTGGGCGACATCGGCGAGCTTCGCGCCATTGCGGCGCGCGGCAACCTGTCCAACGTGGCCAGACCTCTCGTGCTCGACCCGGAGCCCCCACCGCCCGACTTCACCTTCAAACCGCTGAACTGGCGAACACGGGTGGCGGCTCGCGCCGAGCGGTCCGGCTGGTTGGTGTTCGACACCCCGGAGGCCGCCTCCTCCGCAGCCAAGGTCTTCGCCTCGGGCGCGGTCGAGTTCGTCCAGGATGAGGTCGTGTCATCAGATGACTATGTGGTGCAGACGAAGCGGCCGGGCCGGGCGCAGGTCCGAGCCGACTACGTGCAGACGGTGGCCCGCTACGCCCGCGATGAGAGCGGGCGCTTGGTGTTCGACGCGCGTATGAACCTCGCCGCGCGCGCCGACCAGACGTTAACTGTCATGGCACACAACGAAGAACGCCGGAAGCTCTGGGTGTGGCTCGGTGACGGCAAGTTGGCGCAGGTCGATGAGGACTGCTGCTACCCAACCGAGGGTCTCGACACTCTCCTGTGGCTGAGGCTGGCGAACGGACTCTCCAAGGGCAAATGGATGATGGCGCCCACGGCCGACTTCCGCCCGGCGTCGAGGGCGGAGTACGTCGCCGGCGAGGTCGCGGCAGGCCGCCTGAGCGAACGGGCGCATGCCTACCCGACAATGGGGTTGTATGGCCCTCGGGACAATGCGCGCCCCGTAGTCGTCGGCGCGCGTCTCTCGATATGGCGCCGGGGAATCGCCGAGGGCGAGCCGATCTTCGTCGTTCACGGCTTACCAGGGTTAGGCAGCGCCTATCTGCGTGAGCCCCTGGCCGACGCGCTGGGGAAAGTGCGCCAGTTGTTCTTCTACGATCAACGCGGCAGCGGTTACTCGGAGGGGGGCGACGATCTTGATTTGCTCACCATGGACCAGATGGTTACCGATCTGGATCTGCTGCGGCAGCGCGCCGACCTCGAACAGATTGATCTGTTGGCTCACGGGTTCGGCGCCCTCGTGGCGCTACGCTACGCGACTCTGTATCCGCAGCGCGTGAGCCGCCTGATCCTGGTGGAGCCCGAACCGGCTAGCTACGGCGAATGGGTGGCCTTTCTGGAAGAGGTCGACGCGCGACGGTCGCCGGCGGAGCGCATCGATACGGAGCGCTTCGAGCGGCACGTTGCCGCGCTGCCCGAGTGGGGCAACACCCCCGGGGTGATGCTAGGTCTTCTGGGCCTACGCACTCGCCCCTACACGGTGGATCCGGCGGCGGCGGATCGGATCGACTTTGCTCTTACGGATTACGTGCTGCAAAACTGGGCCATCACCCGCGAGGCGCTGCGGCAGGATCTCGGGGGCTGGGACCTGCACGACGATCTCTCGGCCATATCGATGCCGACGCTCATCGTGGCTGGAGATCACGGCGCGCTGGCCGGTGCCCAACGCATGCACGAGGGTCTTCCGAACTCCGAGCTGATCGTGCTCGACAACGTCGGCCACTATCCCTTCATCGAGGACCCGGCGCGTTTTGCCCAGTCCGTCCTCGACTTCCTGCGGCGCTAGCGGCGAGCGCACCGGGCGCGAGCGTGGGAAAGTGACCGTGTATGAATCGTTCACAGCGCGTGACGGTCGTGCTGGAGCGTCCACTGCGGCGTGCGATGGCGTCGCCACCGTATCTGGAGGTTTCTGTGCGCAGCGACCGCGCTGTCTTGTACGTTGCAGCCGTGCTCCTTTGTCTGACCATGGCCGAGCCGGCTGCCGGACAGGAGGTCGGCCCGTTGATCGAGCGCGTGCTCGAGGCATACGGCGGCCGCGAGCGGCTCGAGCAGGTTCACTCGTATCGCTTCGAAGCCACCATGGCCGCGATCGTACAGGGGCAGCAGGCCAGTGTGGCGCGGGCATCACGTGGGCACGACTCGCTCGCTGTGGAGATCCAGTACCCGGATCGAGCCGAGTTGCGAATGCTCGAGGAGGGCCGAGGCTGGCGCGGGGCGAGCCGCGAGTCGCTGCAGGAGGTCCAGGGGCCGATGCTCAACTCGATGCGCACGCAGGCCATGCGGGCGAATGTTCCCTGGGTGCTGGCGGAACTGCACGACCGGGTGGAGTTGATCGACACCACCGCCGACGAGTACCTGTTGGGGGTGCGGCTCGCGGGCGAGGCGGCCATTCGTTTCTGGGTTGATGCGGCGACAGATCGCGTAACCCGTACCGAGGCGGTGGTCGGCGCTGGCCAGACGGTAATGGTCTTTGCCACCGACTATTCCGACTTCCGCGATGTGGAAGGAGTGCTGTTCCCATTTCACGAAGAGAACTGGGCGCAGGGCACCCACACGGCATCGGTAGATGTCAGTTCAGTTCGCTGGAATCCGTCCGAGGAGCCCGGCCGCTAGCGAAATCCTGGTCGCTACGGGCGCAGATTCGCGCAAAAGGAAGCCAAGCGTCGGAAAACCCCGCGTCGCGTTGTTCTTGTATGTGTAGCAGGTAACACAACAAACAAGACCAACGATCGGGGGCTCGAGGTGGCAGACAGAAAGGTGACGCGTACCGGGAAGAACGGCGACGGAGAGATCGTCGAGTTGTGCCATCCCGGCGCTCTGTGGTCTCCGCGCTCCAAAGAGGGCGCGATCCGCGATATTCAGGTCGGCAGTCACAGCTACTTCGTCAAGGTGGGCCGAAAGCGCATCGAGATTGCGGTGATCGTCGAAGATGAAGGCTTCAGTCTGCGCACCGACCCGGAATGGACGGCCGAGAACAACCTGCTGAACCTACCGGACTGCCCATAGCCGCATTCGTGGGAGGAGACGCGCCGTTGGCGGACTGCCCGCAGCGATGGTCGGAGAGAGGGGCGTTGAGACCCGCTGTGCTGACGATGGCAGCGGTGCTGCATCTGGCTTGCGGCACCGACGCTGGGCAGCTCCCCGAGCCCGTAGCCGGATGGGGGCGGGCCCGGGTGGAGGAAGAACTCCGGATCGGTGTCGACGAAGGGCCCGTCGAGTACATGATGGGCAAAGTCACGGATGTCGCCGTCGGCGGCGACGGCAGCATCTTCGTCGCCGAGGTGCTGCCGGCACTCCTGCGCATGTACGACGCCGAAGGGAATTTCGTGCGTCAGGTGGGAGCCACGGGGCAGGGGCCGGGAGAGTACGGCCAGATCATGGGGATCGAGATGCTGCCCGACGGACGATTGGTTCTCTGGGACATCGATAACCAGCGGCTCAACTACTACGACGCCGCGGGGGAATTCGTCGGCGCTGTCGCGGCTGAGGCGGGATTGCATGCTTCGCGGGTCCTCAACGTGGATTCGCACGGCAACGTCCTGCTGACGGCCATGGATCGCGGCGATCCGGCGCGCTCTTCCACTTCCAGACGGGTGCTCATGCGCATCTCGCCCGATGGCCAGGTGCTCGAGATGCTGAAACTCCCCGACGAGGAGCCCCAAGAGGGGGGCTTTGTTTTCGCCAGCGCCGAGGGTTTCCTGCCGAACTTCACAATCTCCACGCGCAACGCCTGGAGCCCGCTCGGCTATGTGGTGTCCGGCCGCAACGACAACTACGTGCTGCACCTGATCGAAGGCGGCGAGGTAACAGGTGAGATCCACGGATCCTACGAGCCGGTGCCAATCGTGGGTGAGGAGCGCGAACAGTGGGAGGCGTGGACCCGCTACAACGAGGGGAGGTCAGCCCCCACGGGCTTCGTCAACGCGCCCCCGATGAAGTTCCATGAGGTGCCCGAGTACAAGCCGGCCTTCAAAGAGATCTACGTCGGCAGCGACGGCCTGATCTGGGTGCAGCGCTATGTCGAGGCAGCACGCCGCGAGGCAGGGTCCGAGGCCGAGGGCGATCGGCCGCCGTTCAGATGGCGCGAGCCGCCGGTCTTCGACGTCTTCGAGCCCGGCGGACGGTTGCTCGGAAGCGTGGCGCTACCTCCAGGCACCTACGTCCACGCCCGGCGCGGCAAGGTGCTCTGGGCCTCGCAAGCGGATGACCAGGACGTTATCCGGGTCCTCCGCCTGCGAGTCGCCACCGGCAGCTAGTCTCCGGCAGGGGTCAGCAAGCCTGGCCATCAACTCCGCGTCGTCGCTAGGGCGCCGCTGGCAAGACCGGGCACGGAGCATGGGGCAGAAAGATACCCGCCACGTCCCCCACGGAGGGGCGGAAAGACGTGGCGGGCCCCAGGCAGGCATAACGCCTGACCAAGTATCTCTGCTTGTAGAAACCAGGCAACGGCGAGTTTTCCGATATTCGGCGGCGAACATTCGTGCAGCGCCAGGAAAAACTCGAACCGGTACGTCCAAGACAGTGAACCGTGCCGCATGGTCGGCATTCCTAGCTGCATTGGAGGTATCCGTGAGGAAGTTCGGGCTCTCGCTCTTTGTCGCCGCCCTGGTCGTGGTGCTCCCTTCTCAGGCCACGGCGCAGACCAAGTGCGACGACGGCAGCTACGTCATCGAACTGGACCATGCGACGGGGCGGATTGCCTATCGGTTCGTCAACCCGGACGGGACAGATGGCGCTGCCTGCATCGCCAGGGGGATGATCGAGAGCGGGACAACCGTGCAGGTGAGGGTTCTCAACATGAACCCGTTCCTCTACGCGCTAACGGTTGACGGCAAGACCGAGACGGCCGCAATCCAGGTTCCCGATATCTTCACCAAGAACCTGAGCGGCCAGCCTGCGGCCCCCGCGCCGGCGCCCGCAGTCCCGGCAGCCGCCCCCGGTGTCGCCGCTTTCGCTGCTGCCGCCGCGGGTGCAGCCAATGCCACCTTCGAACAGACTGCGGTCAGGTTCGAGCAGGCGATGGTCGAGACCTACGATGTCGTGCGCGTCGAGACGCTTCTGGCGGATGCCGTGCACGGCTCCGACGGGCAGTCGCGGAAGAAGCTCCGGAAGAACGCGGCCGCCGTCGTCGCCGCGGCGCTTCCCGGTGGAGGTAGCTCGCCAGCCGCCATCCTGGCCGCTGGCAGCACGGCGCTAGGGAAGGTCGCGAGTGAGTACAACGCGCTCCAGCGAGACTACGCGGCCACCGGCAAGGCGGAAAAGGAGGCGAGGCGGTTCGCCTTGCTCCAGAAGCAGTACGAGGCTTTCCTCAAAGACCGCACCAAGATCACGGGTGGTCTCGCCAACGCGGCGCGCTTGCTGACGTCGGTCAGAGCCGCGAGTTTCGACTACGCCAGCGTGCCGTTTCAGGCGAAGGGCGACTCGCTGACGGTGTCGGTGGAGATCAAGCGCAACGCCGCACTCGACAAGAAGTACGCCACCACCCGCACGTTCAAGAAGGACGACTTCGTCGTGCTGGAGGTAACCGGAGGCGTTCGCGTGGATTTCAGTGCCGGTTTCTTCTTTACCTCGCTGCGCGACGAGGCCTACACGACCGAGGACGATCCCGCCGGTGCGCCAGTGGCTGGTGCGGAGCCCGCCAAACTGATCAAGCGCTCGGCTAGCCAGGAGAGCACCTTTACAGCTGCGACAGGGTCGATGCTGCACATCTACGAGCGCGGCACGAAGTCGTGGCGGCCCGCCCTGAGCCTGGGGCTGGGCCTCAACAACAGCGGCGACGTTACCTATTTCGGCGGCGCGAGCCTGCTATTGGGCAAGACCGCTCGCGGCGTGATCAGTGCCGGAGTCGCCGGAGGCAAGGTCAAGCGCCTCGGCGGCGGCTTTGACCTCGGCGATCCGCTGCCGGCGGGTACCAAGGAGGTGCCAACCGACTCGCCGTTCCGCCTCGGCTGGTTCGTCGGCTTTACCTACAACCTGAGCCCGGCGCCACAGCCGAAGAAGAAGTAGATGAATTTCCAACTGGGTCTGATCGTTTTCGGAGCGGTGCTGCTCGGGCTCGCCGCGTTCGCCGGGATCGCCTGTGGCAAGGGTGTGCTCGGAATCCTCATCGACACGCGCGGACGCTACAGCCTCAACCACCTGCAGGTTGTGATGTGGACACTACTCGTACTCGCCACCTTTCTGGCGCTGTTCGCGATCGACCTGGAAGTTGATGAGATCCCCTACAACCTGCTCGTGCTGATGGGTATCAGTGCCGGGTCCGCGGCGACCGCCGGCGCGGTCAAGGGCGGCAAAGACTCCAACCCGGCCGCGCTGATCGCCCGCGTCGCGCCACAGCAGAACGTGGCCGGCATTCAGATGGCGCGCGTGCTGCAGTTGCCCGCCGCCACGCTCTCGCAGTTGTTTCTGGAGGAGGAGGGCGAGCAGGCGCTCACCACCGTGAGCGTGACCAAGTTCCAGAACCTGATCTTCACCGCCGTGCTCGGCATCGCCTACGTGGTGCTCGCACTCGACACGGGCGGCTTTCCCGAACTCACCGAGTCGATGCTGTGGCTGATCGGTATCAGCCACGCCAGCTACGTCGGCGGCAAGATCCCCAACAAGGTCTGAGGAAGAAACCATGGCTCAAAGTAGAAAGAAGAAGACCGCCAAACGCTCCGCAAGCAAACGCTCCGCAGCGAAACGCTCTGCAGCCAAGCGTTCCACGACCAGGCGCCGCGCAAGCAAGCGGTCAGCGAGCCGCGCGGCTCCTCAGGTTGCTATCGGCAGCCCCGAGTCGCTGGGTGTCGGCTATCAACCGCGCGAGGAATTCACGGGCTCCTATCTGGTGACCTATGCAGAGAACGCGCCAGCTGCGGATGTCGAGGTCATGCTGAGCAATAGCGCCGGGGTGAGTACCTTCTCGCGTTCGGCCGAAGCGCTCATGGAGGTGGGCAACGAGCCCGACTGTGCCGTGGTGCTCGAGGATCTGGCCATCGCGGTAGTGTCGATGGCGCCGGATGCGGCCGGCGTTATGGCGGCCGGCGTGAGCGATACGCAGACACCGATTCTGGCGGTAGAGCCCGAGCGCTACCTGTACGCCCTCGGCGACATGCTCTCGGAGGAGTATCTGCGCGGCTATCGCGATGCCGCCAACAGCCTGTACGAGAGCCTCACTGGCGGCGCTCCGATTCCCGCCTCGGCCGTTGCGGCCGAGCTGGGCGATACCGACGCTGCCACCTGGGGGCTGCAGGTTACCGGAGCCGCCGATTCGTACTACAGCGGTCGCGGCATCGGCGTGGCAGTGCTCGATACGGGCATCGACCTGGCCCATCCGGACTTTGCCCAGCGTCAGATCGTGTCGGCCTCGTTCGTTCCCGATCAGCCGGTGCAGGACCTGCACGGTCACGGCACCCATTGCTGCGGCACCGCGGCCGGTGGTGCCTCGCAATCGGGCCAACGCCGTTACGGCTGTGCCCCCGAGGCCGACCTGCTGGTGGGCAAGGTGCTCAGCAACGCCGGTCGTGGCGCCGAGGGTGGCATCCTCGCCGGCATGCAGTGGGCCATTACCGAGGGGGCCAAGATCATCTCCATGTCGTTGGGTGCGCCGGCGCCACCGTCGGCCGCCTACGAGACGGCCGGCCAGCGAGCGCTCGATCGCGGCACCCTGGTGGTGGCCGCCACCGGCAACGAGAGCCGGCGCCGGTTCGGGCAGATCGCCCCGGTTGGTCGACCCGCGAACAGCCCGTCGATCATGGGGGTGGCGGCACTCGATTCGCGCCTGCAGGTTGCCGACTTCTCCAACGGCGGCACCGGCCACGGCAGCGGGCAGGTGGATATCGCCGGCCCCGGGGTGGATGTCTTCTCCACCTGGCCGAGCCCGCGCAACTATCACACCATCTCGGGCACCAGTATGGCGACCCCGCACGTGGCGGGCATCGCGGCACTGTGGGCCGAGGCCCGCGGCGCCACCGACAGAGCCCTGTGGCAACTGCTCACCTCGGAGGCGCGCCGCCTGCAGCATTCATCGGCCGACGTTGGCGCCGGGTTGGTGCTCGCACCCTGATGCTAGAGTTGGGGCAGGTGAGCTGAGCAACAACCAGGCATGGAGGCGCAGCGCCGATGGACAAGGTGCCGGAGCGCTCGGAGCAAGAGGCCGATCAGCAGGCGCGGATTACCGTTACGGTGGACGACGAGCACCTCGACTCGTTCCAGGAGGTGATCGATGTCTGCGGCACCATGGGCCTGCACGTGGAGCAGTCGCTCGATGTGCTCGGCATCGCCATCGGCACGGTATCGCGCGGCAAGATGCAGCGGCTGCGCCAGGTGCCCGGCGTGCGCGGGGTCGAGGAGGAAGCCGAGGTTCAAATCGCGCCGCCTGAGAGCGGGGTTCAGTAGCCTGCCGTAGCCGTCAGGCGCCTCCCCAGTCGTTGCGCAACCGCTGCATCGTGCGCGGGGCCTCCTCGGCGTTGATGGACTCGCGTGCCTGCCGCGCCGGCACGCCGGCGGCGTACATCAGCAGCAGCAATCCGGCGGTTACGGCCAGGTAGCTGGTGCCGGTGAGCGTGTTCACCCAGGGGGCGGAAGGGAAGATGGAGGCCACGTAGGCGTCCTGGTACGGGACGAATACACGGCCGGTCAGTTCCCAGACCGCTTCGGCCATCCAGCCGCCGGCCACCCCCAGGGCAGCCACGGCCAGGGCGAAGTTGGCTAGCTTGTAGCCACGCTCGGTCGGGCACAGGGCGGCAAGAACGAAGCCCGCAAAAACGAGCACACCTCCAGCCGCGGCCCCCCACCACGACAACTCCTTGAGCAGGGGCTGTCCGGTGAGCCAGAAAAGACCTGCCGCCAGGTCGAGCGTTGCACCTGCCAGGGCCAGTGAAAGTGGGGCCTTCATGGGGGCCATATCGGGCAGGGTGCGCAGCGCGATCAGCGCCAGGATCAAGCAGGTCGGAACCAGCAGATAGTCCGTGGGGGAGTTGCTGAGAATCAGCAGCCCGGCGGTGCCAACAAGAACCGTTCCCGGCGGCAGCTTGGCACCGGAGTCGGTTCGCATGAGCAGCGGGTACACGCACACGAAAGCTACGCCCAGAACCCATATGGCCACCAGCTCCTGGGTGCCGAGTGGGTGTATGAGTCGGGTCAGGCCAAGAATCAACGAGCCGGCACCCGCTGCACCGAGCAGCGAAATCCCGACATCGCGAAGCGTACCCTTCACGCGTAGTTGCCCCACAGATTGTGTTACCACCCGGTGATTATTGACCTGTGGCGGCACGGGGCAACAGCCTCGTAGACCTCGAGGAGCCAAGCGTATGGACGCTGTCGAGCGGGGTGGTTCAGCGGGCGTCGGGTGTGGCCTGGTGCGGCCAGGGGCTCGCCTGCCGTGTCGATGACGGTGCCGAAGAGGCTGAACTGGTCGTCCTTTTCGCGAGCCTCGTCAGAAATCTCGGCGCCAGCGGGTTTTCTTACCTGAGGACGTCCTGCGGGGTCCGTCTAGACCCCAATAGGCTGCACGGCCGCGTGAACCCTATGGCGGATATGTCTTCAGGAGGTAGCCAAGAAGTTGGAGGAACAAAGGGCCGGACGAACCGCCGTGAGCGTTGGTGATCGGGCGGTCCCATTCGAGAGCTGGGAGGGATTCCTCAAGGACTATTCCGGATTCATCCTGGGCTGTATCCGGAGGTTTACGGTAGATCCGGATGAGCGCATGGACATGTACGCGCACGTATGCGCGCGGCTACGTGCTGGCGAGTGCAGGAGGCTGAGGCAATTCCGCGGGCTAGGTGCTGCGGGGACCTGCAAGTTCACCACCTGGCTTGCCACCGTTACTCTTAACCTTTGTCGAGAGTGGATCAGATCGGAACGGGGACGGCGCCGCCTGTATCGGTCAATCGAACGACTGTCGGCGAAACACGCCCTCGTCTTCAAGCATCGCTACTGGCACGGGTTTACGTCGAGCCAAATTCTCGAGCTGATTCGCCCACTCGGGTACGCGAGATCTCTTGAAGAGGTCGAACGGACTGTTGCCGAGATAGAGAACAATCTAAGCAGTGATCACAGATGGCGAATGCTCGCGCGTACGTCCAAAGGCAATCCCGGAGCCCACCTGTCAGAGGACGAGAGCATAGGCAAACGGTGTCAGCCCAGCGCCCCACATTCTGTGGAAGCTGCGCTGCACCGTGAGCACATCTTGACCCAGTTACGCGCCTGCGTCGCGAAACTCCCCGCTGAAACCAGGCAGGTGCTCAACCTGAGGTACCGTGAAGGGCTCACGGCCCGTAGCGTGGCGAGACGACTGAAGATCAAGCCGTACAAGCGTGTGTATGAAATCCAGACTCGAGGGCTGCGTTTCGTGCGGGGCGAACTCGAAGCTACCGGGATTACTCTGCAGGATGTTGAACGGGATCTTCTCGGAAGCGCGCAGAGCGAGCCATGGTGAAGCCGACCGATCGCGCCGAAGCCCGTGATCTCCACCTACTTGACAGGTATCTCTCGCTTCACGGCGACCGGACGTTCACGGATGTTGCCTTCGGCGACGATTCGTACGAGAGCATGCCGCGTAGAACGGCCTTCAGAGGTTTCAGGCCGGCCATAGCGGCGTTCTTCATCGTCGGTCTGGTCCTCATTTCGGCGATGGTAGGAGAGCCTTCCGCGGGCCGGCTCGCGGTCTCCAACTTGAGGGGGGCTCCCAAACAGTTGGAGGGCACTAGCGTGTGGCCTGACAACGACCACGTAGCGCTCGCCTGGAGTGCGGCGGAGGATGCGACCCACTATTCGCTGCGTGTGTGGGACGCTCACGGTGGCCTGATCACGGACCGTATCGTGGAGGGTGCTCGAACCGCCGCCACGATCAAACCTCGGCCCAACGTTCCACGACCGCTCTTATGGACAGTTGCGGCCTGGGCGGATACGCGGCCGCTGGCGGTCAGTGACGTCATGATCACGACTCCCTCGCAGTGACATGTAGGGTCGCGCGAGCCGTTGCCCTGGCGGTAGGTGCCGTACTCGGCCTTGGGCATGGCGCCGTTGTGCCCGCATGGGACTTGACGCCGACTGCCTACCGGGGGCAGAGCATCGAGCGAATCGCCGGCAAGATCACCAGCGCTGAGATCGCTAGTGCGGCGGACCACACGCGGCAACAGTTGATGGCGGGCCGGCATCTTGAACTCGGCAGAGTTCTGGATGCCGCACGGCTTCGAGGATCTGCGACCGCGGTCATCGCCTCCGCGGAACAAAGCTACTGGCGCGGTGAGGTGGTGAGAGATCTGCCCTCATCTGGCGGGCTACTCGATGGCTACCTTGCGGTTCTCGCTGCGTCGAGCGCGCTGCGGTCTCTCATGCCGGTTCCTCTCTCCACGTGGACTCGCATCGCTGTTGAGGCTGAGCAGGGGCAATCGCTGATGTTGGGTGCGGCCCACGGCGCCCGATTGGCCCAGATCGTGGCCGCCGTGAACCCGGCGTTGGGTGAGGAGATGGCCCGACAGCAGTTCCGTGCTCATACACGACGCGGTGACTCCACGGGTGCTGCGCGCGCCCTCCTGCTGCTCGGGGCACTGGAAACGCGTGGTGGCCGCACCGCTCGATCAAGGGCTCTGACGGAACGGGCTGCTCACCGCGCCGCTGCGAGCGCCGACGGCGCGACCATCTACGCGGCTCTGGCCCAGCTGGCAGATGTGTCTGGGCGGGAGGTCGTGCTGGCTGAGAATGTCTGCACGCTAGTGCCTGCGGAGCAGGAGCGGCTGCGGGGGAGTTGCCTCTCGGCTCAGGTCGCCCGCCTCTGGCGGGAGGGCAGGATCCGAGCCGCGATGGCGAGTTTTCGAGCAGCTCGGACGCTAGCAGGACAATTTGGAGCATGGTGGCACATGGACTTCGCGACTCGAACGGCGCCCCTCCTGCTTGGCCTGAGTAGATGGGATGAGTTCGATGAGGTGGTTGGAGCGGGCATCGTGGCGGCGTCGAACGCCAACCATACAGAGGTGGAGGCAGAGCTATGGCTCAAGGTCTCGCTCTCCGCGCGCGCGCGAGGGTATCCAGCGATGGCAGGGCGGGCTCTTGGCAAGGCTCGGGGGCTCGCCGGGACAGAAAGGCACCGTATCGCCATTGAGGTGTCGGCCGCTCGCCTAGCCCTTGCCGAGGGATCAACGGACGAAGCGCTGCATGCCTATCAGGCGGCGCTGGAGTTAGCCGACGATGGGTTCCAGATCCCGTTTGACGCACACATGATTGCTGCGGATCTGGCCGTGGCCCCACCGACGGGTGAATCGGGGACGCACCCCGACGTGGCCACTGCCGGGATGTCGCTACTCGCTGGCTTGGGCGCAACGTTGGGCGCCCTTGACGAAGACACCCCTTCCGAGCAGGCGGCTGCAGGGCTTGGCCTAGCCGCGCACCGGATCTCGCAGTGGGCCGATGCCGCTGGAAGATCAGACCTGAACGGAGCACTTGCCGCGGCCCGATCGGTCTGGACCCGGTTGGCGCGAGCGCTGCTTGCGACAGAGCGCCCGGCTGAAGCACTCGTGGCGGTGGAGCGATTGAGGGCAGGGTTGCATGACCAAGAGCAATTGCAGGCGCTTCGTCGTGATCTGCCTCGAGGTGCTGGCGTGTTGGTGTTTGCTGACCTCGCCAACGAACTGTGGTGGTGGGCCATCGACGCGCAGGATGTTGTGGCGGGGCGCGTCCCCCGCCCTTCAACTGCGGTGCGTGGATTCAGTGCGGTCTACTCCGGTCGACTGCGTCGGCGAAGTTACGAAGGTGTGGATGTTGCGCTCGCGGGCCAGGAACTCTCTCAGCAGGTGCTGGGTCCCGTGTTGCGGCAGAGCGGGTGGGGCGACGATCACCGGTGGATCGCCGTCGTTCCGGCTGCCGGACTCGAGGACGTGCCGATTGACACGCTCCCGCTCCCGAGTGATCCGGCGCGGACGATGGGCGACCGCTACACCATCACGCGAGTGACATCACTTCGGGATCTCCAGGGGGCAATGGCGAGCCGTGCACCGTCGAACGCACGCGTCGCTTTTGTTCCGCGCGTTGGTCCCGATGCTCAAGACGAGACTCGGGCAGTTCGTGCGGTGGGGGCCAGGGTCTTCTCGGGGCCGAAGGCCACGCGGGCCGCTTTCCTGGAGGCCGCGAGGGGAGTGGAGTTGTTGCACTTTGGCGGACACGCGCTTGCCGCAGACCTGCCCGGCGGTGCCGCGCTGTCATTCGCGGGGGCGACCACCATGAAACAGGAAGTATGGGTCTCAGAAATCGCCCGACTGGAGCTGCAAGGGGCGACGGTGGTGCTTCTGGGGTGTGACACCGGTGTGGGGGGCAGCGACGAGTTGGGTGCGACAGGCAGGGGCCGCAGCTTGGCGGAAGCCTTCGTCCGGGCCGGGGGGCGCGGTGTTGTCGCGAGTCTGTGGCCGATTGACGACGAGTCGGCCCGTGAGATAGCGGCCGAGCTGTACTCAGAGCCATCTGAGGTTCCGACGGCCGCGACGCTAGCTCGGGCAAAAGCTGCCTTGCGCCGACGACATCCCAGAGAACCTTACCGCTGGGCAGGTTTCGTCTGGTACGGATCGGCCAAAGTCGACTAGCTCCTTTACAACTCTTTACTCCCCCGTGCTTGTTCCCTGATGTGGCGCCGGGCACGCTAGTCCTGTGGGTTTATTCACTTCTGAGGGCTCTAGCGTGAAGACTGTCGTCAAACTCCTGAAGCGGCTCGTGACGTTGGCCGTGGTGGCCGGTGTTGCCTACTACGGCTGGGGTTATTACCAGGCTCAGCAGGCCGCCGAGGAAGAGCAGAGCGTGGGGGAGGTGCCGACGCGTCCGGTGGCGGTACGCGACATCACCGTGTCGGTCTCGGCCACCGGTGCACTGCGCCCGGTGCGCATCGTGCAGGTCAAGAGCAAGGCGGCGGGCGAGATTTTGCGCATGCCCGCCGAGCTGGGCGACCTGGTGCAGGTGGGCGATCTGATTGCCCAGGTAGACACCGAGACCCTCGAGCAGGAGATGGCACAGGCACAGGCCGACCTGGACTCGGCCCAGATCCGGCTCAATGTTGCCGAACGCGACTACAAGCGTACTCAGGAGTTGCAGAAAGAAGATCTGGTGTCGTTCCGCGACCTCGATAGCGCCGAGCAGGCCTACACCACGGCCAAGGGCAGCCTGCTGCGCGCCGAGGCCGAGGTGAAGCTGCGCCAGGAGCGCTTCGACGACGCCACCGTACGCGCACCCTCCTCCGGCACCATCATCGCCAAGACCGTTGAGGAAGGCACGATTATTCAGTCCTCCACCAACAGCGTGCAGGGCGGCACCACGCTGGTGGAGATGGCCGACCTGTCCACCCTCGAGGTCCGCACGCTGGTGGACGAGATCGACATCGGCCAGGTGAAGGCGGGGCTGCCGGTGAACATCACCGTCGAGGCATACCCGAGCCGCAGGTTTACCGGCCAGGTAATCAAGATCGAGCCGCAGGCAGTGCTCTCGCAGCAGGTAACGACCTTCCCGGTGCTCACCCGTATCGACAACGCCGACGGGCTGCTTTTGCCGGGTATGAACGCCGATGTCGAGGTGATCATTCACCGCCGCCCACAGGTACTGGCCGTGCCCAACGAGGCGGTCAAGAGCATGGGCGATGCCGGTCAGGTAGCGGGCCTGCTCGGGCTGCCCTTCGATCGTGCCAACCTGGCGGCAGCCTCTCCCACCGGCGCTGGCGCCGTGGGAGGTGAGGCGACAGCCCAGGAGGGACGCCGCGGGCGACCTGGTGATGGCAGCGGAGCAGGCCGCGGACGAGCAGGGCAGGGAGCCGCCGGCGAGGGCAAGACTCCAGACCAGGAAGACGACGGGGCTCAGGCCACCGACGGCGCCGCGGGTGAAGCCGCCGACGGTACAGAGGGTGCCGAGGGCGAGGCAGAACTCAACGACGGCGATATCGACTTCACCAAGCTGCGCGGCATGAGCACCGAAGAGCGCGAAGAGTACATGGCCACCTTTACCGAGGACGCGCAGAAGCGTTTCCGCGACTCCATGCGCGCCCGCTTCTCGGGCGGCGGTGGAGGCGGCGGTCGCTCAGGTGGCGGTGGTCGCGGCGGTGCTCCAAGCGGCGGCGCCCCCGGTGGCGGCGGTGACGCCGATGCGCCCGCTGGCAACACCACCGGCATGGACGCCTTCGGCATCGGTCGCCGCGAACAGGCAGTGGTATTCGTGATGACGGCCGACGGCCAGATGACCGCGCGCCAGATCACCATCGGCGTGCAGGACTGGGAGTACACCGAGGTTATCGGCGGTCTGCAGGACGGCGACGAGGTGGTGATCCTCCCCTCGACCTCCCTGCTGATGTCGCAGCAGGCAATGCGCGACCGCTTCAGCCGCTTCAGCCGGATTCCGGGCACCTAGAAGGGGCCACTCGCAGCGCCTTGTCGGATTCGTTCTAGGCCGTCAGTTCGCGCGGATGGACAGTTGGCGATCTGGGCACCCGCGAGCGTGGCTGTTGTGCGCCTCCGGGACCAGCCGACGCAGCCCTGGTGCGGTCGCAGCGCGCTGAATCGAGATTCCTTGGGCGCGAGAAGAACGATGTCGCGTCCGTCTCTATGGACGACACGGCCCGACCACCCGCGTACAGGCGGCGCGTTCGCGGATTCTGAGATGGAGATGCAGATGAGCAGGACAACACTAGCGGGCGCGGCCTCCAGCGTCCTCGTGATGGTGGCCGCAGTTTCGACGATGGCGGACGCTCAGCAAGCGCACCCAGAACTGCGGACGGTGAGAGGCGCGAGGGAAATGTCCGTTACGACAGCTACCCTGGAACTTCGCGCCGAGCCACCGAAGCAGTTCCTCTTCTTCGTGCGGGGACCCGGAGAGAAACTCGCCACGATCGAGCCAGGGCAGGATGTGGTTCTTCTCGATGAGGAGATCGTGGTTCGGAGTTTTCTGGAGAAGTCACTCTGGCAGAAGGTCGAGATTCCCCAAGGCGACGCCAATGCGAAGCCCATCGTCGGATGGCTGTACGCGGGACCTGTAGCGGGCGACAAATACGTACAGGTAGTCGAGAGGGAAGAACGATGAATGTCGTTGGCCCGCCTAGCATCCTGCTCAGCAATCTGACCGTCGCCATGTTGGCGCTCGCCGCCTACTACCTGGGTGTCTTCATCAGGAAGCGAGCGTTCCCTGGCCCGTCCAGCCTGTCGTTTCGCGATCAGGCATTGCTGGGCATTCCGTTCGCGCTGGCGGTCGTCGCCGCGATGGGCCCGGTGATCCTCAAGACCATGACGGATTTCACCGTACTCGCGACCTTCGGCGTGATCATCGAGCAGGGAATGCTGCTGAACGAGACAGCCACGGAGCGACTCCGAGATCTGGGTACCGGCAACCGCGGGTAGCGCGGGCTATCGGCATAGCTTGAAGTGACTAGGTCTCTGTTCTGCATGGAGCGCATCGCCCCGATGCCGGCGAAGACCAGGAGTGAGGGTGTCACAGGGTGTAGGTTGGCGTTATTGCCGGCCTCCCATGGTCGGATGGGCATCGCGGGCCCGCGGGCCGATTTGCTCCGAACGCTGCGCACCTATGGACGGCGGGGCATCGCCTGAGCGAGAATCGCCGCGTGCGGGGTTCCGGCAAAGGCTGACTGGGGTTTGGAGCGAGACGGATCATGATGGCGAGAGCGCGATCGGTCGGTCTCTGCTGGGTCATTGCGAGCACCTTGGTGAGTTGGAGCTGCGCGGGGGAAAGCGAACGGCCGCCTTCTCTCGAACATCGTGTGGCGGCTCTGCGTCTTTCCGGGCAAGAGCGCTACTTGCCCTGCCTTGAGTATGAAAGTCCTGACCGCGAACAGGTCGAGTGCCGGCCTGTAACGGTGGATGGCGGCCCGGCCAATGAACGTCTCGCGCAGCTTGGCCATGCGCTCCGCCGACAGGGCGAGACCAGAAGGCCACCCGATCTGAACCTCGTGGCGCGTTGGGGACTTCTTTTCCGGACCCCATCGTCGGTCGACTATGTCATCGAGATGCTGCGCGCGAATCTGCAGCGGTCCCCGGAGGCTGTTGATGTCCGCAACGACCTTGGTGTGGCGTTTGTTACGCGATTCGAGCTCGGGGGCAACCCAGAGAGCCTGTTCGCAGCGTTGGGTGCCTTCGATCGCGTAGTGACGGAGGCTCCCCGGCACCAGGCGGCGCTATTCAATCGTGCCTACTTGCTTGGCCGGATCGGACTCCGCAGCCAGGCTATGCGCGGGTGGTCCGACTACCTCGCCGCGGCAGGGGCGCGCGGGGAGTGCGCTATTGATCTGCACGGGTGGGAGGGAGAGGCCTGCCGGAGACTGGGGCTCGAACAAGAGATGCTGGTGCCCGAACGTTGGGCGACCCTGGTCGAAGCAGACGCCACCTCGGCCGAGGCATGGGCGAAGGGGCTGGTTGCGCTGGCACCTGGGCTGGCGCGCGACCATGTGTATGGCGAACTTCTTCCCGCTTGGGCGGCGCGACGAGCTGATTCGCAGCTGCCTGTCCCGCGGAAGCTGGTGGCGCTGGGCGATGCACTGCTCGGTACGTCGGGTGATCGCGAGGTGCATGACGTAGTCGCAACGATCACGCGCGCCACCCCTTCGGACCGCGACAAACTGGCCCGTGCCCACTCGGAGTATGCGGCCGCGGTTGCCGCGCGCGCCCAGCTCGCTTGTGGGGAGGTGACGACGATCTTGGCGCGGCTCCGCACCCTGCTGGCGGAGACTGCTTCGCCGCTCGAACTGCGTGCGGACCTGTTGAGCGCGGCTTGTGCCTATACGATGGCTGACCTCTCGTTGGCAAAGCAGCTGTACACGGACATCAGCGAGTCAGCGCAGCGATTGGGCTACTTTGCTCTCGATGGTATGGCTCGACGAGGACTTGGACTGCTGGCCGCAGAGGGGTCCGATCTGGCTGTGGCGCGCGAGTTTCTGAGCCAGGCGGCTGTGCTGTACGGCAGCGCGCGAGAACATAGTCGGCGGGCAGGTGCCCTGGTGCTCACAGCGGAGATCGTCAAGCTCGCCGGCGAGCCCGAGCAGTATTGGGCGCTGCAGGTCGACGCGCTGACGGTACTCAGGAGCTACGGACCCACCGTCAGACTGCATCAGCTGCTATGGGACATGGGCGATTCGGTGCGTCAGGCAGTGGGACAGGGTGCGGCGCGCTACTTCCATGACGAAGACGTAGCGGTCGGTGAAGCTCTCGATGCTCCCTGGGTCCTCGTGGAGGCGTTGCAGAAACGAGCGGGCGCATCGGCGAGCGGCGGGGACGTCGAAAACGCGCTGGCGGATCTCGCCGCGGCTGGCACCAAGATCGAGGCCGTGCCAGCAGAGATCCGGATGCCACTGTTGGCCGCTATCGCTGAGGTTCGGGCCTCGGTGTTGTCCCGAATAGACCCTGGAGCAGCGGTAGTTGCCGCCAACCTCGCGGTCACTACTCTCTCCAACGACGCGTACAGGCCGCGCCTGATGCGGGCACTGCAGGTGAGAGCAGCCGCCAAGGAAGCTGCGGACGACGTAGGGGGGGCAGCCGAGGACCTGGAGCGCGCGATCAGTATCGGTGAGGCCGAGCGGTCGAGTCTCCGATCTGCGGTTGCGCGGATTCAGCATGCCGAGCGGATCACTGCGGTATATGACGCGGCGATCGACCTCGAGCTGGCGCGCGAGTCAACAGTACGAGCACTGGAACTGCTCGAACGCTCGCGAGACGTGTTGGCGGGAGGAGGAGCGAGCAGCTCTGCTCAGCGAGCGGGCTTTGCGGAGTGGCTCCGCCGCGAAGCGGCGGCGATGCCAGCTGAGCGCTTGATCGTAGTGCCCGCCGTGCTAGAGAAGAGAGTCGTGGTGTGGTCCATCGGTCGTCAGGGCGTCGCCGTTTCGGTGTCTGCTATTCCGCCTGGTGCGGCAGCCGCTGATGTACGTGAGTTCCGCCGGGCCGTCAGGAGGGGCGTCGTGGGCGCCGCGGCGACAGCGGCCGGACGCAGGATCGCAGACCTTCTGTTGGAGACCTGGGCTGCCAACGATGACGATGCGGAGGTCGTGCTGGTGCTGGATAAGTTCTTCAACGGTTTGCCTGCGGCCGCCTTGCCGTTTGGAGACGGAATGTTGGTCGAGCAGGCATTGATCGCTTTCGCCCCGACGCTCGCCGATGCGTTCGGGGCGGCCGCAGCCGTCGACCCGAACGCGGCCGTTCTGGTTGTCGCTCCCGCCCCCGAAGCAGGCGAGTTCCCCGAGTTGCCTTTCGCCGGTGTCGAGGCTGTCGAGATTGGCCGAATGTATGACAGCTCGATAATCCAGTCGGGCGCGGAGGCGACCCGAGCGAACTTCTCCGCTCGCCTCCCCGAGGCGCGAATGCTCCACTTCGCAGGACATGCGGTCCATAGGCCAGAGACGGGTGACACCCACCTCGTTCTCTCGGATGGTCGTCTCGACGTGCGAGACCTCTTCGAACAGTCCGGCACCCCCCTTTCGTTGGTCACGCTCGCCGCTTGTCATTCGGTTAGCGCGGCCACCTCACGCACCGGAGGGTTGGCCACCCTGGCGGCGCCGTTCATCGCGGCCGGCGCCGGAGTCGTCGTTGGGACGCTATGGGAAATCGACGACTCCGCAGCAGGCCGGCTCTTTGCAGACATCCACAAGCTCACAGGCGGCGGTGTTCCACCAGTCGAAGCCGTGCGGCGTGTACAGATGGCCGCCGCACAGAATCTCGACGGAAATCTCCAGGCTTGGGCGTCTATCCAAGTAGTCATCGGCAGCAATCAGTGATCCTGGGCAACCAGGTGACACAACCTTCACGGGAGACAATCAATGGCGTTCGATGTAAAGCTGGAGTTCACGGGAATCACTGGACTGGTTGGCCTGCAGCAAGACGGTCGGGATCACGCGGCGCTGTTCGTGATGCCCGATGCGCAGAAACAGGAGATCACGGGTGTTCCGTGCACCACGCCGCCTCCGTTTGAAGCTGAACTTATCCGGCATCGTGCATTCTGCACGTTCCCCGCGAGTACCCTCCCTGGCAACGGTAGTGGCCCCGGCGAGGTGATCTGGTACACGCACGGTATGAGGATCTTCCTGGACGCCGAGTTTGAAGGTGAGGCGCCGCGCTTGCGTTACGGTTCGTTCGATTTCATCCCGAGGCTGGACGAAGCCATAGGGCCCGTGGAGCTTGATCCCGCCTGTCTGGCCCTGAACGTGCCGCCAGCAAGGGTCGCCACGCAGGTGATCGTGCCGCACGGCCTGGTGGAGCAAGGAGTAGCCGACGCGGGTAGATGGGAATGGAAGACGTTTGGGGAGGGTGGATGGGACGGACCGCCAGTCTCGACTTGCCAGAATACCGACGACTGGAAGTCCGTACATCGGATTCAGGCCACGTTCGGCAACGTCACGAGTTTCTCGATTCGTGCTGTTCGCTTCGATGGTACCGAGATGGGGTCAGTGAAGCTCGATGGCTCCGCGGCGCAAGACAATGAACTTGCTGTCCGTTTCGCGAATTTCTGTGACCGAAATCCCTTGGAGTGGCCAGCGGAAGAACCGAGTCTTCCCGACGTAGATTTCCAGTGGCACTACAGCCTCCTGACTCCCGCGGCTAGCGAAGCGATGGCACGCCAGCATGCCGATGAGGACCTTGGCAGCTTGACGGTCCCAGTCCCACTAGCCGGCGCCATCGGTGGCGTGAATTGTCCGCCTTTTTGGGGCGGCTACGTCGACGTTGCCGAAACCGGCACGGTGGCGGCAGACGGCGGACCCTCGGCCGAGCAGGGGTCGAATGCTGACTGAAGATGAGGATGTGCTGCTGGTTCGCGAAGGCCGGGCGGTGCGGCTCTATTTCGATCCCTCCGCACGGCTCGAGATGGTTGATCTCGGGCAGGGTTCCACGACGTCATCGAGTGCCGCCCGGACTGCGGAGCTTGTCGACGACCTGACCAGTGCGCACGATCTCACTCCGAAACCCGAACCCAGGCGCGTGGGAGACGCGTGGAGCTGGCGCTTTGAGCAGACGGCGCCCGGCGGATTAAGGATCAAGGACGCGGGGTTGGCGATCACGACCACCGAAGCCGGAAGGATCAGGGCAATCTACAACGGCCTCGAGACGAAAGACTGTTCCCCGCCCGCGGAGCGCTCCTTCGTCTCGTCGGAGGAGGCTATCGAAATCGCGGGCGGCCATGTAGGCGCGCCGAGTTGGGTCGCACGCCCTCCGACGGAGGCGGCCGTGGCCACCGATGACCGGTTCGCCCGCGTCTGGGAGGTGGTGCTCGGAGTGGAGCCGAAGGCCCGCGACGGTTCGAGGGGTGAGCCCGACCTGATCGAATACCTGGTGGATGCTTCGAGCGGTGAGCTCCTCGACCACCAGAGCCTCTTGCTCCGTGCTCCAGCTCCTGTGGGCAGCGTCTATGAGCCGGATCCGACGACGGACCCCGACGTGCACGAGGTTCCCTTGCAGCGTCTCGCGAAGCCGTCCACAGGGGAGGCGTACCGCCTCTCCGGGCGAGCTTGCGTCATCGATGACTGGGCGGCACCGACTAGTCGCCCGCCTCGAGAGAAGGACGGGGACTTTCGATACGATCCGAAACGAGCTAGCGCTGACTTCCGCGCCGTGATGGCCTACTACTGGATCACGCTGGGCCACCAGGAGTTGTCTCGCCTGGGAGTTGATGTGGCCCAACCCATCGTGGTTGATCCGGGAGCCGGTGGGCCACCTCTGGGGACGACGGCAGAGCCGATCACGAACTCGTTCTTCATTCCGGTGCACAAGCCCAGTCGAGGGCCCGCGATTGCGCTCGGCGGTGGGGCCGTGCCGGGCGCCTACGACGCGGCTGTGATTCTGCATGAGTACGGCCATGCCATCCAACACTTCCAGAACTTCGCGGGCCGGGGACAGGACCTGCGCGAAGGCTGGGCCGACGTATTCGCCTGTCTGATGCTCGACCGTCACCGCTACCACTCCAATCCGGCGTGGAGGGCACGGGTCTTCCGGACTCTGCAGGACCGGCGCGGAGGAAAGCGCGGGCTCTGGCGAGCTGCGGACTATACCCGGCGCGGCAGGTCCCCTCACATGGAGGGACGCAAGTGGGCGTCGCTGGTGTGGAGGATCTTCCTGAACATCGGCGGAAACTCACCCGACAGCCGGAAGCGCGACTGGGCCAGAGACGTGATTCTGAAACTACACCTCTGCGCCAATCGCCTCTACATGGCATCTGTGGGTGGCCCATATTCGACACACCAGGCGATGGCTATGGCCATGTTAGATGCTGGCGAGACTGACCTTGGCATTCCAGGCACCACGAAGGGCCAGTTCCGCGCGAAGATGCTGCGCGTGTTCAGACAAAGGAGACTGTTGCCAGGATCCTAGCCAGTGCGTCGTTCCGCCTGGATGTCACAGCACGGCGGCTACGTCCCCAGTCCGGTCACGAGTTCCGTGGTCGTGCGGATGATCTCGGCCCGTGCCCCTTCGGCGAGGGCCTCATCGAGCTGTATGAGCGTCTGCGACAGACCGGGCGAGAGGCTCATGGCCAGGAAACTGGAAGGCACGCGGCCGAAAGTTGACGACACATCGGCCTCCGCGAGGGCAGCGAGGCGAAGCGCTTGCAGCCAGCGGCCGAGTTCCAGGTAGTCCGACTGGAGTTGCCGGCGCACCCTGCTTTCCGTCTCCAGCAGCAATGCGGAGCGCTCACGGGCATCAATTGGCAGGCCATCGTAGGCGGACAGCAACGATTCCGTGAACGGTATCGAGGCGAGTTCCACGCCGACCCTCGCGACTCCCAGATCGGTAGCCTCCTGGAGGTAGTCCGCCAAAGTAAGTTCCGCCAGTCGAGCGCCTGTTCGAAACTCAGCCGCAGTGGTTGTCTTCGAGTCGCCGCTACCCCTAAAGACCGGCCAACGGGCGGACCACGCTGTCGGGTCGGCTAGTGCCGAAGCGTCGACGCGCGCCTCTTCATACAGGGCCATGGTTGAGGGGAGTCTGGGTTCCAGCGCGGTCATGACGAACTGCGTGTAGACAATGCCGGCGACCGCAGCCAGAAGAACGCTGGCCGCGACGGTACGAACCCAGTGCCGCGCACGGCGTGGAAGGATCGCGACGGTGGCCGGCGATCCCAGCTCTTCCCGGAACTCAGTCGCACCGGCAAACACCTCGCGGCAGCCATCGCAGTCAGCGAGATGGGCAACCACCGCCTCGCGTTCTTCACCCTGAAGATGGCCGTCGATGAACGCGGCCAGTGTCTCCGAGTTCGGGCATTTCATGTCAGCTCCCACGGTTCACCCTAGCCCTCCTGCCTGGGATTGGGACGGACGCTATCCGGGTTTTCTCCCTCGGCCTCGAAATTTACTGTGAGATCCAGCCCCGGCCATTGCACCAGACGCTCGATGGCGGCGTGGTCGAGGCCGCTGCGCTCCAGGTTCTGGCGCAGGGTGGCCAGAGTGCCGTTGACGCGTCGGTACAGGGGCTTCTGCTCCAGGTGCAGCGAGCGGGCGACGCGGGCGAGTGTCCAGCCTTCCTTGAAGCGGAGTTTGAGGATCAGTCGGTCCTCGGCTTCGAGGGACTTCATCGATTCGACAAGCGCTTCCTCGGCGGTGGTGGCGATGGCTTCACGTTCCGCGTCTTTGACCCGGCCTTCGGTGCCGTCGAGGTGACCGATGCTCTCGAGCACCTCGCCGCCAACCTCGCGCTTCTGTACTCGCCGCGGTAGCTGGGCAAGGAGCGCTTCGAGTTCCTCGGCGGAGCGGTCCACTCCCGCATTCTCGCGCATCATGCGGACTGCGGAGCCCACCTCGTGGCCGTCGCGGACGACCAGCCTCTCGAGCAGAACAGCCTCGCGGCCCAGCCGTTTGGCGGCGGTCGAGGCGCGCCATTTGCCCCACTTGTGGATGCGGTAGTCGCGGAAGAGGTTGTGGAGCACGGTGTTCAGGTAGGTCGACAGCTTCGCGCGCCCCTGGAACTTCTGCAGGATGGCGTAGTCGTTGTCGATGACCCGCAGCCTGGCCCACGAGGCGAAGTCTTCGGCGTCGGCACCGAACATGCCGTTGCGCGCCGCGATCGACGCCGTGAGGCGGTCGATCAGCTCCAGGTTTTCCTCGAACAGTGCCTCGGGTTCCATTGCGCGCACGATCCTATCGCACGAGCTGTAGGTTTACGCCCTGCCTAATCGTTCAGGTGCGCGCGAGGGCTCCGAGCCTAGGCGAGGCGTACGATCTCTTCGACCTTGTCGAAGCCGGTGTCGAAGCTAAAGACCCGGCGCACGCCATGGCGTTTCATGATCGCCACATGGAGTGCATCTCGAGCTGAAATCCAGCCTGCGGCTGCGATCAGTTGGCGCGCGTTGGCGACATCGGCGTACTCGACCGGGAAGATTTCGTCCGTTGCGTCGGCCAGTAGTTGCCAGGCGTGCGGAATTGTCTGAGGGCGCCGAAGGGCTGTGTAGCGGTGGAGGATCTCCTGGAACACTTCGGAGCTGGTGATGAGGCGGTCCTGCCCGCGGATGAGTTCGCCGAGGAGGTCGCGGGCGCGTTCCTTGTTGGCATGAGGGCCCCCGACCAGGTACATCGGCACGTTCGCGTCGATGAAGATCATTCGGGGAGATGCCCGTAGCCCTGGGCGGTTTCATCGAGCATCTGCTCGATATCCACGGCGGGAACGCCCTCGTCGTGGCCGTAGGCTGCGTCGACAGCCGCGAGCTTGCTGGCAAGCGACTTCGTCGGTTCGTTGCGCCGTGCCTCGCGCAGGGTGTGGCGGACCCACTCCGAGACGCTCATTTTGTAGCGCGCGGCGACCACCTTGATCTCGTCCAGCTCAGTGTCGTCGAGGATTACCTGTAATCGCATACTCATACCATGAGTATATTCAGCTTGGCTCATGAGTAGAAGTCCTCCCAGACTTCGTTCGCTCCATTGCCGAGGTCCCTCCACTACGGTCTGACGGCCACGCCGCGGGAGCTTCTAGCCTCGTCGGGCCACCGACCAGACTGCTGGATTCGCCTACAGCGGCCAGATCACCGGGATCAGCAGCGAGGCGAGTACCCACAGCATCAGGTTCAGGGGGAGCCCCAGCCGCAGGTAGTCGGCGAACTTGTAGCCGCCGGGCTCATAGACCATCAGGTTCGTGTGGTAGCCGAAGGGGGTGGCGAGCGCGGTGGCGGCGGCGAAGGTGATCGCCATCAGGATCGGCAACGGCGCGTAGCCCAGCTCCGCGGCCGTGGCGACGCCGATGGGCACCAGCAGGATGACGGCGGCGTTGTGCGACATGATCGACGCGAACACGCTCGAGAGCAGGTAGAAGACGGCGACCAGCGCGACCGGTCCCCAGCCTGCGGTCAGCTCGAGGATGCCGGAGGCCACCCAGTCGGCGGTGCCGGTGTTCTCCATCGCCAGGCCGAGCGGTATCACGCCGGCCAGCAGGAAGATCACGAACCAGTCGATGGCGTCGTAGGCCTCCTGCAGCTTGATGCAGCGGGTGGCGACCATGGCCAGGCAGCCGACGATGGACGAGACCACGATCGGCATCACGTTGAGCGCCGCCAGGCCGATCACCGCAGCCACAATTGCCACCGCCCAGGGTGCCTTCTCGCGTCGCACCTCCGGGACATTCACCTCTTGCAGCATCAGGAAGTCGGAGTAGTCGCGGAGTTTCTCCACGAAGTCGCGACGGCCCTGCACCAGCAGCGTGTCGCCGGCCTCGAGCCGGATATTACCCACCCGCTCGCGGATCGCCTTGCCGTGCTTGCGCAGGGCCAACACGAACACACCGTGCTTGTGGCGGAAGTCGGCGTCCTTGAGCGTGCGACCGATCAGCGACGAGGCGGGCGCGATCATCGCCTCCACCAGCATCACATCGTCGGTGGTCAGGCTCTGGTCGGCGTACTTCATCTGCGACTTCGACGACAACCCTTCGGTGTCGCATAGCTCCATGATGTTCTGCAACGAGCCGAGCACCAGCAGGTGGTCGTCTTCGTGAAGCTTGGTGTCGCGCAGACCGGTCCAGACTTCCTCGTCGCCGCGCACAATCTCGAGGATCGTCACGCCGTAGCGCTCGCTCACACGAGCCTGGGCGGGCGTGCGCATCACCAGCGACGACTTCTTGTCGACGATGATCGTCATCAAGTACTTGCCCACTTCGTACTTGTTGGTGAGGTCCGGGCTCGGATGGTCCGGCAGCACCCTCCAGCCGACAAAACGCAGATACAGCAGGCCGGCGATGAAGAAGACGATGCCGAGTTTGGTCATCTCGAACATGCCGAAGGCACCGACACCGGCCTGCGCGGCCATCGAGCTGACCAGAATGTTGGTGGAGGTACCGATCAGGGTGCAGGTGCCGCCGACGATGGAAACGTACGAGAGCGGCATCAACAGGCGCGACGGGTTGATGTTGTACTCGCGGCTGCACGAGAGCACCACGGGGATGAACACGGCTACGGCGGCGGTGTTGTTGATGAACGCCGAGACCACGCCGGCGGTGGTCATCAGAACGAGGAACAGCATCTGCTGGCTGTTGCCGGCGATGCCGATGATGCGGCGGCTCAGCAGCGCGATGGCGCCGGTCTTGGTCAGCGCGCCGCTGAGGATGAACATCGCCGCGATGGTGATGGTCGCCTCGTTGGCGAAACCCGACAGCCCCTCCTCGGTCGACAGGAAGCCGGGCCGCAAGGCACCGACGACCATGAGCACCGCCATGATCGACAGGGCAACCAGGTCGACCCGGATCTTCTCGGAGATAAACAGCACCATCGCGCCGGCGATGATCGCGCAGACGAGGATGATGTCCAGCATGGCGGTAGTCGGTGGGGAACTGGCCGGGCGATGGGGCGGATCGAGTAGCCCCGGATCGTAGCAGCTCCGCGCGTCTACGGGCTAATTGGCGACTCTCGCGCGCTGGCGGCTCGAGCCATCGGGCCCAAGCAGGCGGGTTGTCGATACTTGTCGGATGCGGAAGGGGATAGAAGAGGTGATAATATGTGGGATACGCAATGCGTCTCTGACCCCGGTGCTCACCCTCCGGGGTGGGTACGGGAGAGGAACAACGTGAAGACCAAGGTGTCGGCCACTGTGGAGGAACGGCTGGTCGAGTTTCTCGACGCCCTGCCGGGGCAATCCAGGTCGGAGAAATTGGAGTTCGTTCTGGAGCGCTACCAGAAGCTGCAGACCGAACTCGATCTGCGCCAAAAACTCGCCGTTTACTATGAAGATGACGAGGAACGGAGTGATCGTGAAGGCTGGGAGCTCACCGTAGCCGAGTCGCAGTGGCGCGAATGAGTGCAGCGCCGACACGTATCAGAAGAGGGCAGATCTGGACCGTGGTCCTGCCGTCATTCCCCAAACCACGGCCGGCGCTGGTGGTGAGCATCGATCCGATCAACGATCTGTGCCCGGATGTCCTCATGGTTCCGATCACCACCAAGCCAGGCCCACTGCGTGTGCCCCTCGGGCAGGCACTGGAGCAAACCGGGCTGCGGCGGCAGAGCTACGCCAAGTGCGAGTCCGTCGGGCCGGTACACAAGGCACGGCTCAAGAAGGCGATCGGCAGCATCTCGAAGGAACTTACCGGTGCCGTGGAAGAGGGCTTGCGGCTCGTACTCGGGCTCTAACGAGAGCGGTGGAGATCATTGCTTGGGGCTAGAGAACGGGCCATCGTGATAAACTAGTTAAATCATCTAGTTCGAATAGTGAGAGCTTGTGGCCGTCTACTTGCGGCATGCGAAGCTCCACAGCACGGGCCCGAAACATGGAAGTCGGCACGTTCCACGCCAAGACCCATCTTTCCGAACTGCTCGAGAGAGTGCGCCGGGGCGAGCGCATCACGATCACCAAGCACGGCGTTGCCGTGGCGGTATTGGTGCCGCCGGCCGAAGAGGCGAGGGCACGTTTCGAGGAGGCGGTGCACGGCCTGCAGGCAATCCGTGAGCGCACGCTGCCCGGGAACGAGTCGATTCGTGAACTGCGCGACGATGGGCGGCGGCGATGAAGGCGCTGGTGTGTGACTGCTCCGTGAGTGCCGCATGGTGTCTTGACGACGAGACGAGCGCCGCGGCAGACCAGGTGCTCGAGCTGTCCGCGGGCGGGGAGATCCTCGTACCAGCCATCTGGCCGGCCGAGATGGCCAATGTGCTGTGGGCGGCCGAGCGCCGCGGCAGGATCAGCACGGTGGACGCGGATGCGGCCTTGGCGGCGTTCGGGCGACTCCCTATTCGTGTGGATCCCGATACCCCGAACTCGGCGCGGCGGCTGCTGGAGGTGGCGCGGGTGCGAGAGCTCTCGGCGTACGACGCGGCCTACCTCGAGCTCGCCCTTCGGCACGGGGTTCCGCTCGCGACCCTCGATCGACGGCTCGGTGCTGCTGCCCAGGCGGCGGGCGTCGAACTCGCGGTGTCATAGCGGACCGTCCCGGCAAGAAGGGAGCTGCGTTCGACACCGCGATTCTGCTATCAAGAGGGCTATGCTTGGCAACCTTCCGATTGAGGCCAAACGCTGGAGAACGAGAATGCAACTGTCCCGCTCGGCAGCTTCGCAGCTGCTCGCCCTGTGCCTGCTGATGGTGATCGGCAGCGTTCCGTCAGCGCCGTTAGCAGCTGTAGCACCCGAGGGTCTCGCCAAGATGCCCGGTGGAAAATGGAAGATCGTCAAGTTCGGAGCGCCGCGTCCGCCGAAACGAACGGGGCATGCCATGACCGTGCTCGACGGAACGGTGTACTTGTACGGCGGCTCCAGTGAAACTGATCTGGGAGAACGGGGGGGCCGTCGCGGCGGGCCGGTCTTCGGTGACCTGTGGGAGTTCAACGAGAACACCGCGGAGTTCTTCGAGGTCACCGCTCCAGAGGAGCCGCGGGCGCGGACGCAACATGGGTTCGCCGCTTGCGACGGCAAGCTGTTCGTATTTCCCGGGCTCGGCGAGCTGGGGTTTCCGGAGATCGGCATCCACAGCTACGACCTGCAGGCGGGTGAGTGGAGTCGTCTGGCGCCAACGGGACAGGGCCCGGCATCGCTGTGGGGCTACACCACCACGACCATAGGCAACATGGTGTATCTGCTCGGCGGGTTCACCGGCAACGTGTCGAACACGGCGCACAATCCAGCGATCTGGATCTACGACTGTGTGAAGAACGAATTCACCCGCGGCCGTGCCATCCCAGCGGGCGGCCTGCAAGGCCACAGCAGCGTTGCTTTCCTTGGCCGTATCTACGCCTACGGCGGACAGAACCCTTCGGGAAACGAAGTCTTGAATCAGCTGTGGTGCTACGACCCCGCTACCAACGAGTGGACGCTAGTGCAGCCTGACCCGCGCCGCGCCCGCCGGGCGATGAAACCGCCAAGGCGCGAGTTTGCCTCGGCGGTGGTCTACGGCAATCGTATGGCGCTGCTCAGCGGGCTCAACGAGAAGGGTAAGGCGAGCAAGACCACCTTCGAGTACAACTTCGACACCAACACCTGGAGCAAGGTGGCCAAGCCTCGACGGCCGTTTGCGGGCGGAGCGTCGGTGGTTGTTGACGATGACTCGAGCGTGCTCGTCTTCGGCGGTTACCGCGGCAAGCGCGGCAAGGGTACGAACACGTTGCAGCGGTTCGTTCCCGCGCAATAGTCGCGTGAAGCGGGGCCGATGCCGACGCTCGCCGTGATCGAAGGCCAGGCAATGATCAGAGGTCGAATTCGGACTCCGTCCAGTCCTCTGCCTCCGCGGCGCGGCACCACTCCTGGACATGCGGGTGGTCCAGGACGGCGTCGGCGTAGGCCCGACAGACCGTATCCAACTCCACCGCGTAGGTGCGGAAGCGGCTGACCACCGGGGCAAAGGACATGTCGGCGGCCGTCCACGATCCGAACAGGAAGTCGCCACCTGATGCGGCCGCGCGGCACTCGCGCCAGACCGCCAGCACTCTCTCGATGTCCGTGTCGACGTCCTTCTTGCGCCCCTGACCCGGACTCGATCGCCGGACGTTGAAGGGCATGTGGGCGCGCAGCGCCGGAAACCCCGAGTGCATCTCAGCGGATACGCAGCGAGCCAGGGCTCGGTCGGAGTTGTCGGCCGGCCAAATGCCGGCGTCGGGGAAGCGCTCGGCAAGATACTCGGTGATGGCCAACGAGTCCCACAGGCAGAGGTCTCCATGCCTCATCGCCGGCACCTTGCGCGACGGCGAATGCTCGCCGATGGCGTCGCGCACGTTGGGGTCGCCGAGATGAAAGAACACCTCGTCGAACTCGGCGCCGGTTTGCCGCAGCGGCAGCCAGGCACGCATCGACCAGGATGAGTAGTTCTTGTTGCCGTGATAGAGAACGAGGTCGGCCATGGGACCCTCCGTTGTTGTTATCCTCAGGCAATGAACGAACGACTGGCTCGTCAGCTCGATGGACATGAGATCCGCGTTGTCGGCTGCCTGCTCGAGAAGGAGCAGGCGACGCCGGAGTACTACCCGCTCACCTTGAACGCTCTCGTCGCCGCATGCAATCAGCGCAGCAATCGCAACCCGGTGCTGAAGCTGACCGACCGCGACGTGGGACTGGCGCTGCAGCGCCTGATCGACGATGGGCTGGTGAAGCGCGACGACACCGGTCGGGCCAGCAGGTGGAGTCAGAAGGTCGACAGGCGCTGGCGGCTCGATGCCGGGAGTAAGGCGGTATTGACCGTGTTGCTCCTGCGCGGCTCCCAGACCGCTGGTGAGGTTCGTGCGCGGACCACGCGGATGCACGAGTTCGGCTCTGCCCAGGCGGCCGAGTCCTCCCTCGCCGACCTGGCAGCGCCACCCGAGCCGCTCGTGCAACTGCTCGAACGGGACCCCGGGCAGAAGGAGGCGCGCTGGGCACATCGGGTTGGCGAAGAAGATCCGGCGGCGCCGGCGCCGTTCGCTACGGACACACCGCGACCGAGGGCAGTCGAGACGCCGCAGTTCGATGCCGAGTTGGTACTGAAGCGCCTGGCACTGCTCGAACAGCAGGTACAAGAACTGCAGGCGGCAATGATTACCAAGAAACCTGGCCTGTTCGACTGACCACCAGCGGCCCGCGCGACGCCACCCGCGCCGGCCCGTTGGTTCAACGCTGGCTGCCGGACCCCTCTTCCTGCTCCTCTTCCGCCACCGGGTGTGACATCCATTCGGGAACCGGCAGGAACGGTGAGTTCACCACGTCGACACCGGCGTTCTCTTTGGACTCGGCCACCATGGCTGCTACGTCGCGCATCACGTTGGCGTTGTTCACCACCACGCCATCCTTGATGGTGTAGACGATGCCCTGGGTGCGGTACATCGTGTGATCCTCGCGTTTGCGAATCGCGCCGAACGGGTACAGGTAGCGGAGGTTCTCGGCCGGGTTGCCGTCGACGATCAGGAGGTCGGCCAGGTAGCCCGGGCGGACGAGACCGAGGCGATCGCCGAGCCCGAGCAGCTTGGCGGAGTTCCAGTTGGCCGTCTCGAGTACCTCGAGAGAGTGCATGCCCGTTTCGCGCATCAGCTGCAGCTCGCGGATGTTGCCGAAGCCACCTGTGGACCACTGGTAGTTGTCGTCGGTGCCGAACACCACCATGCCGCCCTTCTTGTTGAACTCGTAGATGAGCTCACCCCACAGGTTGTACATGTAGGTCCAGTAGTACTCGTCGTCCGATGTCCAGTCGTAGTGGAAGACGGCGTGGTTGCGTGGGTTGGGCAGGTGCATGTCCCAGAGCGCCTGGTGGGTGTACTTCTCGTGCCAGGGCCAGCCCATGGCGGCGAGAATGTTGCGGTTGGCCTCGTAGGTGGCGCGGTTCGGTTGCATCACGACGCCCGACGCAACGAGTCGGTCGACGACCTCGCCGAGGAGTCGAGCGCGCGCGGCCGGGTTACGCCCTGCCTCCTCCCAGACTTTGCCGGCCTGTCGGAAGCGCTCGTTCTCATCGTAGTAGTCGTAGTCGCGCGGGTAGTCCGGGACGGTGCGATCCAGCGCCGACTCGGCGTAGCCGTAGTGGTGCACGATCATCGTCACGCCCTCCTCGGCGGCGATGACGGCGTTGACCTCCGATAGTGAGGACGGCTGCACATGGACCGCCGAGATTCCGCCCGCGGCCGTGATCGCCCGTGCGGCGGCGCCGAATAGCTCACGGTTCCAGCACAGGCCATTGAGGTAGAACTGCTTGCCGCCGGCCGCCACCATCTTCTCGGCGATCTCGGTGGCCATGGCGGGATCTTCGAGCTGTTCGCGCGAGTAGCCGCTGATACCACCGCCCCAGCCCCAGAGCGGGTACATGCGGGGGGCCAGGAGTTCGTTGCGAGCGCTGCGTCCGGCCTCGGTCATCGCTTCGTCCACCCCGCGGTCAGATGCCGGCCCCAGCGTGGTAATGCCGGTCGCCAGCTGCAGGTAGTACACGTAGTCAAGCGGCAGCGGTTCCTCGCGCAGATGCAGGTGCAGATTGATCATTCCGGGCATCACGTACTTGCCGCGCCCGTCGATCACCCGCTCGCCTTCGAGGTGTTCCCACTCATCCTCCGGCGTGTACGGGTCGAAGCGCCGCATCTCGGTGATCTGGTTGCCCTCGATCAGGATGTCGTAGATGCCTACCGAGGGGCCGCCATGACCGGGCAACACGTTGACGTTCTGAATCACCAGCCGGTTGTAGGGACCTGCCGCGAGGTCGCCGAACTGCCGCGTCTGCACCGGCAGCGGCTTGAAGTCGGCGATCGGTTCCTGGGCCGCGGCGGGCGCCACCATGCCGGTGGCAAGAACTGCCAGCGACGCGGCGAGAACGAGTGAGAACGTGCGGTGGATCGCGGCAGGGCGTCTCATCGGGAGCATCTCCTAGGCAGTGCGGGATGTAACGAGGCAGAAGGATAGTGCGCGGCAGCCCGAGAAACAGCCGGGACCCGCTACGGACTTGCAGGACCCGGAAGTGACAATGTAACTTTCAGTGCATGTCCAAGGAAGCGCTCGGAGAACTGCAGCAACTCATCATGTTGGCGCTGTTGCGTCTGGGCTCGGACGCCTACGGCGCGCGGGTCCGCCAGGAACTCATCGAGGTCGCCGGCCGTGATGTGACCATCAGCGCGATCTACGTCACCCTGGTGAGGCTCGAGGACGATGGCCTGGTGCGCAGTTTCGACGGGGCAACGCCGCCCACGGGGGGGAGGCCACGGCGCTGCTTTTCCGTTACTCACGCCGGCCGCGAGCGGTTGCGAGCAACACGGGACATGGCGGCCAGAATGGCCGCGGGCCTGACGGTCTGAGATGACGAGCCCAGTCCGCGGATCCGACTCTCGAGTGCCGGCATGGGCGCGCCATCTACTGCACGCGGTGCTACCAGCGGACTACGCCGCGGCGCTTGGCGAAGAGATCGATCAGGAAGCGCGTCGGATGTTCTCGCCCCCGAGCCGTTGGCGCCTGCGCGAGTGTCTGTGGATATGGAGGCAGGTGTTCTCGGCCGGCACATTCCGTCTGCGACGTGCTCTGGTGCGTCGCCGCCGGCGGTCGCCAACGTTCTTCAGTGTCTTCGAACTGCGCCTCGCGGTCCGTGGTGTGCGGTCAACCGGGGCCGGGCCGGCGGTGGTGCTGGCGCTCGCCGGTGCGACGTTCGCCAGTGCCGTCGGGATGTCGTTCGTGCGCACAGTCCTGCTGTCGCCCTTGCCGTTCGAGCAGCCGGGGAGGCTCGCCGTAATCTTCTCGGCCATCGCGCCCGGATCAACCGAGAGGTTCAATTCCAGTTCATGGAACGACCTGGAGATGTATCGGAACGCGGCCGACTCGTTCGACGTCATTGCCGCACAGCTGGGGTTTCCCTTCAACCTCGTGGGGGACGGTCAACCCCAGGAGGTCGGTGGCCTGCGGGTGACGCGCGGCTACTTCGACTTGCTGGGCGGTGTTGCCGGGGCCGGACGACTCCTGTCGGACGATGATTATCGCGGTGATGCGCCACTTACGGTCGTGCTCTCGGATCGCCTGTGGCGAACGCGCTTCGGCGCCGATGTCGGCGTTGTCGGGCGCACGATTCGTCTGGAGGATCTGAACCTCGCCGCCAGTGATCCGTCGGGTTCGGCGCGCGAATACACGGTGGTCGGTGTCAGCGCCAGGGAGTTCTGGGCTCCACGATTCTGGAATGATGCGTACCGCACCGCCGAGCTGTGGGTTCCGTTTCGCGAAGCTCACGACATGATGGCTCACGACATGGGCGTCATGGACGTGATCGGGCGCCTCGCTCCCGGGGCGAGCCCGGCGAGCGCGCAGGCCGAGCTGCGGGCGCTCGAGGTCAACACGCCGGGGTACACCGCCAACGACCCGCCGACCACGTTGGTCCGCGGTGCTGAGGAGCAGATCACGCAAGGCACGAAGGGGGCGCTGTGGCAGTTGCTGTTCTCAGCGGTTCTCCTGGTTATCGTGGCGTGCACCAACACGGGCGTCGTGCTCGGGGCTCGCGCGCTGGCACGTGGTCCACAGTTCGCTACCTTGGCCGCGCTCGGCGCACCCGCTCGGCGCCTGTCCGGACTCGTGGCCGCCGAGGCAATTGTTCTCGCTGCCGTTGCTGCCACTCTGGGGGTCATCGGCGCTTGGCTCCTGCTGCCTCTCATCGTTGCCTTGACCCCGGTTGAAGTGCCCCGTCTCGACGAGCTGGTACTGCGCCCGATGGACGTGCTGTGGGCTGTGGGCATCACGTTTGCCACAGTCTTGCTGTGCGCGGCCGTTCCGGCGTGGCTCCGGATTCGTCGCTGGGTGATGGAGCCGGATCTGCGGCGGCAGAACTTGCCCGCCAACGGCGGCCGCCTACTGCTCGCCGTGCAGGTGGCACTCGGGGCCGTGCTGCTGTTCGGCGCGTCGTCTTCGCTGCGGGCGTTCTCTGAACTGCATGACACACCTCTCGGGTTCGACACCGACAATCGGTTGGTGCTCGGCGTGGCGCCGCCACCATCGCGATACCCCGACGCGACGGCACGCGGCCAGTTCGTCGACGCCGTGCTGGCGGGGCTGCGGGAGTTGCCGAATGTGGAGAGTGCCGCGCTGGCCCACAATCTGCCGCTCGATCTCGCGTGGTCGGTCGAGCTTGCCGTCGCGGAATCGGGCGATCGTGCAGATGTGTACGTGGGCAAGCGCAATGCCGTTTCGGGGGACTATCACGCTGCCCTCGGCGTGCCGGTGCTCGCCGGGCGGCCGATCGAAAACTGCGACACGGCTAGCAGCGCTCCTGTTGTGGTGCTCAATCGGTATGCGGCGGAGTCGCTGTTCCCTGACGGCGCCGTGGGGAAACAGGTGGAGGTTGGCGATACCTCGCGCACAATCGTCGGTGTGGTCGAGGACACCGCCGGGAGCGCGCTCGGGCCGGCCGTGTTTACCGCCTGGGTACCCATCGGGCAGCTCAGCCTGGGCCGTTATGTCGTCGTCATACGTTCCTCGGCGGCGGCGGCGGGTGACGTGCTCGAATCCGTGCGCGACGTTCTGGCGACGGTCGATCCGCGAATTCCGATATTGCAGCCGCGGCGCCTTGGCGATCATGTGGATCGATACCTGAGCCGGTCACGGTTCGTCTTGGCCGCGCTGGCGGTGCTCGCGGCGGTGGCGATCATCATCGTCATTCTGGGGGCGCTGGGGGTGGCCGGCGTGGAGGCGACCTCGCGTCTGCGCGAGATCGCGATCAGACAGGCTGTGGGGGCGACTCGCTGGCGAGTGCTGCTGCAGCTTGTGGCGTGGCCGGCCGTCTACCTGGTCGCGGGGGCCGCGGCCGGCTCGTATGTGGCCTTCTTGCTGATGCCGTCCGCTGTGGGGGGCGGAGTCGCCGTGCAGACAGCGGGCTTCGCCGAGGTGTTGGTGCCGGCGTTGGGGGTGGCCTCCGCCACGCTGCTGGCCGCGGTGATGCGGTTTGCTCGTGCCACCACGGTGTCCCCGGCGGAACTGCTCAGAAAGTAGTTCTTGCACGATCGCCGTGACGTACGGGGCGATGAGCCGGCTCGGCGGTGGGCTCGCGGAAACCACACCGACGCAAGCTAGTACAAATTTGGTATAGTCGAACAATCCGAGAAGCAGTTTCTCTGGACCGACCATCCCTGCGCCGCAACAGATCAATGGCCATGAACGCACCTATTTCCACCCATGCTCTCGAATTACTGCCACTGAGCAATCGTCACTACCTTGTTCTGGTGGCTCTGGCCAGCGGGACGCGTCATGGGTACGCCGTCAAGAAGGAGATTCGACGAATCTCTGACGGCGCCTCCGACCCCGGCGCGGGCAGCCTTTATCGCTCGATCCGTCAGCTCACCGAAGCCCGGCTTATCGAGGAGGCGCCGGAGCGACCAGATCCGGCCCTCGATGATGAGCGGCGTGTGTATTTTCGGCTCACCGACCTGGGTCGCGAAGTGCTGGAGCTGGAGACGAGCAGGCTGCGGCGTTTCGTCGACGCCACCTCGCGCGTTGTCGGAGGAGGCGATCGATGAATGGTCACCGGTGGGCACAGGCAGTACTCCGGCTATTCCCGGGGAGTTTTCGCGAGCAGTACGGCCCCGCCTTCGTCCGTCACTTCATCGCGGACTGGGAAGAGGCCTCCTCGATAAGTGGTCGCCGGCACGAGTGGCAGCGTCGGCTGCGGCTTCTGGTCGAGGCCGTGGGCAGTGCCGCTCTGGAGCGGGTTGCCGTGGCCGTTCCCTGGTGCGGCAGCTCGAACACGGCTCGTCAGTACCGCCGTTCCGCGCTGGGCGGCATCATGCTCGACCTGGCGAGCGCCGCGCGCGATCTGTGGCGCAGCCCGGGTTACACCTCAGCGGCTGCTATCACGCTCAGCGCGGGCATCGGCATCACCGCGGTGGCCTTCACGATTATCGAGTCCGTGGCGCTCCGCGAGTTGCCATATCCCGATGCGGGGCAACTGGCTGCGGTCCGTATCGTTCCCCACGACGGCCGGTTGTGGCACGGGCTTTCTTGGGGTGAGTTTGAGCAGCTCGAGCGCCGTACGGACATCTTCTCCGGCGTCGGGGGGATTCGGCCGAACTATGGCGAGGTACTCCCGATAGATCTCGATGTTACCGGCGTGGACCGGCCCGAGAAGGTGCAAGGGATCGAGGTCACCACGGGCCTGCTGCCGACACTTGGTGTTTCTCCAATCCTGGGACGCTCGATCACCGCCGACGATCGCGACGGCGATGGGGGTGAGGCGCTCGGATACCTCGTGTCACACGAGTACTGGACGAGAGCCCTCGGAGCAGATGCGAGCGTGATTGGTAAGAGGCTGACGGTCGAACATCGCGACAAGACGATCGTCGGTGTACTGCCGCCCGACATCAGGCTGTTGTTGGATCCGCGCGACGGGGTCCCGGTGCGCGCCGACCTGTGGACCAGGGCGTACCACATCGTCGGTGACAACGCCGATACCCATTACCTGCGCACCGTGGTCCGCCTGCGCGAGGATCTCGATCTCGACCAGGCACGGGCCGCGCTCGCCGCGATGGCCTTGTCCTGGTTCGAGGAGCGTCCCGACACCTATGGCGAGGGGCCGGCGAGGATCGAGTTGACGCCGTTGAAGAAACATCTGACCGCCGGCGTGAGACCGTTGCTCACGGCCCTCGGGGTAGCGGTCACGCTCGTCCTGTTGATCTCCTGTGCCAACGTGGGCAGTTTGGCTTTGGCACGGAGCCGAGCCCGCGAGAGAGACCTGGCCGTTAGGCAGGCTCTCGGCGCCAGCACGCTGCGGGTGGCTCGTCTTGTGTTGGTCGAGTCGCTGGTGCTGGCAGCCATCGGAGCCGTTGGCGGTCTCGCCCTGGCGGCCATCTCGGTGAGTGCCGTGAGAGCGCTGGCCAGCGACGTCTTGCCGCGGGCCAACGAGATCAATGTCGGCGCAGGCACCGTGGTGTTTACCCTGGGCGCGACCGTGCTCGCCGGGTCGCTGGCGGCTGGTTTGATCCTCTTGCAGGGGCGCGGAGGTGGACACCTCGTGGACCAGCTGCGGCACGGCGCGCGGCTAGCCGGCTCACGCAAGGGTGCCGGTGGCCGCCGTGCGTTGACGATCATTCAGACGGCGGTCGCCGTGGTCCTGCTGGTCGGCGCGGGCCTGATGCTGCGCACGGTCGCCAATCTTGCGCGCGTCGATCTGGGCTTCGACCCGGAGAACGTCTTCACCTTCAAGGTGGAGATGGACCAGACCAGCATTGCGCTCGGGCCGCCGCGCTACGAGTTCTTCCGCGACGTTGCGGCTGAGGTAGGTCGACAGCCGGAGTTCGCGGCCGCGAGCGCAATCTTCGTGCTGCCGACGCACGGTGGATTCGACGTCGACGGTTATGGTCGCACCGTGGCGGAGCTCGAAGGCAATGACCACCGGGCCACTTTCAACGTCGTCCTGCCAGGTTACTTCGAGACCATGCGCATCCCGTTGATAGAAGGTCGCGACTTTTTCCCTGCATGGCCTGCCAGTGCCGACGGCGAGGTCATCATCGACGAGCAGATCGCCGAGCGGCTGTGGCCCGGAGAGAGCGCGCTAGGACGAAGTCTGTGGATCGATTTCGACATGCAGAACCCCACTCCAGTGGATCGCGTTCTCGCGCGTGTGGTGGCCGTAGCCAGCCACACACGGCAAGACGGCATACGCGATCTCGGTACGCCACAGATCTACGTGCCGCACTGGCACCGGCCCTTCTGGGGCATGAATTTCGTGGGACGTGTCGCGGAGCGGGCGACGGTAGGTGATGCGGCGCGTGCCGTGGAGCGTGTGGTGGACGCCGATGTCGACGCCATCTTCACGCACTCGGGGCGCGAACTGACGTCGGTGATCATGGCGGAGTCGCACGACGGCCGGTTGCTGTCGCGGGTTCTCGCAGTCTTCTCTGGGCTGGCGCTGCTGCTGTCGGCGACCGGTCTGTACGGCGTGATCAGCTACAGCGCGCGGCAGCGAACGCAGGAAATCGGTATCCGCAAGGCTACCGGCGCGCGCGGGCGCGACATTGTCTGGCTCGTCGTCCGGAACGCTCTCTGGCTGTCGGGCGCCGGGGTGGCCGTCGGCATCGCGGGGGCCATCTGGGTCACGCGGCTGCTGTCGAGTCTCCTGTTCGGCGTGGCCTCGGCCGATCCGTTGACCTATGTCGTTGCCGGCGGCGCGCTGTTTGTCGTTGGTGTGCTGGCGGCAGCGAATCCGGCGTTGCGGGCAGCGGCGGTCGACCCCATCCAGGCGTTGCGGGCCGACTGAACCGGGCGGCTGGGGCCGGAGTCAGGTGGCCCTTTACAACTCTTTACGGCCTCCGGCTTGCCCGGACCCACCGTCAGACTGCACGCTTGAGACATGCTTTTCTTCGAAATTCTCGCCGTAGCTCTGCAGTCGCTTCGTTCGAACCTGATGCGTTCGATCCTCACCATGCTCGGCGTCATCATCGGCGTTGGCGCGGTGATTACCATGGTGGCTCTGGGAGCGGGTGCCCAGGCAGCGGTCAACAGCCAGCTCGAGGGCCTCGGTGCCAACAACTTGTCGGTGCGATCCGGCGGAGGGTGGGGGCGATCGTCCCGCGGCGCTCGCATGCCGATCGACGACGTGTTCGAGATCATCGAGAACTCAACGTCGATCGGGCGCGTGATCCCGGAGTTGTCGCAGAACGCCCAGCTGGAGTACAAGAACGCGTCGGGTTCGAGCACCTCGGTGCTCGGCACCTGGGTCGGGTACCTCGAGATGAACAACTGGGCGCTCGAGTCGGGTCGGTTCTTCAACGCCACCGAGCAGGAGGGTGCGCGCCGGCTCGCCGTGATCGGCAAAGAAGTGAAGGAAGGACTCTTCCCGCCGCACATCGACCCGATTGGCGAGATGATTCGCCTCAACGGCGTATCGTTCGAGGTCATCGGGACGCTGCCGGAGAAGGGCGGCTCGTCGTTTTTCTCGCGTGACAACATTGTCATCGTGCCCTTGGCGACCTCGATGCGACGGCTGTTCGGTACCGACTACATTTCGTCGATGACCGTCGAGGCCCTCTCCGAGGATCACGTCACCATGGCGATGGCAGAGATCGAGAGTATCCTGCGGCGGCAACATCGCCTGCGACCAGGGGTGGACAACGATTTCTCGATCTCGCGCCAGACCGAGTTCCTATCGGTGATGCAGGATGCCAATCAGACCTTCACGTTGCTGCTGGCCGGCATTGCCGGCATCTCGCTTGTCGTCGGCGGCATCGGCATCATGAACATCATGTTGGTGTCGGTGACCGAGCGCACGCGTGAGATCGGCATTCGCAAGAGCATCGGGGCGCGCAAGAGCGCCATCCAGCTCCAGTTCCTCATCGAGGCGGTGGCGCTGTCGTGTTTCGGCGGCGCCATCGGCATCGCGCTTGGTTATCTGGCTTCCGATCAACTCGGGTCTCGCTTCGGCTGGGCAATGCTGGTGTCGCCGGATTCGGTCATGCTGGCCTTTGGGTTCTCGGCTGCCATTGGTGTCGTGTTCGGGTTCTATCCGGCGCGCCGCGCCTCGAAGCTCGATCCCATCGAAGCGTTGCGCTACGACTGATATGGCCGCGCCCGGCATCGCGGTCGTGGTCCCGGCGTTCAACGAGGAGCAGCGGCTCCCGGCAACGCTCGGCGAAATCGTCGAGTACTTCGCCGGGCGCGAAGAGTCGGCCGAGATCATCGTCGTCGACGACGGCAGCCTCGACGGTACCGGCAAGGTCATCGACGAATGGAGCAGCCGACACTCGCAGGTGCGGTCGATCCGTTTCCCGGTGAATCGGGGCAAGGGTGCGGCGGTGCGCGCCGGGGTGCTGGCCTCCACGGCGCCGCGCGTGCTGTTCACCGATGCCGATGGCGCCACGCCGATCGAAGAGCTGGCTCGGTTGTGGGCTGCGCTCGACGGCGGCGCTGATATCGCCATCGGTTCGCGCGCAAAGCGCGGGCGGGACGTGACCGTCACGGCGAAGTGGCATCGGCGCTTCATTGGCCGCGTGTTTCATCGACTGGTAGAGACGCTCGCGGTCACCGGGTTCGCCGATACTCAGTGCGGGTTCAAGCTATTCACCGAAGCGGCAGCGCACGAGTTGTTCTCGATACAGCAGGTGGACGGTTTCGGCTTTGACGTAGAGATCCTACTCGCGGCCAAGACGCGCGGTTATCGGGTCGAGGAGGTGCCGGTGAACTGGATCCATCAGCCAGGGTCGAAGATCAGCCTGGTAACAACGGCGGCCCGAATGGCGCTCGACCTGGTCCGGATTCGGGGCAGATCGGGGCGCGGCGCCACCACACGGGAGCCGGCCAACCGTGGCGAACCCGCGCCGAAGTAGAGCGGGGGACGGACCAGCAAGCCATTGCGGACCTCCGCCGTCAGGCTATCGTTCCCGCAGAAGACGATAGGCGCCGAATCTGCCGATTTCCTCGGTCCTGTTCAGTACCGTGGTCGGCAGATCGTGGGGGTTACGGACGGCGAAGAAGTCGCGCGGCGCCTGGCGAGCCAGCTCGCTGATCGCCAGCGTTCCCTCGATGAGCAGCGCTCGGCCGTTGGAATAGAAGGCGGCAGATGCTGGTTGTCCACCGACATAGACCAGACGGGCGTCGGGGTCATCCCGCTGTCGGTCGTATTCGGCGACCAGGGCCTTCTGGCTCAAGCCAGGAGGCGTCAGGCCCGCGAGGATGAGTATCAATGCAACGAAGGCCAGGCTGGTGACCGCGAGTGCAACGCGCGGCACAATTCGATCCCGCCGAGGGCCGGCGTCG
>JAJCXS010000053.1 GCA_029263335.1 Acidobacteriota bacterium | reverse complement strand
TTCGTGTTTGGCAACTTGCTGCGACAGGGCAACTTCACCGCCGCCAACTTCGATATCGACGAACTCAACCGACCGGATCCGATCAGCAACTTCACGCCGCAGATGCTGGTCGTGCAGCCACTGTGGACGGGCGGTCGTATCGCGCGCCGGGCCGAGGCAGCTCGGCTTGGACACGAGGTGGCCGACCTGCAGCAGGCGAGGGTTCGGCAACGCGTCGTTTTCGAGACCGTCGAGGCGTACTCCGGCGCGGTGCTGGCGACGCGCCACCTGGCCGTGGCCGAGGAGGCGCTGAGCACCGCCATTGCGCATGTCGAGCTTGCCGAGAACCTGCGCCGGGGCGGGCTGGCGGTCGATTCGGACGTTCTGCAGGCTCAGGTGAGAGCTAGCGAGGCGCGCGAAGCGCTGGCGCGCGCGCGCGCCGGCCTCGCGGTGGCGACGTCGGCGCTGAATTTCATCATCGGTGCCGATCTGGGGGGGCCAGTGAACCTGCCCCACGATCTTGACGAGATGCAGGCTGTCGAGGAGGCTCTCGAACCCCTCGTTGAGCAGGCGCTAGCGACACGTGCCGACCTACGTGCCATGACGGTGCAGGAGCAGGCTGTCGCCAAGAACCTCGAGGCCGAGAGGGCGGCGTTCAAACCCGAGGTCGGGTTGGCAGGCTTTGCGGAATCGAATGCCGGCTCAGTGTTCGGCGATCAGTCAACCAACTGGGGAATCACGGTGAACGCGCGCTTCACACTGTTTGACGGGGGTGGTCGTGGAGCGGCGGTCGACAAGGGAATGGCGCAACAGAGGCAGGTTCGGTTTCGCGCTGATCAACTCCGGCGCGCGGTCGAGTTGGAGGTCACGCAGGCGTTCTACGGCCTTCAGGCGGCGGCGCAGCGTGTAACTCATGCCGAGGAGGCGATTCGTCTGGCGCGTGAGAACCAGCGCATCGTCGAGAATCGATATCGCGAGGGGCTCTCGACTTCCGTCGAGTTGCTCGACGCCCAGACTGCGCTGACGAGGGCGCAAACGCGAGCGGTCGGGGCTCGGCGCGACGTGATGCTCGGTCGCGCCGCACTCGATCTGGCGGTAGGCCAATGAGACGACAGCGAGGAACGGGAATGACGATCAACCGGAAGAGGAATCTGAGCGCTCGTGCGGTCGTGACAGCGGTGGCGCTGATCGCGGTGGCCTGTGGTGAGGCTGGCCCAGAGCCCGACGCGGGCGCCGACCAGGCGGTCACCATCGCGGCCACCGTCGCGGTAGCGGAGTTGGCCGAGGTCGAGGTGGTCGCGTCCGCCAGTGGCTCGACCGAAGCATGGCGGCGATCGTCGCCCGGCACCAAGATCATGGGACGCGTCCGCGAGATCTCGGTGCGAGAGGGAGATCATGTCACTGGCGATCAGGTGGTCGTGCAGATCGAAAGCGCCGACCTGGAAGCTGCACTGGCACAAGCGCGTGCCGCGCTCGTCATGGCCGAAGCGACGCTGGAGAACGCTGCGACGCACCACGAGCGCATGCGCGCGCTCCACGCGCAGCAGTCGGTGACCGACAAGAGTCTCGAAGATGCCAGCGCGGCCCACCGAGTCGCCGCCGCCAGCGCGGAGGTCATGCGAGCCAACATCCAGGCAGCCGAGGTGGCGGTCTCCTACGCGATCGTACGCACCCCGATCGCCGGGTGGGTGACCAGCAAGCTCATCGAAGTAGGCGACATGGCGGCGCCCGGGCAAGCGCTCCTCGTCGTGGCCGACCTGTCGCGGGTGAAGGTGAAGGTCGATGTGCCCGAGAGCGTCGTCGTCGAACTGTCGCGTGGCCAGACGGCCGAGGTGACGGTGATGGGAACAGTCCGGCCGGCCACGATCGAACGGGTTCGCCGCTCCGGCGACGTTGCCACCCGCACCTTCGCGGTCGAGATGGTGCTCGAGAATCCGGACGGAACCCTCAAGGAGGGTATGTTTGCGCGCGCCGCTTTCGACACTGGCAAGCGCAGCGCGTTACTGGTGCCGCTCACCGCCGTGGTCGAACGTGGTCAGCTCGTCGGTGTGTTCGTCCTGGACGAGGATGGTCGCGCGGGGCTGCGTTGGGTCAGGCTCGGCACCCCCCGCCAGGATGACGTCGAGGTGCTGTCCGGCCTGCAACCTGGCGAGCGCTACCTGGTCGCCCCGACGAGCGCGGTTCACGACGGTGCTCACATCGAGACGACACGATGAGCGAGCCGCTTCAACTCGGTCCGGCGGGCAGGATTGGCCGCTTCTTCGCCGACTCCAAGCTCACGCCGTTGTTGGTGATCATGGCCTTGGTATTGGGGGCGGCTGCCGTCGGGCTGACGCCGCGCGAAGAGGAACCACAGATCGTTGTGCCCGTGGTCGACATCTTCGTCGGCTTGCCAGGTGCCTCTCCGGCGGAGGTGGAAACTCGCGTCACGTTGCAGCTCGAGAAACGCATGTGGGAGATCCCTGGTGTCGAGTACGTGTACTCGAGTTCGATGCCGGGCGCGGCGTTGATCACCGTGCGGTTTCATGTTGGCGACGATGAGGAAGACAGCCTTGTCAGGGTGCACCAGAAGCTGATGTCGGGGGCCGATCTCGTGCCGCGGGACTCCACCCCCTGGTTGGTGAAGTCGCGCACTATCGACGACGTGCCGGTGTTGGCTCTGACGTTGTCCTCGCGGGGCCGCGACAGCTCCGATTTGCGGCGCATCGCGATGGAGCTGCGGCGGGCCATCAGCTCCCTCGACGATATCTCTACCGTCGATGTCGTTGGTGGGCAGCGCCGCCAGATCCGGGTGGATCTCGACGCTCAGCGGCTGGCCGCGCACAACGTCGACCCGTCGGCTATCGCGGGCGCCCTGCAAATGCAGAATCTTGCCGCTCCCGTGGGTACTTTCGAGGCCGCTGATCGTGAGCTGTTGGTCGAGACCGGCGCGTTTCTCGCTTCCGTCGATGACGTCGCGGCGCTGGTGGTTGGCGTGTATCAGGGGCGGCCGGTGAAGCTGGAGGATGTCGCCGACGTGTCGGATGGCGGCGAAGAGCCTTCGAACTACGTCTTCTTCATGCCGGGCGCCGCAGCGCGCGCCAAGGGCATCGAGACGGAAGCCGGCGCTGACGAGGTGCGGTCCGCCGTGACCGTGTCGATCTCCAAACGCAAAGGCGCCGATGCCTACGCCGTCGTGCAGCGCGTAATGGGGAGGGTCGCCGAGTTGCGGCGCACGGTGATTCCGGAGACGGTCGACGTCACGGTAACGCGCGACTACGGTGCGACGGCCAAGCAGAAGGCCGACGAGCTGTTGATGCATCTCATCGTGGCGATTATCTCGGTCACGGTGGTCATCGGCCTCGCGCTCGGTTGGCGCGGCGCGCTGGTGGTCTTCATCTCCGTGCCGGTGTCCTTCGCGCTGACGTTGTTCGTGTACTACATCTTCGGCTACACCCTGAATCGGGTGACACTGTTCGCGTTGATCTTCGTGACCGGCATCGTGGTCGACGATTCGATCATCGTGGTCGAGAACATCGTGCGGCATCAGGCCATGGGCACGAGGTCGCGTATGAGGGCGGCTCTCGAGGCGGTCAACGAGGTGGGCAATCCGACGATCCTGGCCACGCTCACGGTGATTGCGGCGGTGCTGCCGATGGCGTTCGTGCGTGGTTTGATGGGGCCCTACATGCGCCCGATGCCGGTGGGCGCATCGCTGGCGATGATCTTCTCGCTGCTCGTCGCGCTGACAGTCGCTCCGTGGTTCGCGGTACGGCTCCTACGGGGAGGCAAGGCGCACAACGGGGCAGGCGAATCGGTGGAATCGACGATGACCTACAGGGTCTATCGTCGTCTTCTGGCACCGCTTCTCGGCAACACTCTGTATCGATGGGCATTTCTCGGCGGCATCGTCGTACTGCTGCTGTTTTCCGTTGCCCTGGTACCGCTCAACTGGGTCAACGTAAAAATGCTGCCGTTCGATGACAAGAGCGAGGTGCAGGTCATGCTCGATCTGCCTGAAGGCACGACTCTGGAGACGTCGGCGCGTGTCACGACCGAACTTGCCAGCGAACTCAGCAAGATGGCCGATGTCACCGACCTGCAACTCTACGTGGGGACCTCAGCGCCCATTAACTTCAACGGCCTGATGCGGCACTACGATTTGCGTTCGACAGCCAACGCTGCCGACATTCAGGTCAACCTTCTGCCGAAGAAGGAACGGGCTGAACAGAGCCACGATATCGCCCGCCGTATGCGGCCGATTGTTGAGCGGATTGCGGCCAAGCACGACATCCAGGCGCGTATCGTCGAGATCCCGCCCGGGCCGCCAGTGCTCTCGACGCTGGTGGCGGAGGTATATGGCCCCGATCGCGCAAGCCGCATCGCTACTGCGGAACGGGTGCGAGAGATCTTCGCAGCGGCCGACGGGGTGGTGGATGTCGACTGGTTGGTGGAGACGCCGCAGCCCAAAGTGGTGTTCGAGGTCGATCACGAGAAAGCGGCACTGCACGGAGTCTCGGCGGCGACTATCGCGAGGACACTGCGGCTCGCGGTTGCCGGCGAGGACGCCGGCGTCCTGCACGATCCCGTCGAACTCGAACCGGTGGCGATTCGACTGCGGCTGCCGCGTTCCGAGCGCTCCTCTGTGGCGGCCCTGTCCGAGTTGAGGCTAATGTCCACGCGCGGCGCAATGGTGCCGCTATCGGAGTTGGTCCGGGTGACCGAGTCGCAGCTTGATGCGAGCCTGCATCGCAAGAATCTCAGGCCGGTGGTGTACGTCCTCGGGGAGGTAGCAGGCACGCAGGAGAGCCCCGTGTACGCCATGCTTGCCATGGGCGATGCGGTTAGTGCCCTGCCCAGTCCAGACGGCAGCGTGGTCGAGCAGTATTTTCGCGATGAGCCGCCTTCGGATGACCGCGTAGCGGTGCGTTGGGATGGCGAATGGGCCATCACCTATGAGGTGTTCCGCGACCTGGGCGGCGCGTTCGGCGCGGCCTTGGTACTGATCTATGTGCTCATCACCGGCTGGTTCGGTTCGTTTCGAACTCCGTTGGTGATGATGATCGCCATACCGCTGGCCCTGGTCGGCGTGCTGCCCGGGCACCAGATGTTCGGTGCCTATTTCACCGCTACGTCGATGATCGGGTTCATCGCGCTCGCTGGAATCATGGTGCGCAACTCGGTGTTGCTGATCGATTTTGTAGACCAGGCACTGGCGGCCGGCCGCACGCTCGACGCGGCGGTTCTCGAGGCGGGCGCCGTGCGCTTTCGGCCGATTCTGTTGACCGCCGGTACCGTGGTGGTCGGCGCCGTGGTCATTCTTTTTGACCCGATCTTTCAGGGGCTGGCCATTGCCCTGATGATGGGGGCGCTCGCGTCGACAGTGCTGACGCTGCTGGTGGTGCCTCTGGTCCACTTCATGGTGCAGAAGCGCCGCCATCCGGCAGGCTAGGGGCAGCGGTGGGTTACCCGGCCTGAAGGTGGCGGGCGTCAGTTGATCTGCGGCACCCAGGTCTTGTTGGTGCTGAGCTTCGGCACCGCCGTGCTCAGGATCGCCGGGCCGGAACCATCGATGTTGTAGAGCAGCCAATCGCCGTCGGTGTGTCGCAGCAGGACATCGGCGCTGCCGTCGAGGTTGAAATCATCGGTCGCGACGATGCCGTAGCCGATGTCATCCGTCATCTCCAAGGCGCCGTCGCCAATGACCTTCCGACCGTCGAGCGTGTACAGGTGCCAGCTGCCGTCGACGTTGCGCAGCAGGGCGTCGGCGTTGCCGTCGCCGTTGAAGTCGGCATGCGACACAAGAGTGGAGTCCTTGTCACGCAACATCGGTACGGCGCCCTTCATGCGCACCTTGGTGCCGTCGAGCGCGAAGAAGTCCCAGCGCCCTTTGTCGTCTCGCATGAGCACGTCATCGGTTCCGTCACCGTCGAAATCGGCGATCGCCACGAGGCTCGATCGACGGCTCTTGGGCAGTTTCGGTTGCCCACTCAGCGGCGTACCCACGCCGTTGAGCAGGTAGATCGTCCAGGCACCGTTGGGCCTTCGCATCAGGAGGTCAGAGCGGCCGTCGCCATTGAAGTCGCCGGTGCCAGCCACCGTATCCTCCAGGACGTCGCTCAGTGCCAGCGTTGCTGATCCTCGGACCGTCTGCCCATCCAGCAATGAGACCATCCAGCTGCCATCGACGACGTTCCGGAACAGCGCGTCGGCCTTGCGATCACCGTCGAAGTCGTCGGTAGCTACCAGGCTCCAGTCATCGCCGGTCACCAAGGCAACCTCGCCCTCCGCGGCGATCTTCTTGCCCAGCAGCGTGGCCAGGATCCAGCTGCTACCCCTCGAGGTCGTGGTGCTGCGCAAGAGGACATCGGGCTCGCGATCACCGTTGAAATCGCTCCGGGAGACCGTCTCGAAAGCCGCCGATCGCGTCAACTTGACGGCGCCTTTTTCGTCGATCGTTACTTTGCCGTCCTTGGAGGAGATTCGATACGACAGCCAGCTGCGATTGGTCGAGCGCCGCAGCAGGAGCGGCGGTGCGGCGGTCACCGCTGTCGACATCTCGGTGAACAGGAGGTTCTCCGCGGCGATCGGATCGCCAACGGCATAGTCGCGCAGCGGCAACTCGGCAAACGGATTGCCGGCGCTGAAGATCGGCACCGCGGCAAGGGCGTCGATCACGGCCATTCCGCCGCCGATGACCTGCCCGAATACCGTGAAGCCACCATTCTGAGTGTCGAGGGCTGCTGCGTTGTCGGCCAGATTGATGAACCACTGGCTGGTCGCACTGTTCGGGTCACCGCCCTGCTTGGCCATTGCGATGGTGCCACGCAGATTCGAGCGGCCGAACTCGTTGGTGATCGGCGGCCGGGTGGCGATGGCTGCAGGAGCGTCACCTGCGAACACGAATCCACCGCCCTGAATTACGAAGCCCGGCACGCTGCGGTGGATGAAGGAGTCGGCGAAGTCGCCGTCCTCGACGTAGCGGAGGAAGTTGGCGACCGTGATCGGCGCGACGTCGGGGAACAGTTCGATCTCGAAACTGCCGAGAGGTGTTTCCACACGAACGATGACGGCGCGGTCCTCGGCACCCGATACGGGCGCGGGTGCGACGGTCGTCAACAGGACGAGCACGGTCAAGAAAGCAGAGATTCTCAGGGCGTTGGCGTGCATGCTGGGGTCGGTGTGGGTGGTCATCGGGCGAGGCCGTGGGAGCATCTGACTTCCTGACACCTTAGCCTAGGACGAATGCTGGCCGCGAGCCACTACCAAGCATACGCGGTCGTCGTCGCGATTACCCTGCTGCGACGGGCTGGTCGACGTCCTGGAGCAGGTACTCAAGAACATCGAGCGCGCCGTACGAACTGGCTCCGGGCTTCAGGAATCGCGCGACATTGACGACATCGTCTCCTGAGGTAACGAGCGCGCGTTCGTGTTCTCCATCTCGCTGCACCTGGCCGAGGCCGATGTTCGCCATCAAGCCGTTGCAGACACACTTGCGGCCGCGCGTATCCTCCACGTCGCCACCCTTGCGTACGTAGTCTTCGATCGGCTCCGACGGACAGCGCCAGCCCAGGGTGCCGTCTTCCTGCTTGTACGCGTGGCGCAGGTACCCGAGGTCGCAGATCCTCGTTCTATCCTCGTAGCTGGCGGCTTCGGAGTTCGTGGCCGCCATGCCGACGACCTTGAATGGGAATCCGGTCGGCGATGCCACCGGATCCGTGAAGATCGTCGCCTCGCCCGTTTGGCTCATGGCCAAGACCCGTGCCTTCAAATCGGGGTCGAGCCCGGATTCTGCGCAGTAGGCGAACGCGGTGCCGATTTGTACTCCGGTTGCTCCGACCTGCAATGCTTCGGTTACGCGCTCCGGCGCCGCATACGAGCCGGCGAGCCAAAACGGCAAACCGAGCGCGCCGATCTTCTCGAGGTCGGGGATGTCCCGCTCCCCGTAAATGGGCTCCCCGGCGTCGGTGAGCTGTAGTTTTCCTCGCGGCGGCGCGTTGTGTCCGCCGGCAGTGGCACCTTCAACGATAAAACCGTCGACGCGGCCACTGGCCTTGCGGGCGAGCATCGTTGCCAGCGTGGCGAAAGAAACGATGGCAATAAAATCCGGCCGAGCGACGTCCGGTAGTCCGTCGTCGAACAGGGAGCGCGGGTCAAATCGGGTGGTGATCTCTTCGTCCCGGGCGATTCCCTTTACATCCAAGCGCAGGTCAACGGATTTCCCCTCGGCAAGGCGATCGAGAATTCCCGGAATCGCCCGGGGAATACCGGCGCCCATGAGGATGCAGTCGACACCCGCGAGCATCGCGCCGTAGAGCGAAGGCAGTGTCGGTACCTGGATCTTCTCCAGGAAGTTGATGCCGATGACCCCCTCGTGGCCCTCTTTCGCGAGAAACACCTCGACGAAGTTGCCGGCCACCAACAGCTCGAGCAAGTGCTGCGACGGCTTCTCGCTCGGCATCGGCTTCGCCCGGAAAGGCTTATCGGTGGGTTTACCACCGGGGACGAAGTAGCGCCGGAGGATTCGCTCCGCCACGTCGGGGAGTGGGAATGCCTCGAGGGCTCGTCGCACGTGGCCGCCGGGATCGCCAACCTGTAGCTGACGAGCCAGAACGATGTCCAGCGCGGTTCCTGACACCACTCCGAGTTGGCCGGCCTGCGACACGGTGCGGGCTAAGGACCAACTAGAGATGGCGACTCCCATGCCACCTTGAATAACTGTCGGCAACGGATCGCAATTCATAGCCGCCCATCTTACGCGGGAACGCCCGCCGTGTCGGCCACACTCGCCCGAGAGGGCCCTACCAAAGCTCGCGTCCGGCTTGGCGCCGGCCGGTACTGTGGCAAGGGGACCGCTTCGGGGGCGCGGCATCATCTTGATTAAATCGACCAACAGGGTCCAATTATCGTGATATTTCCACTATTGTCGGGATGCCGTTCAGTCATTGCAACCGGGAGTTCAGCAGTGAGAGCCAGCAGCCCATCTGATTCCTTCCGCCTGGCAGTCATCGTGCCCGTTCTGTCCGTCTTCCTTGCTGCCCCGATTCTTGGTTTCGGTTCCGCCAAGAAGATCACGGAGGATGTCTACGTTTCCGACGCGGTCAACAAACGCGTCTACGTACTGGAGACGATCTGGAAGGGTAAGAAGGCGGCCAAGACGAAGCTCGTGGAGACGATCACGAGATTCAAGGCTCCAGCCGATATCGCCGTCGGTGGTGGCGTTGCGCTCGTCGTCGACGACAAGTTCGTCTGGGTCATCGACACCGCCACGCGAACGGCGTTGGGCAAGGTGAAGACAGGCAAGAAGACGCGTTTCGTCTCGGTGACCAGCGACGGCACCTACGGGTTTGCCACGCAGGGCAGGAAGCTCCTGAAGATCATCGACCTGGCCAAGCTGAGGGTCGTTGCCAAGATCAAGACCGGCAAGTTGCCGTCCAGGGTGAAGATCGATGACCAGGACCAATTCGGCGCCGTGGTCAACCTCGGAGACGACTCGGTCACGATCTTCGACCTTGAAGCCGTCCTGGCCCGGCAGTCGGGATCGGGTGACGGCGCCGCCGCAAATGCCGCGGCCGGCGTGCGCACGCTCAAGGCGGATGTCTGCGAGCTCTCCGGCGGTCTCGACGTGGCCACGTTCGGGGAGTTCGGCACGTGGGCGATCTGGTCCTGTGGCGGTACGCCCGTGGCGGCAGCGCAGCAGGCCAACATCAGCGACGAAAGCGCGGCACTACAGAACTACCCGGTGCCCGACCAGGTGACCTCCAACTTTGTCGCCTGGAACCCGAATTGTTCCAACGGATTCCAGGAGGACGGGATCGTCGGTAGTGACGATCTGGTGGTCGTCGCGAACGGCCGCGAAGATGCGGCGACTTCGTTTCGTTACGACTGGTCCGTAGAGAAGACGACCGATCTTGGCCCGGGCCAGCTCGTCAACCACCACACCATGGTGGACGCCGACCGGGCCCAACTGAGTTTCTACAACCCGAAGGGGATCGGCCAGGGGAAGGTCGCCCGATGGAATGTGCCCGACGACGGCGAGATCATCGCCGCTGCCTCGACCCTTACCGGGGTGCCCGTCGTTTGCGACCGCTAGTCTTTATGGGCAAGTCAAGAACGCGCTGGTGTCTCGTACGGGCGCGAACGGTGTCCCCAAATCGTTGCCGTACTGCTTGACCTGACCCGTCTGGGTGTCGGTGACGGTCAGCGTGACCTCGACGTCCGTCAACCCACCGGCATA
>JAJCXS010000052.1 GCA_029263335.1 Acidobacteriota bacterium | reverse complement strand
GTTGTAGGGCGGCGCGGGCGTCACCAGGTCTCGACGCTCCCACGACGGCGCCCTCCACGCGGCGAGGGCAACGAGTACGACCGCGAGCACTGCAGCCGATGCGCGCCTACCCATCCATTCCCGCGCCATGGTCCATGCCGGACATCCCCCCATCGCCTTCACCATGATCGTGCTCCATATCGGGGATGGAGTACGGAATCGGCACGACCTTATCGGGCAATCGCAGCTTGAGCAGGGCGAGGAAGGTGATATCGAGCGGCTCGAGTTCCACCATCAACTCGTTGGCCGTTGTCTGGCGTTCGGGCATCCACTCGTCGCCCTCACGGCGAAGGGTCTGCAGCTGGAGTCCGACGGTCTGACCCACTTCGATCGGCAGGTTGTCGAAGTGTCGCCCTCTCAGCACCAGCATGCCGACGCCAGGTTCGGAAGCGGACTCGAGCTCCATACGCTCCTCCTCGACCGACACCACGCGCAAGCCCACTACCACGACCTCCAGCGGGGCCAACGGGCGTTCGCCCGCAGCCATCTGCCCCAGGGTTACTTCCCTTGGCGACCGCACGATGTCCACCCAGGCCGCCTTGGTGCCTGCAAAATCCAGGACGTTGCCATCGACGAGCATTCCCTCCGGGCTCCACCCGGACTCGTCGTGACGGAAACGAAACTCCACGCTCTCGCCGCTGGCGTTCACATCGACCACCGCCCCATCCGCGTCGGAGGTGCTACCGACCACCCGTACTTCAGCGCCTGGCAGCCAGGCGGCGATATGCGGCGCTGCCTCCTCGGCTGGAATCGTCGGTCCGGCGGCACAACCGACAGCCACAAGGCTGACGGACGCGATCAGCGCGTAGCGCGAGAACACTTTCGATTTCGGTAGGGTCAGCATCGGGTACTCTCCGGACAGGGAAGATGTCATTAGACCGTAGAGCCTCCCAGGCCCCGGTGGCCAACAGAAATGTACCGGACCGTACGCCAAATGACGTCGTTGGCACGTTGTCACCGCGCTCACAGAACCGAGCGAAAGCCTGTTGAGTCCTGCCTTTCAGCTGCGGACACTGAAGGGACCTGCCAATTCGTCGAAGGGAAGTCATGCCGATGCGCAAAGCGCTGTCTTTTGTTGTTGTAGCTGTAGCCATTCTCGGTTTCGCAGCAGGAGCCCTCGCGGCTGCGCCCGGTCAGAGTACGTTCGAGAAGCTCGCCGCGATTCGCGCGGATCTCGTGGGCGTCAAGGCAGAACTCGGCATGTACAGCTGCTGCATCAATCCCTCGTGCAGTTTCTGTGCGCTGGCAACAGGGATGTGCCCGTGCGGCGACGGCGCCGCTGCTGGTGGCGACGGCGTCTGTGGCGAGTGCCTGCTGGCGTGGCAGGCCGGCCAGGGGAATATCCCGGGTGTTAACGCCGACGACGTGAAGCCGATGAGCGGCGACATGTTGCAGATGATGTACGAGGCCCGTGCCACGTCGATGGGTGACGGCATGGCGGACGCCGGCGACGCTGCTGACGCGGCTCATCACCACGCTCACTGAGCAGTCCGTGAGCCGAACCCCGGGCAACCTGGTCTCCGTGCGCCTCATGGCCGCGCTGGCTGTCACAGTGGTCGCGACAGGGGTCGGTGCCTTCCTCGCCTTCGGCTCCGAAACGCCCATCGAGCAGCCCGCAAGCTTCTCCCACCGGATTCACGCCGGGCAGGTGGGGCTCGACTGCCAGTTTTGTCACACCTCCGCGCGACGCTCGACCGTAGCGGGTCTGCCCCCGCTGACCACCTGCCGTGGATGCCACCTGGAGGTCAAGCCCGATAGCGACCTGGTGGCACCGATCCACGCGGCGTGGGACCAGCAAGAGCCGATCGAATGGATGCAGGTGCACGACCTGCCCGAGTACGTGCGTTTCGATCACAGCGCCCACGTGAACCGTGACGTTGACTGCTCAACCTGTCATGGAGACGTGAAATCGATGGAAACCGCGCAACGGGAAGTGACCCACAGCATGGGCTTCTGCGTCCAATGCCATGCGGACAATGACGCCCCGCTGGACTGCACGGCGTGCCACTACTGAGGCCCTGACATGGACCGTCGCGACTTCATCAAGAAACTGACCGCCGGGTCAGCCGGTGCGGCGGCAGCTTCGTGCGCGCCGGTCGACGGCGACAAGTTGATTCCCTACCTGGTACCGCCCACCGATATCGTGCCGGGGATTCCCACGTGGTACGCGACCGCGTGCCGCGAGTGTCCGGCCGGCTGCGGTGTTCTGGCGCGGGTCCGCGAGGGGCGCGTAGTCAAGCTCGAAGGCAACCCGGAGCACCCCGAGAGTCGCGGCGCATTATGCCCTCGAGGTCAGGCGGGATTGCAGGGACTTTACGACCCCGACCGGGTTACCGGACCGCTGGCGCGAATCGACGGCGAACTGCAGCCAGTGGACTGGGACACAGCCATGATCCGCCTGGCCGAGCTGGTCGGCGACGGGCCGATTGGCTGGATCGGGCACCACGTGACCGGCACTCTCGATGGGCTGGTCGACGAGTTGATCGAAGGCCAGCCTGGCTCGCGGCGAGTGCGATTCGAGACCTTGGGGTACGGCGCCACGATGACGGCCTGGGACCGGCTAGTAGGGCGAGCCGTGGTGCCGAGTGTCGATCTGTCCGAGACCGACCTGATCGTCACATTCGGCGCCGACTTCCTCGAGACCTGGCTCGGAACGGTGTCCATGACGCGCGATTTCGCCGCCTCCCGCCGTGTCCAGCAGGGCAGCCGCTCCCGATTCGTACAGGTTTCCCCACGACGTGGCCTGACGGGTGACAACGCTGACCAATGGCTTTCGATCGAGCCCGGCCACGAAGCCACGGTTGCGACGGCGCTCGCTGCCGAGGTGATTGCCGCAAAGGGAGACGACCTCGACGACGCCCTTCGCGAGGTAGCGCGCACCTGGGTCAGTGGCGTCGACGCACAGGCGGCAGCTACCGCTGCAGGCGTGGATCATGAGCAGCTACGCACGCTGGCGGGTGAACTCGTCGCGGCCTCGAATCCCCTGGTGCTCGGCGGCGGGCACGCGCTGGCCCCGGCCGCGGCCGCCGACCTGGAAACGGCGGCCGGCCTGCTCGACCTGTTGCTCGGTGCCACCGGCCGCAGCATTCATCCCGCCCGACCTTCGCCACTCTCGAATCTGTCCTCCCACGCCGACTTGCTCGAGACTCTCGACCTGGCCCAGCGAGGCGAAATCGGCGTCTTGTTGCTGCACCACGCCAACCCCGTGCACGCGCTACCGAGCGATGCGGGAGCGCGCGCCGCGCTCGAGGCCGTGCCCGTCGTCAGCTTCGCCACCATGCTCGACGACTCGACGATGACGGCCGACCTGGTCTTGCCGGACCACTCACCGCTCGAGGCATGGGGAGACCACGAGATTAGCGGCGGACGTGTGGTGCTGCAGCAACCTGCGATGCGGCCGCTGCACGACACGCGCGCGACCGGCGACGTTCTACTGGCGCTGTTGCGCGGCAACTCGAACGAGACGATGCAGCAGGCGGTTCGCCGCAGCTGGAACGCGTTGCACGCCGCCTCCGGTGTTGGCGGCAGCGCCAACACCTTCTGGCAGGCGAGTCAGCGCGCCGGTGGCCACTTCGCAGAGCCGATGACCCCTGACGGCGACGAGACCCTGGCCGCCACCGAACTGCCGACTCTGCTGCCGCCGCAGACTTCGCTCGCGCAAACGGCGGACACGCTGCAGGGGCCTGCTGACGGGCTGGCTCTGCTGGTGTTTCCGACCATCCAGATGCACGACGGCCGCGGCGCCAATCGCGGGTGGCTGCAGGAGTCGCCCGACCCGGTCACCAAGGTAACGTGGGACAGCTGGCTCGAGTTGCACCCGGATACAGCGGCTTCGCTCGGGCTCAGTGACGGTGATGGCGTCGTCGTTGAGGGCGAGCACGGGTCGTTCGAGACCGTCGCTGTACTCCGCGCCGGGATCCACCCAGGGTCGGTAGCGGTTCCGATGGGCAACGGTCACGGCGCACTGGGCGAGCTGGCCGCCGGTCGCGGCGTCAACCCGATCGAATCGTTGCCGTTGGTACTGGACGACGCGTCGGGCATGCTGGCCCGAACCAGCACTCGAGTGCATCTGCGCCGCACAGAGCCCCGCCCACAAACGCGAACTCAGCTCGAGACCCACGATCACGAACGCGAGATCGCGCGCTTCGTCACGCTGCCGGCCACCGCGGTGGCCATGGCCCACCACGAGAACGAGGGCTTCTACCCCGAGCACGAGCACCCTGAGCATCGTTGGGGCATGTCCATCGACCTGAATTCTTGCGTTGGGTGCGGCGCCTGTGAGGTCGCGTGCAGCGCCGAGAACAATCTGTCCGTGGCCGGCCCCGCAGCCGTGGCCAATGGCCGCGAGATGTCCTGGATCCGGATCGACCGATTCGAGAGCGAACACGGTACGGCGTTCGTCCCGATCCTGTGCCAACACTGCGACAACGCTCCGTGCGAGACGGTGTGTCCGGTAAACGCCACCTACCACACCGATGAGGGTCTCAACGCAATGGTTTACAACCGCTGCGTGGGCACGCGCTACTGCAGCAACAACTGCCCCTACAAGGTGCGGCGTTTCAACTGGAAGGCGGCCGAATGGCGCGAGCCGCTCGATCTCCAACTCAACCCCGATGTGACACCACGCAGCGTTGGGGTCATGGAGAAATGCAGCTTCTGCGTCCAGCGCATTCGCGAAGGAGAGCGCGACGCCCGATTGGCCGATCGAAACCTGGTGGACGGTGACATCACCACTGCCTGCGCCCAGACCTGTCCGGCCGAGGCGATCCAGTTTGGCGACATGAACGACGCGAGCAGTGTGGTGGCGACGGCCCAGCGCGACGAGCGCGCCTACACACTCTTCGAGGAACTCAACACGCGACCGGCGGTCAGCTACCTGGCCCGCACTCAGCTCCCTGCGAGCGCCGCGGCCGAGGAGGAAGCGTGAACGACCCCCACGCTCACCCGGTAGACCTCGCCCGTATCCACGAAGACCTGCTGGCACCCGTCGCCCAACCCAGTCGTTCCTATGTGATGGCGCTGGCGGCCTTGGCCGCGGTGCTGCTCGTCGGCGGGGTCGCATGGCTCGACCAGATCGTGAGCGGTCTGCATGTCACCGGACTGAACAACCCGGTCGGCTGGGGCATCTACATCACGACCTTCGTGTTCTGGGTCGGGATCGCGCACTCGGGCACCTTGATCTCGGCGGTGCTGCTGTTGTTCCGGGCCCGCTTCCGGCCCGCCATTTCGCGCGCCGCCGAGGCCATGACCGTGTTCGCGGTCATGACCGCAGGCCTGTTCCCGCTCGTCCACCTGGGGCGGGTGTGGAAGTTCTACTACCTCCTGCCGCTACCCAATGAGCGCATGCTGTGGCCGAACTTCCGCTCGCCGCTGTTGTGGGACGTCTTCGCCGTTACCACCTACGTGACCGTCAGCACCTGCTTCCTGTACTACGGGCTGATTCCCGACCTCGCAGCGCTACGCGATCGCTCGAAAGGATGGAGAAAGACCGCCTACGGGCTCGCATGCCTCGGCTGGGAAGGTACGGATCGACAGTGGCGACACTATCGTGGTCTCTACATCCTCTTGGCCGGACTGGCCACACCGTTGGTCATCTCCGTACACAGCATCGTGTCCTGGGACTTCGCGGTCTCCGTACTGCCCGGATGGCACACGACCATCTTTCCGCCGTACTTCGTGGCCGGGGCGATCCTTTCGGGGCTGGCGATGGTCATCACGCTCGGAATTCCGCTGCGGCGCTGGTTGCACCTCGAGCACTACATCACCATCGAGCACTTCGACAAACTGTCGCAGTTGCTGCTGTTCACGTCGCTGATCGTCACCTACAGCTATGCGGTCGAATACCTGATGGCCTTCTATAGCGGCGACCCCATCGAAATCGACATGTTCACGTTCCGCGCCACCGGCGCCTACGGCGCGATGCTCGCGGTCATGCTCCTCGGCAACAGCATCGCACCGGCGACGTTCTTCTTCGCGCGCTGCCGTCGTTCGCTGCCGTGGCTGTTCACGGTGTCGATTCTGGTCAACATCGGTATGTGGTTGGAGCGCTACTGGCTGATCACTTCCAGCCTGTCACACGACTTCGATCCCGCCGCCTGGGGCAGCTACTCCGGTTCAACGACCGAGTTCCTGGTGATCCTCGGCAGCATGGCGATGTTCCTGTTGATGTTCTGGACCTTCGTTCGTGTGGTTCCGCCCGTGCCTCTGAGCGAGGTCAAGGAAGAAGCCCTGCTGCATGGAGAACTGGGGCAATGAGCGTGCGACTGCGCGCAGCATTCAATTCTGAAGAGGCCCTCGAGCAGGGACGCCGCGCCGTCGCCCAAGCCGGCGGGCGCATCGAGAGCATCCACAGCCCGGTGCCGCCACACGATTCTGGTGTGAGCCCCGTACGTCGATGGGTTCTCGCCGGTGGCATCACCGGTTTCGCCAGCGGCTGGGCGCTAACCATCGGTACGGCTCTGGCCTGGCCCCTGAGGGTGGGCGGCAAACCCATTGTCTCGTGGCCGGCGTTCTTCGTGATCGCTTTCGAATTGACGATCCTGTTCGCCGCCCTCGCCGGGTTGGCTGGCTTCCTTCGCGCCTCGCGCCTGCCCGGCGGCGCAACACCCGGCTACCGACCCGCGACTGCTGTCGATCTGTTCGATGTACTCGTGAGTTGCGATGCAGGGCAGGCTCAGTCGATTCGCGACGCGCTCACCAGCTGCGGCGGTGAAGTCGTGGAGGCGACCCCATGAAGCGGACACCCGCACTGTTGATCAGCCTCCTGGCCGTGCTCGCCATGGCGGGATGCTCGGGATCGCTTCCGTGGACCTCGGACATGGTCGAAACACCGGCTCGGCACGCCGATGAAGGCCTGCTCATGCCGCCGGCGGGTAGCCTGTCGACTACCGGCGAGGTTACGCAAAGCCGCTTCCAGGCCGCGATGAGCCTGCGTAATCCGCTGTCGGGCGACCCCGCCGCGCTGGCCTCCGGAGAAGGCCTGTTCCAGATCTACTGCGAGCCGTGTCACGGCGCCGCCGGGCAAGGCGACGGCACCGTCGCATCCTATTTCACCATGCGCCCCCCGGCGGACCTGACCGGCGCGCGCGTCCGCGCTCAGAGTGACGGCTACATCTACGCCACGATCCGTGATGGTGGCGGGTCGATGCCGCCGCTCGGCGGCTCGCTCGCTCCGCACGAACGCTGGGCCGTGGTCGAGTACCTGCGGAGCCTGCAGCAATGAGACGACCCTGGGTTGCCCTGGCGGGAATGTCGTTGGTCGCCATCATGGCCTGGCTGGCACCCGCGGCTCGGTTCTGGGCCGGCTACACCGCCGGTACGTTGTTCTGGCTGAGTCTGTGCGGCGGCGCCGCCGCGTTCGTGGCAGCGCTCGAGATCACCGGCGCCACGTGGAGCCCTTGGGTCGTGAAGCAAGCCGAGGGCTGGGCACGGTTGTTCGCGGTGCCGGCACTAGCGCTCGCCGTCCTGCCGTTCGGTGCCACACACGTCTATCCCTGGGCCCGGGAGCCCCAGCCGGGGCTGGAAGTCTGGTTCGCACCCACCTCGATCCTTGTCCGTGACGCGTTCGCCGTACTGGTTCTGGGCGGCGCCATCATGTGGCTGCTCAAGGGCAGGCCCGGCCACCGCTACCGCCGGGCCGTGACCATGGCCATGATCTACGCGACGGTAGGCTCCCTGTTGGCGTGGGACCTCGTGATGTCGCTGGAGCCTGGCTGGACGAGCACGCTGTTCGGGGCGTACTTCTTCGTCGGCGGCCTATACGCGGGCATGGCCGCCGTAGCAATACGCGGGTTCACGCGGCCCGCGAGCTTCCCAGCCGCCGCGTCACACGACCTTGGCAAGCTGCTCTTCGGTGGCGCCATGGTCTGGGGCTATTCTCTCTGGTCGCAGTATCTGGTCGCCTGGTACGGCAACCTGCCACGTGAGGCGGAATTCTGGCTACGCCGAGCGGAGTCTGGTTGGGCGCCCCTCGGCCTCACAGTCGTCGCGGCCGCGTTTGTAGTGCCGTTCCTGGTGTTGCTCAGCGCGAAGTTCAAACGCTCACCGCGCGCACTGGCGCTGCTTTCGGGCGTGATCCTCGCCGCCCTATGGGCCGAGAAACTGCTGCTCGTGGGGCCGGCGGTACGCCCGCACGCCGCGATGCCCATCGGCCTGACCGAACTGGTCGTCGGTGCCGGTCTCGCCCTGACCGTGGCCGGGTTGCTTCCCGACACGGCGGCCGACCGCAGCTAGCGACCAGCGCCCGACACCGCCAGGCACGGGCGGAGCACAGAAAAAGGCCCGCGAGCAACGCCCGCGGGCCAATCTCCCTATCTATCCAGTCGAAAGAGCCTTAGTTGGCCTCGACCTTCATGACCGTCATCGCCTTCAGGCCGTCGCGATCCATCACCATGCCGGTGATCGCGACCTCTTGGGCAGCGTGGCCCTTGAGCGACTTGAACGCATCCATCTCGCCCGCGTCGGCCGGGGGCAGCAGCACGAGGACTTCGCCACTCTCGGTGAGGAACGACGCCGGCACGCCCATGTTGAGGCACATCTTGGTGCAGCCTTCTTCTTCCGGGCCGTGCTTGCCAGCCGCGTAGCAGGCGGTGTCGATCACGGTGCCGTTGATCGTCGTCGGCTCCATCATTTCTTGCGGGGTCGCGGCGAACGCGGCCGAGGCAACAAGAATCGTCAGCGCTGCCGCTGCGACAAATCGCTTCATGGAAACTCCTCCACTTCTGGGAAAACTAGCGCGCGGGAATGCGCAATTGACAGGTGTTCCGAAGCTAGCATGGTGGGCTCGCTGCGCACGGGGTTTGACGCGCGGTGGGCGTAACGCGGCCCACAGGCGTGTTCCGGGCGCGATTCGCCGTGTTGCTGGCATGTTGCCGACCTCACTGTCGACCAGTAGGCTCGGCTACGGTTGTCCGCTCTGCGCTCCAGGAGGCACGTTGGACAGATTGACGGCTGACGAGGCGTACGAACGGCTGCGCAAAGGCAACAGGCGCTTCCTGCAAGGCACGCTCGAAGGCAAAGGGCGCGATGAGGCACGCCGTCGGCTCCTGGCCGGCAGCCAGCAGCCCTTCGCGGTGATCCTGTGCTGTGCCGACAGCCGCGTGATACCCGAGATCGCCTTCGACACGGGCATCGGCGAGCTGTTCGTCGTCCGCGTGGCGGGCAATGTGGCCAACACGTCGACGGTCGCCAGCATCGAGTACGCGGTGACCTACCTGGAGACGAAGCTCATCGTGGTCATGGGACACGAGAACTGCGGTGCCGTAGCTGCGGCGATGGCTGGCACCGATACCAGTCCGAGTTTGGTTCACCTGCTCGAGCACATTCGACCTGCGATCGAGAGTTTGCCGGAGGGCGAGCCCGGCGCCGTTGCGCGACAGAATACGATCGTCAGCGCAGAGCGGCTGGTCGCCGAGTCGGACACCATCCGCGCGGCAATCGCAGATGGCGGGGTTCGAGTCGTCACCGCCTTCTACCACCCGGTGAGCGGACAAATAGAGCTCGTTTGAGGCTTATGGCCGCGACGAAACCTGGCGCACGCTGAT
>JAJCXS010000051.1 GCA_029263335.1 Acidobacteriota bacterium | reverse complement strand
TTGGAGGTCTTGAGTTCGATGACACCGACGGGAGCGGGACTCGATGTTCTACGACTTCTCGATGGTCGTACCCTTCGTCCTGTTCGCGATCGCTCTCGTCGGACTGTTCAACGGCGCCACCGCCCTCAAGACCCACGCCTGCAGCGGCTACGGCTACGACCTACAGGGCACCTCCGCCAACCGCGCCGGCTGGCTCTTCCTCATCATCGGCACCGCCTCCCTGATCCTCATCGGCTTCATCGCCCTGTAGCCCCGCTTGGGATCCCCCCCAACCCGTCCCGCCCCAGCGGGACGAACAACACTGCACCCGCAGCTCGCAGGCACACCAGCCCCGACGCGGAGCCGTCCCGCCAGAGGCGGGAGCAGAGAGGCTGCGGGATTCCCCGCCGCAGGCGGCAGAATCCCGCTTACACGCTTCCACGGACCAGCAGAAACTTCGGCGACCGCCCGAGTACGGCGCCCAACAAAAGAACCCACGAGGCGTGTAAGCGGGATTCTGTTCCCGGCCGTGAGGCCGAGCGGAGTCATGAATCTGGGACGACGGTCTCCCGTCGCCTCGTGCAGCCTACCCGGGAACATTGATCGGGCCGATCGTTCCCTGTTTGGCCTTGCTCCGCGTGGGGTTTACCTAGCTACCCGGGTCGCCCCGGGTACTGGTGGGCTCTTACCCCACCTTTTCACCCTTACCGCCGGCCGAGGCCGGAGGCGGTATGTTTTCTGTGGCACTTTCCCGGGGTTACCCCCGCTGGGTGTTACCCAGCACGCCGCCCTGCGGAGTCCCGACTTTCCTCCACCGAAGCAAGCTCCGGCAGCGGCTCCGACTACCTCGTGGGCATATCCCTCCGTTATTGGCTGGCGCCGCTCACGCTGGAGTTGACCAACGCCATGAAGTCCGCCGTGACATCCCGCGACGGTGCGTAGTAGAGAATTCCCTGCAGACGCGCGGTATCGAAGATCATGTCGTAGCCGCGCTCGGCAGCGAAGCGTTCCACCAGCGGCCCAAGCTGCGAGTTTACGTCGAGCGTGATCTGCTGCTCGAGGCGTTCAAGGTCGCGACGCGCATCGTCGTTCAGGCGCTCCAGCTGCACCGACTTCTCTTCGATGCTCTGGTTCAGCCGTGCCAGGGCGCTGTCGTTGAGCGTTAGCGCCTGTTCCTGACGCTGCCGCTGCATCGTATCGAGCTCGGTGGTGAGCGCGTTGATTTGCTCCCCCCACTGCTCTGCCGACGCCTGTAGGGTCTCGGCGGCCGCCGTGCCGATGTCCGATGCGGTGAGCACCTGGTCGCCGTTGATGAACGCCACGTTGGCGGGCGAAGCGGCCTGCTGCGGCGCGGCGAACATCGTGGTCGCGAACATCGCGGCGCCGAGCACGAAAGTAGATGCGGTCTTCATACGTCGAGACTCCAAGCGAAAGGCAAGGGTAGTTGCGGAGGAGGAGGCGGCGAGGTGTCGCCAGCCAGCCATACGGACCATCGTAGCAAGCGCCCTCGGTGCCGGCAATGAACACCGGCGACAACGAAAAGGCCCGGGGCGGTGCGCCCCGGGCCTCTTCAAGCTGTCATGTGCGAGCTTTCGTTAGAAGCCGCCCATTCCGCCCATGCCGCCGCTGGGGTCGGGCATGGGCATGTCGGGCTTGTCTTCCGGAATCTCGACAATCATCGCCTCGGTGGTGAGCAACAGGCCCGACACCGACGCTGCGTTCTGCAGCGCCGCACGGGTCACCATCGCCGGATCGATGACGCCGTCCTCGATCATGTCCGAGTAGTCCATCGTCGAAGCGTTGAAGCCCTGCGTGCGCTTCTTGCCGCGCAGCTTCTCGACGATGACGGAGCCTTCGAGGCCCGCGTTGTTGACGATCTGGCGCAGCGGCTCTTCGAGCGCGCGACGCACGATCTGAACGCCGATGCCCTCGTCGCCCTCGATCTCCAGAGCATCGAGAACCTTCTGCGCTCGCAGCAAGGTCACACCGCCTCCGGGCACGATGCCCTCTTCAACGGCAGCCTTGGTGGCGTGCATCGCATCCTCGACGCGCGCCTTCTTTTCCTTCATCTCGGACTCGGTCGCCGCGCCAACGTGGATCACGGCCACACCACCGACCAACTTGGCGAGACGCTCCTGGAGCTTCTCGCGATCGTAGTCGGAGCTGGTGTCCTCGATCTGACGACGAATCTGGTCGACGCGGGCCTTGATTTCCCCCGCCTTACCACCGCCCTCGACGATCGTGGTGTTGTCCTTGTCGATGACGATCTTCCGGGCGGACCCGAGATCCTCCATCGTGATGTTCTCGAGCTTGATGCCGAGATCCTCGGAGATCGCGTTGCCACCGGTCAGGATCGCGATGTCCTGCATCATGGCCTTACGACGTTCGCCAAAGCCCGGGGCCTTGACGGCCGCCACGTTCAGCGTGCCGCGGATCTTGTTCACCACCAACGTCGCCAGGGCCTCGCCCTCGATGTCCTCGGCGAGGATAACGAGCGGCTTACCGGCGCGGGAAACCTGCTCGAGAATCGGCAGCAGGTCCTTCATGTTGGAGATCTTCTTCTCGTGAATGAGGATCAGCGCATCCTCGAGAACCGTCTCCATACGATCGGCATCGGTGACGAAGTACGGCGACAGGTAGCCGCGATCGAACTGCATGCCTTCAACCACCTCGAGGGTGGTCTCCAGGCCGCGAGCTTCCTCGACCGTGATGACGCCGTCCTTGCCGACCTTGTCCATCGCCTCGGCGATGATGCCGCCGATCTCGGAGTCGTTGTTGGCCGAGATGGTGCCGACCTGAGCGATCATGTCGCCCTTGACGCCCTTGGCCATGCCGCGGATGAACTCCACAGCAGCAACAACCGCCTGATCCATGCCGCGCTTGAGCGCCATCGGATCGGCACCGGCTGTGACGTTGCGCACGCCCTCGCGGTAGATCGCCTGGGCGAGCACCGTTGCCGTGGTGGTGCCGTCGCCAGCCACGTCGGAGGTCTTGGAAGCGACCTCCTTGACCAGCTGCACACCCATGTTCTGGGTGGTCTCTTCGACCTCGAGCTCCTTGGCGACGGTGACGCCGTCCTTGGTGATCGTGGGCGAACCGAACTTCTTCTCGAGCAGCACGTTGCGGCCCTTGGGACCGAGCGTGACCTTTACTGCGTCAGCGAGCGTGTTGACGCCACGGAGAATCTCCTGTCGCGTCCTCTCGCCAAAGACAACCTGCTTGGCCATGTGTATCTCCTAGAGGTGTCGGCGGTTAGCCGATAATGCCGAGAACCTCGTCCTCGCGGACGATCAGGTAATCATCACCGTCGAGCTGAATCTCGGTGCCGCCGTACTTGCCCACAAGCACGGTGTCGCCGACCGCGACGGTCATGGAAGCGTTGGTACCGTCGTCGAGGCGTTTGCCGGGGCCCGTGGCCACAACTTCGGCCTCGAGCGGCTTTTCCTTCGCGCTGTCCGGGATGATGATGCCGCCGCGAACCTCGTCCGCAGCGTCCAGACGTCGCAGAAGCACACGGTCGTACAGCGGTCGTACGGACGTCTTCTTTGCCATTCTTACCGACTCCCTGTCGATGATTGACGTTAGCTTGGGTATTCCAGAAAACTGGATCTCTTCAGTGATGCAGGCGCTTACCCCTTGCCTCATTGGCACTCGGCAGCGGGGTTCGCTAGCACTCTCACTAGTCGACTGCTAACAGTAGCAGATCGGCTCAGGCCGTCAACTCACCCGAGACGAACTAGGCGCTCTCAGCGAATCTGGGTGCGGAGAAAACCTGAGTGCCCGCTCGTCAGATCAGATCGTGGGCTCGCAGCTTCCGTCGCAGCGTGTTGCGATGCACATCCAGCCGGGCCGCCGCACGCGACTGGTTACCGTCATTGGCAGCCATCACCTGCTTGAGAAAAAGCTTCTCGAGCTGATGGTGAGCTTCGGGCAGTTGAATCCCCTTGCTGACCATCTCCTCTACCAACTGCTCGAGCCGCTTGTTGAGCGGAGCCTTGCGTTGCTTCTTGGCCATCTTCGACGATCCGTCAGGACGCGTTGAACTGCGGCAGCGACTCGCCCGTCAGTGCCTGGTACGCCTCGGCATACTTCGCCGCCGTGCGAGAGAGGATCTCGGCCGGCAACTCGGGGCCAGGCGGCGTCTTGTCCCAGTCGAGCGTTTGCAGATAATCGCGCACAAACTGCTTGTCGTACGATGGCGGACTCTGGCCGGGGGCGTACTGGTCGGCAGGCCAGAAGCGCGACGAGTCGGGAGTGAGAACCTCGTCGATGAGGATCAACTCGCCGTTCACCAGCCCGAACTCGAACTTGGTGTCGGCGATGATGATGCCGCGCTCGGCGGCGAAGTCAGCTGCCTCGGTGTACAGGCGCAGCGAGACATCGCGCAGCTTGGCTGCCCAGTCGTCGCCGACGATCTCCGCCATGACGTCGAAGCTGATGTTCTCATCGTGACCGGTGTCCGCCTTCGTCGATGGGGTGAAGATCAACTCGGGCAAGCGATCCGCTTGGCGCAGGCCAGATGGAAGCTCAATGCCACACACCGACCCCGTCGCCTGATAATCCTTCCAGCCCGAACCGATCAGGTAGCCTCGCACCACGCACTCGACATCAAAGCGGTCGGCCTTGTGCACGTACTGACTACGGCCCCGCAGCTGGTCGACGAACCGGGGCAACGGATCCGGATACTCCTCGGGGTTCGTCGAAATCAGATGATTGCCGATGATGTGCCCGAGCTTGTCGAACCAGAAACTCGACAGCTGGGTGAGCATCGTGCCTTTGTTCGGCACGCCATTGGGCAGCACCACATCGAAAGCCGATACGCGGTCGGTTGCCACGATGAGGAGATGATCGCCGAGATCGTAGACATCGCGCACCTTGCCGCGATGGCGAAGCTCGACGCCCGGCAGGTCGGTGCTCAGCAGCGCTTCACGCACGGGTGCCGCGTCCATTAGTTATCTCCCGCAGATTCGTTGGCCTGGTCACTTGCCGCCAGTAACTCGTCGGCCGCGTGCGCGTCGGAGACCTTGAACACGCCGATCACGGAGTGCCCGCCGATCGGCGCGGAGGCGTAGAAATACTCGATGATGATGCGATGATCCGCCAGCGTCCTGGCAATGCTGGCCAACGCGCCGGGCTCGTTGCCCAGCTCGACCACCAGCACCTCTATGCTCGTGTGCGCGACGCCGTGCTCCTTGAAGACCTCACGCCCGGCCGCGACGTCATCCACCAATACCCGCACCGCGCCGTATTCGCCCGCCTCGGCGGTGGCCATCGCAATGATGTTCACGCCAGCGGCCGCGAGCGCTTCGCAGAAATTGGCAAGTTCGCCTGGACGGTTCTGCCAGCCAACCGTGAGCTGCCGTTCAACGGCCATCGTCGCCCTCTCGTGTCGAGGAAAGTTGTCGGTGAATTCGCGTCGCTACACAGCAGGGATCGGCGACCGGCTAGATCCTGATCTGCAGAGGATTCGCGGTCAAGCGCTCGGCACTCACTAACGTGATCAGAACACGCGCATACCGAACTGGAGCAGCGCTGGTAGCCTCTATCTGCCTTTCGTCCTCGCGGCGGATGCTCGCCGCCGCGACTCCCTGACAGCTACCGAGTTGGCCTATGAAACTCCAACGCGAACTGCAGACCGCTGAAGCCATCGCTCGCGAAGCGGGTGAATTGGTGATGGGTTACTACCGCGGCAATTTCGAGATCGACCTCAAGGGCGGCACCGAGCCCGTTACCGAGGCCGACCGCGCGGCCAACGATCACATCGTGCGGCGACTGCGCGAGGAGTTCCCCGACGACGCCGTGCTGGCAGAGGAATCCGCGGAGGAGGCCGAGCTGGCATGCGGCGCCCGCCGCATATGGATGGTCGACCCGATGGACGGGACCAAGGAATTCATCAAGCACACCGACGAGTTCGCCGTGATGATCGGCCTCACCGTGGATGGCCGCCCTCAACTTGGCGTCGTCAATCAGCCGGCAACGCGCACGTTGTACCGGGGAGTGGTCGGCGAGGGCGCCGAGTCCGACATCGATGGCACCGTGACCGCGATGCGAGTGAGTGGTCGCGGCGAGCCGAGCGACCTGCGACTGATCTGCAGCCGCTCTCACCTACCCGAGGTCGTGCAGCGGATGATGGACGACCTCGGGATCTCCGAGATGCTGCGCTCCGGTAGCGTCGGCCTGAAGATTGGACGGATTGGGACCGAGTCGTGCGACCTGTATATGCACCCGAGCATCGGCACGAAGCTGTGGGATGCCTGTGCTCCCGAAGCGATCCTCGTTGCGGCAGGCGGCGAACTGACGGACTTCGACGGCAAGCCCGTGCTCTATGACCCGGCCCACCTGCACAATGAACGCGGCCTGCTGGCGAGCAACGGCACCATACATTCCCTGCTCGCCGAACGGCTGCGCGGCTACTTCTAACCGCTGCACGGTTTCGACTAGCCACTAATTGTCGCGCAAGCGGTCTGAGCAGCGCGCCCTGCCCTGGCTCACCCCGGCCGCCGCATCGATCATTTCGCCCGAAAAATACCGTCGCGGCGACTTGCACGGGCATGCGATTGGGTTACGATTGGGTCCTGATTGGGTCCTGATCTGGACCCAGGCAAATCCGACCAACCGTCAGGAAAGCCATGTCCGACCGCGTCAGCATCAAGATTCCCAGGCCTCTGTACGTTCGCTTGCAGCAGGTGATTGGGGATTCAGGGTTCAGTTCGCCTACCGACTTCATCGTGTTCGTCCTGCGTGACCTGGTAGGCACGCTCGAGCCCGAGCGTCAGGGCGAGCTGAGTGACGACGAGCTGGTGGCGGTACGAAAGAAACTCGAAAATTTGGGATACCTCTAATGATCGAAGCCCACGGTGGCCGCCTCATCAGCCGCATCGCCAACGAGTCCGAGCAGGAGCGTTGGCGCGCTGAACTACCCAACCTCAAGCGCGTGACGATGAACCGTCGCGAGCTTTCCGATGTCGAAATGATCGCCACGGGCGCCATGAGCCCGCTCGAAGGCTTCATGGGACGCCGCGACTACGAGCACGTGTGCGAGCACGGCCGGCTCGCCAACGGCATCCCGTGGACGATCCCGATCACCCTGGCGGTGACTTCGGAGATCGTTGCCGCCGAGCAGATCGAGATCGGTGAGAACGTCGCGCTGCAGGACAGTGAAGGCACCGTCTTCGCCGTTCTGGAGATCTCGGACATCTACAAGGTCGACAAGGATCACGAGGCCCAGTCGGTGCTCAAGACCACCGACGCCGCCCACCCGGGCGTCGCCTACCTGCAGTCGACCGGCGACACATATCTCGGCGGCAAGATCACGATGCTGCAGCGTCCTACGCAGGACCGCTTCGAGGACTTCCGCCTCGATCCGCGCGAAACGCGCTTCCTGTTCAAGGAGAAGGGCTGGGACACCATTGCCGCGTTCCAGACTCGCAACCCGATCCACCGCGCCCACGAGTATCTGCAGAAGTGCGCGCTGGAACTGGTCGACGCGCTGCTGATCCATCCGATCATGGGCGAGACCAAGTCGGACGACATCCCGCCGGACGTTCGGCTCGAGTGCTACAACGCCCTGCTGAAGGGCTACTACCAGGCCGACCGCGTGGCCATGTCGATCCTGCCGGCAGCAATGCGCTACGCCGGGCCGCGAGAGGCGATCTTCCACGCCATCATTCGCAAGAACTACGGCTGCACGCACTTCATTGTGGGTCGTGATCATGCCGGCGTGGGCGGCTACTACGGCACCTACGATGCCCACAACATCTTCAAGGAATTCGAAGCGCTGGAGATCGGGATCACTCCCCTGTTCTTCGATCACGCCTTCTACTGCAACACCTGCAACAACATGGCGTCGCAGAAGACCTGCCCGCACGGCAGCGACCAGCACGTCTTCCTGTCCGGCACCAAGATCCGCGAGATGCTCAGCAACGGTGAATCGCTGCCGCCTGAGTTCACGCGCCCCGAGGTCTCGGAGATCCTGCAGCGCCACTACAGCAACGAAACCGCGACCGTCAGTTCCTGACGCAGCGATTCTGGAGATAGACCAATGAAAGGCTTCACCCTCTGGTTCACGGGGCTCTCCGGCTCCGGCAAGAGCACGCTGACGCAGGCCATCGAGCCACTGCTTCTCGAGCGCAAGATCAACGTTGAAATCCTCGACGGCGATGTCGTTCGCACCAACCTCTCGAAGGGCCTCGGCTTTTCGAAGGAAGATCGCGACATCAACGTGCGTCGCATCGGCTTCGTCGCCAACATGTTGAGCCGTAACGGCGTGGTGGCGATGACCGCGGCGATCTCGCCCTACAAGGCGGTCCGCGACGAGATCCGTGCCCACACCGAGAACTTCGTCGAGGTCTACACCGAGTGCTCGATCGAAGAGCTGACACGCCGCGACCCCAAGGGGCTGTACAAGAAGGCGCTGTCGGGAGAGATCGCCAACTTCACGGGCATCTCCGATCCCTATGAGGCTCCGGAGAACGCCGAGATCGTCGTCAACACCGAGCACGAGACCCTCGAGGAGAGCCTCGACAAGATCATGCGCTCGCTCGAGCTGATGGGACTGATTCCGGCCGGCGAAGACCAGCACACGTCGCCGGAAGAGGAAGTGGTTATCCGCGATCGACTGCAGGCGCTCGGCTACCTCTAGGCCGAACTAGCTGATGTCGTCGCGGCAACGCCTCTGTGTGGTGGGCCTCGATGGAGTCCCGGTCGGGCTCCTTGAGCGGCTCGCCAACAGTGGCGTCATGCCGAACATCGCAGCGCGCATCGAAGCGGGTCATCTCCGCTCGATGCGCGCTTCTTTGCCCGAGATCTCCTCCGTAAGCTGGACCAGCTTCATGACCGGTGCACAGCCGGGCGAGCACGGGATCTTCGGATTCACCGACATCAACTCGGGCACCTATGAGCTGACCTTTCCGAACTTTACGCAGGTCGAGACCCCGACGCTGTGGGATCGACTCGGCAAACAGGGCCTCACCTCGGTCGTGCTCAATCAGCCGGCCACCTATCCGGCGCGGACCATCCCTGGCGTGATGGTCTCGGGCTTCGTCGCCATCGATCTGTCGCGCTCCGTCCAGCCGCTGCGCTGGCTCGGATCGTTGCGACGGCAGGACTACCGTGTGGATATCGACACGGCACGCGCACGCGACGATCACGACTGGCTGTTTCAAGATCTCGACTACACGCTGCAAGCGCGCGGCGCGGCGCTCGGCCGGCTCTGGGACGAGGTCGACTGGGACTACCTGCAGGTAGTCGTCACCGGAACAGACCGTCTGTATCACTACCTGTGGGACGCAGTGGAGAACGCCGACCACCCGCGCCATCAGCAGGCCATCGATTACCACCGCGCGGTGGACCGCTTCGTCGGCCAGGTCTGGGAGCGTTTCGCCGCCGAGAACAGCGATCCTGAGCAACGCTTCTGGATGCTCTCCGATCACGGCTTCTGCGGCATCTCTCAGGAGGTCCAGGTTAATGCCTGGCTACGGCAGAACGGCTACCTGAGCCTCGATGAGGGCGGCCGGGACCTGGCGGGCATTCGCCCCGAGAGCAGGGCGTTCGCGCTCGACCCGGGACGAATCCATATCCACCAGCGAGGCCGCTATTCGAGAGGCGGCGTCGCCTCCGACCACGTGGCCTCGTTGAAGGCGGAGATTGCCGACGCGTTTCGCTCGCTGAGGTATCATGGCGAGCCGGTCATTCGCGTCGTCCACGACGCAGCCGACCTGTATCACGGGCCGCGCGCCGACAGCGGGCCGGACCTGGTCTTGCTTGCTCACCCCGGCTTCGACCTCAAGGCGTCGCCGACCGCAACCGAGATCTTTTCCCGGACCGACTTGGTGGGCATGCACACATGGGACGACGCCTTCTTGTTGGCGCCGTATCCGATCGACGACGAGGAACTGTGGATCGGCGACATCGCCGGCCATCTTGAACGGGGGTTCGGGAACTGATGCACACACGCGCTCGCAGGCGAGCTTTCGCGGTGGCGCTGGGTCTACTGGCGGTGGCGGCCATCCCAGGCACAGCCGACGCTTACGTGGGCCCGGGAGCAGGCTTCGCCTTCGTCAGCAGCTTCCTGGTGCTGTTCTCGACCATCTTCATCGTCTTCGCGTCGCTGCTCATTTGGCCCTTCAGGCTGCTCTGGCGCGCGCTGACGCAGCGCTCCAAGATCAAACCGAAGATCAAGCGCTTCATCGTCTGCGGCTTCGACGGCCAGGATCCTCAGCTCACCGACCGGTTCATCGCCGAGGGCAAGCTCCCGAACTTCGAGCGACTCGCCAAGATGGGCTGCTACAAGCCGCTCAAGACGACGTTCCCTGCCCTGTCGCCGGTGGCATGGTCCTCGTTCGCCACCGGATCGCGACCAGCGCGTCACAACATCTACGACTTCCTTGATCGCGACCGACGCACCTACCTGCCGGTCCTCTCGTCGACGAAGATCGGATCCGTCGAGAAGTTCCTGAAGCTGGGCCCGTTCCGCATCCCGATGGAATCTCCGGAAATTCGCCTCCTGCGTAAGTCCAAGCCGTTCTGGACAATCCTGGGCGAGCACAACATTTGGAGCACCGTCGTGCGGGTGCCGATCACCTTCCCGCCCGATCGCTTCTACGGCGCGCAGCTATCGGCCATGTGTACGCCCGACCTGCTGGGCACCCAGGGGACCTTCCTGCTGTTCACCACACGCTCGGCCGACGACACCTTCAAGGAAGGCGGCATGCGCGTGCAGGTGGAGATGAACGGCGACAGGGTGACGGGAACCTTGCAGGGGCCGGAGAACATGCTGCGCGAGGGTAACCCGCCCCTCGAGATCGCGGTCAAAGCGGAACTCAACCGCAACGACAACAGCGCCGAGGTCCACTTCGGCGACGAGAGCGTGAGCCTCGAGTTGAACGAGCTCTCCGACTGGGTGGCCTTAACGTTCAACGCCGCCCCGATGGTCAAGGTTCGCGGTATCGCCCGCGTGATGATGACCGAGATGAACGGCCACTTCTCGCTGTACATGACGCCCATCGCGATCGACCCCGAGAAACCAGCGATGCCCATTTCGCATCCTAGCTACTACTCGGTGTACCTGGCCAAGTTGCAGGGCAAGTACTCGACCCTCGGCCTGGCCGAGGACACGTGGGCGCTCAACGAAGAGGTCATCGAGGACCGTCACTTCCGCGAACTGGCCCTCGACATCGACGATGAGCGCAAGGAGATGTTCTTCACCTCGCTGGACAAGCTCCGCAAGGGTTCGCTGACCTGCGTGTTCGACGCCACCGATCGCATCCAGCACATGTACTGGCGCTACATCGAGAAGGGCCATCCGGCGGATGACGGTCGCGAGACCGACTGTCGCGACGCCATCGAAGAGATCTACGTTCGCAACGACAAGATCGTCGGCGAGCTACTCGACAAGGTCGGCCCTGACGATCTGTTGATGGTCCTGTCGGATCACGGATTCGCCTCCTTCCGCCGTGGCGTCAATCTCAACCGCTGGCTGCTCGACAATGGCTACCTGCACCTGAAAGAGGGCGCCGAAGGCACTGACGAGTGGTTGCTCGACGTCGATTGGTCGCGTACCAAGGCCTATTGTCTCGGTCTCTCGGGCATGTTCTTCAACATCAAGGGCCGCGAGTCGCAAGGCATCGTCGAGCCTGATGACGTGGCCGCGCTCAAGGACGAGATCGCCGGCAAGCTCAAGGGCCTCAGGGACGATGAGCACGACGAGGTCGCCATCATCGAGGCGTTCGACACCACCAAGCTCTACAGCGGCCCCTACCTGGAGAACGCCCCGGAGTTCGTCATCGGCTACAACCGTGGCTATCGAACATCATGGGATTGCGCCACCGGCGTGGTGAACGCGCCGTTGTTTGAAGACAACGTAAAGGCATGGAGCGGCGACCACTGCGTCGACCCGCGTCTAGTTCCCGGCGTGCTCTTCTGCAACCGCGACATCGACATCGACGACCCCGCCCTGATCGATATTGCCCCGACGGCGCTGCAGCAGTTCGGGATCGAACCGCCCAAACACATGGACGGCAAGGTCCTGTTCAAGGACGACGCCAAGGAGACGACGGGATGAGAAAGCTGGGCCGCCATCTCTTGGCGCTCGCGTTGCTGGCAACGATCGCGGCGCCGTTCAGTGGACTCGGTGCCGGGGCGCAGACCCAGACCGAGAACATGATCGTCATGGGGATTGACGGCCTCGACTATGGCCTCGTCCGTCAGCTCATCGACGAAGGGCGCATGCCCAACTTCGCCCGTATGGAGCGCGAGGGACAGTTTGGCCCACTGGAGACGGCGGCCTCGCCGCAGAGCCCGGTAGCCTGGTCGAACTTCATTACCGGTCTCGACTCGGGTGGCCACGGCATCTTCGACTTTCTGCATCGCGACCTGGACAACGAGCTGGAGTTGCCTTTCGGATGGCCCTACGCGTCGACGGCCCGCGAAGGCGCGCCCGGCTTCGACCTCAAGATCGGCCGTTGGGTCATTCCGCTGACCGGCGGCGGTATCGAGCTGGCCCGTCACGGCGACGCGTTCTGGCAATTACTCGCCGACGAGAACATACCGACCACGATCGTCCGCATGCCCGCGAACTTCCCGCCCATCGGCGTGGCGGACCGCGAACTCTCGGGCATGGGCACCCCCGACCTGCGCGGCACGCCTGGCGAGTTCTTCTTCTTCAGCACCGATCGTCGTCAGTTCATGAAGAGCGATATTTCAGGCGGCTTCATCTATCCGGCCGACCTGATCGACGGCAAGTTCGTCGGCACGCTCGTTGCCGCCAACGACAATCCGCTGACACTGGACGAAGAAGACGCCATCACCGCCGACTTCACCGTTTATGTGGACGCCGAGGCCAACGCCGCCAAGTTCGAGGTCGGAGCCCACGAGTTCATTCTCCAGACCGGCGAGTGGAGCGATTGGATCGCGGTCGATTTCGAGCTCATCCCGTATCTGCAGTCGATGAGCGGCGCCGTACGGTTCTTCCTGAAGTCCGTTGGCCCGGAGTTCGAGGTCTACGTGACCCCGATCCAGCTCGATCCGATGGCCGCCGCAATGCCGATCTCGGAGCCCGCGAGCTTTGCCGAAGAACTCGCCGAGGTGACCGGCGGTTTCTACACACAGGAAATGCCCGAGGACACCAAGGCGATCCAGCACGGCGTGTTCGATCTGGACGATTTTCTCGCCCAGACCACGCTGGCTCGCGAAGAGACGATCGCGCAGTACCGGTACCTGCTCGACACCTGGGAGGGAGGCTTCCTCTTCTCGTACTTCGGCAGTGCCGACCAGACCTCCCATGTTCTCTGGGGCATCACCCAGGACCCCGACCACCCGGCCTACGATCCGGCTCTGCACGACCAGTATCGCGAAGTTATTCCGAACATCTACGAGGAGTTCGACGCGCTCGTCGGCGAGACCCTCGACCGTATCGACGATGACACCACGTTGGTGGTCATGTCGGACCACGGGTTCGCCAGCTGGAAACGCACCTTTCACCTCAACACCTGGTTGCTGGAGCACGGCTACCTGACGTTGCAGCGGCGCGGCTCGCTGCCGGTGAAGGAATTCTTCAGCGGCGTCGACTGGGCCCGCACGCAGGCATACTCGGTGGGAATCAGCGCCGTGTACCTGAACCTGCGCGGCCGCGAGCCGCAGGGCCGAGTGGCCCCGGGCGATCGCCTGGGTCTGCTGGAAGACATAGAGCGCAAGCTGCTGGCGACGATCGATCCCGCCACCGGTGAGCCCGCCGTCACCAAGGTCTATCTGCGCGAACGCGACTTCCATGATCGCGGCAATATCGAAATCGGCCCCGACATCGTCGTCGGATTCGCCAAGGGGATCCGTGGCTCGGGTAACAACGCGCTCGGTGGAATCGCGGCAGAATTCATGAGCGACAATACCGACGACTGGTCCGGCGACCACATCATGGATCACCGCACCGTTCCCGGAGTGCTACTGGCAAGCCGCCCGATGGCGCGCCCGGCAACCTCATTGCAGAATCTGGCGGCGGCACTGCTCGCAGAGTTCGGGATCGACGGCTTCCCGGATGGCAGCGAGCCCGTCACCGTTGTCGACGAAGACGAATAGATCGAAGCGGCGCAGGTCGCGCCACAGTAACTGGAGCAGGACATGTTCGGAGGCAGCAAGATCAAGCTCGAGGCGGACCTCCTCGCCCGCGTCAAGAAATACGCGGATATCGCCGGCTACTCGTCGGTCGAGGAGTTCATCACCCACGCGCTGGAGAAAGAACTCGCCGTTCTCGAAGAGGCCGACTCTGAGGATGACATCCGCAAGAAGCTGCAAGGCCTCGGCTACATCTCCTAGCGCCGCCCGCAATCAGTGAGACCGATCACCCCATGAGCACCGTGATGAGTTTGCTGAACAACCTCCTCGGAGGAACGTTCGACTTGCTGCTGCTGCCCTTCCGCAGCCTGCCGCCGATGGTGGGCCTGGTCGTGGTGTCGGCTCTTTGCTCGGTGGGTATGCTGCTCGGCTACCGCGCCACTTCGAATCAGCCGGCGGTGGAGGCGGTCAAGCGGAAGATCGCGGCGGGTTTGTTCGAGATCAGGCTCTACAACGACGATATCGTCGCCATCTTTCGGGCTCAGGGAGCGATTCTGAGGGACAACCTGCGGTACCTCGGCCTCAACCTCGTGCCGATGGTCTTCATGATGGCCCCGTTCGTGCTCATCGTCGCCCAGCTGCAGTTCCACTATGGATACGAAGGCCTGGAGGTGGACACGCCGGTGCTCCTGCAGGTGACCCTGGCGGAAGGCTCCACGGCAGACGTAGAACTCGACCTACCCGACGGGGTCCGCCTCGATGCGCCTCGCGTCGCCATGCCGACACTGCCCGGCGCCGCCTGGCGACTAGTCCCTGAAGCAGCTGGAAGCTACGAAATCGGCATCCGTGTCGGCGACGAGACCCTCACCAAGACGCTGGTAGCCGACAGCCGCGTCACGCGGCGGTCGCCGAACCGACTCGCACCCGGGTTTCTCAACCAGCTCATCTACCCGGCCGAAGCACCGCTGCCCGCCGACAGTGCCGCCATCGCGATCGAGTTGCACTATCAGGAACGCGAACTCAGCGTGCTGGGCTTCGGGATGCACTGGCTGATCTGGTTCTTCATCCTGACCATGGCCCTGGCGTTCGCCATGAAGGGCTGGTTCGGGGTGACGATCTAGCTCATCGGGACGACGGACCCTCTCGACGGGGCGCCCAGTCAGTCGGCAGGTTGATCGCCTTCGTCGTCGTCCACCACGCGGAGCCTGGAGCGCGCCTCTGCGTTGAGTCGCTCCGCCTCCTCGATTGCCTCGTCACGCTCTTCGAGCACGGCGGCAAAGAGATCCTCGGCGGTAGTCTCCCCTCGGTCGCGCAGGACGCTGAACGCGAGGGCGGCCAACGCAGCACCGGCTGCCGGGCCAAGCCAGTAGACGTACTGCGACTGCCAGGCGACAGCGGCGAAGGCGGGTCCGAAGGCTCGCGCCGGGTTCAACGCGGCTCCCGTGAGCGGTGCCCCCACGAGGATTCCGGCCGCCAGCACGCCGCCGATTGCCAGCCCGTAGACCGAATCTGGCGCGCGGTGATCAACTGATGTGTGCAGCACCGTCAACACCAGTATGAAGCTCAGGACCGCCTCCACAAGGATCGCCGTGCCGGGTGCCACGCCAACGCCAAGTTGCGGCGTGCCGAGCGCCACCGGGTCCCAGACGTCGGTGCCGAACACCACCAGGAGGGTCAGGCCGGCCGCGGCCGCACCCAGCAGCTGCGAAGCGACGTACAGTCCCGCTCGTGCCGGGCGCATTTCGCCAACCATCATCGCCGCCAGGGTAACCGCGGGATTCACGTGGGCGCCCGACACATGACCAAGCGCCGTGACGATCGCGGCAAGCACCAGCCCGTGCGCGAGAGCGACCCCGACCACGCCGATACTCCCGGCGGAGTAAGAATCAGCGCACACCACCGCGGCGCCAATGAACACAAGGCAATATGTACCGATGCCCTCCGCGAGGGCCTCGACGTGAACACGTTCCTGCATCTCGTGCGTCGCTCCTGTCTTCGGCAGGCCGCAACTCTAGCAAACAGGTGGAACGTGCGCGTCGGAATGACGACGACTGGCAACGCGGCGTCGATCAACGCGCCGGGCCGCGACCGCTCGCCCCAAAGTGCGCGCCGTCCCGCCGGCTTCCTGACCATTGCCGTAGAATGCTGCGCCTATCAGCTTTGAACCAGGTAGGATCGCCGAGCGAGCCGGCCAGATCGGGTGGGAGCCGCTCAGAGTAACCAGCAGAGGCAAAGATGATTCAAATCGAAGAGCTGGTAAAGGTCTACGACGGTCACCGGGCCGTCGATGGCCTGTCGCTGCTGGTGCAACCCGGCGAAATCGTGGGGCTCGTGGGTCCCAACGGTGCGGGCAAGACCTCGACCCTGCGCTGCCTGGCGGGAATCATCCCGACTACCGAGGGCAGTATCGCGATCTGCGGCCACGACATTGTCGATGACGGGGTGGCCGCCCGGCAGCAGCTGGCGTTCGTACCGGACGAGCCGCACCTGTTCGATTACCTGACCGTGCGCGACCACATGCTGCTGTTCGCGCGGCTGTACGGCGTCGAGGACGGCGCAGCCCGGGCGGAACAACTGCTTACCGACAGTGCTCTGTGGGATCGTCGGCACGACTTCCCGGGCGAACTGTCGCGCGGCATGAAGCAGAAGCTGATTCTGTCGTGCGCGCTGCTCCACGATCCCAAGGTACTGATCCTCGACGAGCCGCTCACCGGCCTCGACCCCGCTGCGATGCGGCGGGTCAAACGATCGGTCGTGGCCATTGCGCAGGCCGGCGCGGCGGTGCTCGTGTCATCGCACATGCTGCAACTGGTCGAGGAGATCTGCGGCCGCATCGTGATCATCCACGAAGGCAAGAAGGTCGCAGAGGGCACGCTCGATGAGATCCGAGCCGCCATGCCCGGCCTCGAGGGCGACGCTAACCTCGAGGAGATCTTTCTGCGAGCGACCGGCCTGGAAGAAGAGTAGTGGCCGGCGCCCTCGCTTTCGTTCTCGTCCGCTCGGTGCGCGGCCGCATCGTGCAGATGGCGCGCCGCCTGAAAGACCCCCGATATTTGTTCGGCTTTCTCGTTGGCGCGGGCTGGATCCTGTTTTGGATGAGCCGTCTCTTCCTGGGCCAAAGCTGGAGCACAACCAACTTTCAGTTCGGGCCGACGCAGGAGATGCTGCAGGTCGTGGCCGGCCCGCTGGGCCAGTCCATACAGGTGCTCTTTGCCACCGTTTTGACGATGGGCGGCATCCTCTGGTGGGCCCTACCCTTCGGCCGCAACAGTCTCGAATTCAGCGAACCGGAACTGCACCTGCTGCTGCCCTCTCCCATCTCGCGCCGAGCCTTGATCCAATACGGTGTGCTCAAGAGCCAGCCTGGAGTTCTTGTCGGCGTGGTAATCACCGCGGTCTTTATGGGGCCGGGCACACTCTGGGGCACCGCCGCGGTGCTGCTTGCGCTGTGGCTTTTCTTTACCCTCTGGGACTTGCATGCCAAGGGCAGAGGGCTCTGGTACGCGAGACTCGACGAGTTCCCGCCAGGGCAAGCTTGGCGTCGACAGATCGCGTTGTGGGTGGCGCTGCTTGTCGCACTGGTGACGCTGGCGTGGCTGGCCCTGCAGCTGGGCCTCCAGGTAATCGCTCGACCGCTACCAGACTTCGAAGCGGATACCGGGTCGGCAATCCTCGAATTCGCCGAGATGTTTGCCGGCCTGGCGTGGGGTAGCGCGCTGGCCTGGGTGTTGACTCCGATGATCTGGCTACTTCGACCCTTCTTTCACGTTCTGGGCAACGGGCTTGGCTTCGCCTGGTTGGGCACGCTCGTCTTTCCCGTGGTGCTCCTGCTGCTGCACAACGAATGGGTGGTGCGCTCGCAGAGTCGTTTCGAAGAGACCGCGCTGGCGCAGGCCAAGAAGCGTAGTCGGGACAAGAAGTCGGGCGACAACTTCTGGCGGCGTGCCCGGATCCGCCGCAAGTGGGCGCCGTTCGCCCTGCTGCCCACCGGTCGTCCGGAGACCGCGATCTTGTGGAAGAACCTGATGCTGGTGCAGCGTCTGCCACTCCGGATTGCGTTTGCCGCGCCGGTCGGCCTGCTGATCTTGCTGCTGGCGATGATCGTTATGGGACTCCTGCCGATATGGCTCGCGCCGATCCTGCAAGGGATCGGAATGGTCATGATGCTCGTGGTGCCCATGTTCAACGCTCGCGCGTCTCGCAACGACTTCCGCGCCGACCTGTTGCGTCTGGAGATCATGCGCACCCTGCCCGTCAGCGGCTTGCGCATGTTCCTGGCGGAAGTCTCGGGGCCCGTTTGCGTCGCCATGCTGCAGGCGTCGTTCGGAGTGGTTGTGTTCGTCTGCATCGACGCGCTCGGCGAACTAGGCTGGATCAGCAGCGAGACGGTGGTATCGGAGAACGGAGCCCGACTGGTCTTCCTCGCCACCGAAGCCAAGCAGCGACTGGCGGACTCTCTACACGCGCCTCGCCTCGCGCTCGTGCCGCTCGCCGTGGCCGGCTACCTCCCAGTGGCGCTCGCCGTGACCTCACTGACCGCCAGTCTCGAGAACATCGCAGCACTCGCCTTCCCCGGATGGGTACACCTCGGTACCGCGAAGAGACAGGCCGCTTCGAAGTTCGGACAGCACATTCTGGTGTTCATGGCCCTGTCGATCGTCATGTTCGCCGGCCTGCTGCCGGGC
>JAJCXS010000050.1 GCA_029263335.1 Acidobacteriota bacterium | reverse complement strand
TTCCGAGTTGTTTCGGCGCCTGCCGCGCATGGACGAGATGCTCGATCATGAGCGCGTGCTCGAGTGGATGGCGGAGGCTGGGGTCTCGCGCGAGTTCGTTCGCGAGGCGGCCACGCATGTACTGGACGCGTTACGTGAGGCCATCGCCGCGAACGAATTGTCGGAACAGGGGCTGGCGGAGCTGCTCGCTGACCCTGTGGAAGCCGTGGTGCGCGCCTCCGAGGCCCTCTTGGAGCCCCAACTGGAACGGGTCGTGAACGGCACCGGCGTCGTTGTGCACACCAACCTGGGCAGGTCGCCCTGGCCAGCGAGCGCGGCCCAGCGTGTGGCAGAGCTGGCTACCGCATACACGAACCTCGAATTCGATCTCGAGGGCGGCGGTCGTGGTGGCCGCGAGCGCCCGGTGAGCCGATTCCTGGAGCGATTGCTTCCGGGCGTGGCTGTGGCTGTGGTCAACAACAATGCCGCAGCGGTACTTCTTGTGCTGAACACCTTCGCCCAGGGGCGCGAGGTCATCGTTTCGCGGGGGCAATTGGTGGAGATCGGTGGTTCGTTCAGGATCCCGGAGGTAATGGAGAAGGGGTTTTGCCGCCTCCGCGAAGTGGGCACGACGAATCGGACGCGAGCGAGCGACTACCGGGCGGCGATCAACCCTGACACCGGCCTGCTGCTCGCGGTGCACCCGAGTAACTACCGCGTTGTCGGTTTTACCGAATCGACGCCGCTGCGAGAGCTCGTCGAGATCGCACAGGAGCACGACCTGCCGGTTGCCGAAGATCTCGGTAGCGGCAACCTCGTCGGCGCGGATGTGCCCGGTCTGGACGAGCCGACGGTGGCTGAGCGGCTCGCGACCGGAGTCGACCTGGTGACTTTCTCCGGCGACAAGCTTCTGGGTGGGCCGCAGGCAGGCTTCATCGTTGGCAAGCCCGAAGCGGTGGAGCGTTGTAGAGCGAACCCGCTGTACCGCGCCCTGCGTTTGGACAAGACCACCTTGCTGGGCCTCGAGGCCACCATGATCGACTATGTCGCAGGTCGTCTGGACTCAATTCCCACGCTCCGTATGTTGCGTCGTGCCGAGTCGGACCTGCGCGCCGACGCCGAGAGCCTGGCCAGCCTGCTGCACGACGCGGTGCCCGCCTGCGGCCTGGAGATTACGCAACTGGAATCGCGCGTTGGGGGCGGCGCAGCCCCCGAGGTTGGCTTGCCGTCGTGGGGCGTGGCCATTACCGCCCCGGAGTTCAGCGCCGACCACCTTGCCATTCGGTTACGCCGCACCTCTCCGCCGGTCGTTGGTCGAGTGGTCAAGGACCGCCTGGTGCTCGATGTTCGCGCTCTCGTTGACGGCGACCCCGAGCGAATTGCCGGAGCTCTGGCGCAGGTCGCTATCTAGAGATTACTGACCTCGAAGCGCTCCTGATGGAACGTCTGGTCGGCCACGACATCGACGGGTCCCTGCACCGCGTCGCGCACGCCCTGCAGCACCGACCGGTGATCGCCGGAAAGCGATCGGGTGATGGTGGGGTTGGTGCGGATTACGACACCGCGCCCACGCAGGTCGCGCTTGAGGCGATTGACTTCACGCAGGATTTCCAGGCAGATCGTGTCGACCGACTTCACGCGGCCACTCGAGTGGCAGTAGGGGCAATCTTCGGTCAGTTGCCGCTCCAGACTTTGTTTCACCCGCTGCCGCGTCAGTTCGACCAGACCGAACTCGGAGATCTGCAATAGCTGTGTCTTGGCGCGGTCCTTCTCGAGCTCACGTTGCAGGACCTCAACCACCTGAGCGCGGTTCTTGGGCTCATCCATGTCGATGAAATCGACCACGATGATGCCACCCAGATCGCGCAGGCGAATCTGCCGGACGATCTCCTTGACCGCTTCGAGGTTGGTGTTCAGGACCGTGTCCTCGAGCCGCTTCTTGCCGACGTACTTGCCGGTATTGATGTCGATGGCCACCAGCGCTTCCGTCTGGTTGATTACCAGATACGCGCCGGACTTCAGCCACACCTGACTGTCGAGGGCCTTGTCGATCTGTTGCTCGACCTTGTAGTGATCGAAGATCGGGCGGTCCGACTGGTGAAGTTGCAGGCGGTCGGCCACGCCGGGATTCACCTGTTCGAGGAAGCGTCGCGCGCGCTCGAACTCTTCCGCGTCGTCGATGATGACCCGGTCGTAGTCGCTGGTGAACAGGTCGCGTAGCAGCCGCAACAGCACCGACAGGTCGCGGTGAATCACCGCCGGTGCCGAGGCCGCCTCGCTGCGTTTCTTCAGGGCCTCCCACAACTCGTGCAGGAAGCGCATGTCGTCATGAAACTCTTGTTCGCTACGGCCGACGCCGGCGGTGCGAACGATGAACCCGCCCCAGCCCTTCTGGCGCCCCTTGTTGACGATCTTCTTGAGGCGAATGCGCTCGGCTCGATCGGCGATGCGCTTGGAGACGCCGACGTGGTCTACGGAAGGTGTGTAGACAAGGTACCGGCCGGGCAGCGAGATGTTGGTGGTGATGCGGGCACCTTTGGTGCCAAGCGGCGCTTTCGAGATCTGTACGAGGATCTCCTGGCCCCTGCTGAGGAGCTTGTCGATCTTCTGGTTCTCTCTCGAGCGACGACTCTGTCGTTTCCCGGGCCGCGGCTGATCGTCGTCGTCGCCGTCGTCGTCCAGCCACGCCGAGTACGCATCGATGTTGGAGAGCACGTCCGAGACGTACAGGAAGCCGTCGCGTTCCAGGCCGATGTTGACGAACGCCGACTGCATGCCAGGGAGCACACGGTTCACGCGGCCCTTGTAGATATTGCCGGCGGTGCCGCGCGAAGCTTCTCGCTCTATGAAGATCTCTTGTAGTTCGCCGTCTTCAACAACAGCGACACGGGTCTCGTTATCGCCACAGTTGGCGATGATTTCTTTTCCAGGCATGGGAGGCTCCCAGGCGCACTTCGACCCGGCGTTGTTTGGATCGCACGGGTGGAGCGCGGTTGCCTGACGGGCGCCTGGACGCACGAATACCTTGAAGCGCGGGCGGAAACTCCGCCGCGCAGGTCGTGCGTGCCGAATGGGGCACCCATCGGATGGATATGGGGGCTACACCCTTCGAGGGTGCGCCGAATCTCAATAGCGATCGGTTTTCGAATCCGGTGAGGAGCCACGCGGCTCCTGGCCTAATAACGTTCGCCCGGCCCGGCCGCGGTGACATCACGCGCAGACCTGGTTGTTGCAAGGGATCGCACGCCGCGGGTTCTGTTGCTGGCCGAGCCGGCGAGAGTGGCCGGTGGCGCACCGCGGTAGCGGCCCCGAGCAGGACCCGGGTT
>JAJCXS010000049.1 GCA_029263335.1 Acidobacteriota bacterium | reverse complement strand
GCGAGAGGAGCTGTCGCTCGAGGTTGCCGAGCTCAGCGTGCGACTGGCACCCGACAACTGGTGGGCGCACTACGAACTCGGCACGACGCTGCTGTCGATGGGCGAACGCGAGCGCGCGGTGGTTGCCTACCGCAGAGCGATTGAGCTCGAACCCATCGATCCGACGGCCTTGCGCAAGATGCGCGATCTCGTCGACTCCGACGCCTCCTGAGGACCCGCCGCCGACCTCCGCGGACCGCGCTCATCGTAAAGACGTGAGCCTCCTGGTTCTATGAACATAGGAGGCTCGCGGGCATGACGAGACATTGGCAAAGAGGGCTGTGCGTGGTCGTGCTCGCGGCGGCGTGTGTGGAGTTCGCGAGCGCCGCCCAGGTGAATGAGTCCGCGGCGCAATCGGCGGGTCGCGTGCTAGGGCGGGTGTTGGACTCGGCCGGCACCGCGATCGGCGCAGCACGAGTCCTTCTGGTCGACCGAGACGAGGGCAGTCCGATCTCCGAGGCTCCGCGCCGCGAGGTATCGGCAGATGCCAGCGGGCGGTTCCTCTTCGAGGACGTGATGCCCGGCCGCTACCTGTTGTTGGTCGAGATTCCGGAGGCGCCGATACCTTCGCGCTACTTCGAAGTGGCTTCCGGGACCGACTACGAAGCCGGCGACGTGGAGTTGCCGCCGGTGATTTGGATGAATGGGCACGTCGTGACGGTGGCCGGCGTGCCGGTCGGTGGGATCAGGGTGCAGTGTCTCCGCGGACCCTGGGGCTGGACTCGCGGCTACGTCGCGGCGCAAACCGACTCCGAGGGGAGGTATCGGTGCGGTCCCGTGGCGGGTGGTGAGATGGTTGCCGCTTTCCTGGAAGAGCCGACCGCGGTCCCGACGACGGCGAACTGGGCGGCACCGCCCGGCGCTGGCGAGGGAGGCGGCCCGACGCTCGTGTACCAACCGGGTGCCGCCGTGCTGGTTTCCGTGACCGATCAAGACGGCAATCCGATACCGGAAGCCACGCTCGCCTTGTGGGGTACGAGGGATCGTCAGCCTCGACCGAACGTCGAGGAGGTCGGCGGAGCGCGTCTTCATCAGGGAATCCCACCGGGAGACTACAGGTTGACCGTGCTCGCAGACGGCTACTACAGCTCAGAGCCGATCCGCGCCAATCTCGCAGCTGGGACCGTGTTCGAACATGCAGTCGAACTGCGCGCACCCGCCACGGCGGATCTGACCGTGAATGTGATGGTCGAGGGGCAGCGTCTGGAGGGTCTCGAGATCAGCGTTGTTTCGGAGGTGGCCGGCATGAATGACTACCGGCATGCCAGCACCGACGCAGCTGGCAGGGTCACGTTCGAGGCGTTTCCGGTAGGCCCGGCATCCGTCACGGCGCACTACCCTGGCCTCAAGAACCTCGACCAGGAGTTCGCCGTTCTGGACACTGGGGCAGCCGTTTCCGTGACGATGGAGCCCTACGCCGCTGGCGCCGTCACCGTGCGAGGCCGCGTCGTCGATGGCGACGGGCGGCCAGCGCCGGGAAGTGATGTCCGATTGTCGGAGCATCCGCATTCGCCGATTTACGCGCCTGCGTATCGCGTCGAAACCGATGCTCGCGGAGTGTTCGAGCTGCGGTTCGTGGTTGAGAATGCCTACCGGCTCTGCGTCAACAAGTACGCGCCGGTCGGCTCAGCCTGTTTCGACGACCTCCGGGTGCTCGCCGACTCCACGCCCGACCCGTTGACGCTGGTGCTGCCGTACTTTGCTGAGCTGCGCGTCGTGCTGCGATCGTCGGGAAGAGAGTTGCCGGGCGAGCTGTGGGTTCACCGTCCGAACGTTGGTGATCGCCATCGGACGTTTGGCTCGGGCGGCGAGTACAGGTTCCCGGAGTTGGGACCCGGAGAGTGGACCGTGGGTGCGACCGTTGGCGATGTCGCATACGACCTCGGCAGCGTCAGGCTCGCTGCGGGGGAGGCCCATGCCGCCGAGTTCGTCTACGCACCTCGCTTCGTATCGTTGACAGGAACGCTTGTTGTCGATGGCGCGCCGCTCGCGGGAGGGCGCGTTCGAGTTTCTTCCCGGGGTCGGGAGGGGCCGCGGGGGACAACCGTTACGGACTCGAAGGGGCGATTCGCTTTGCCGACATTGCTCGCCGGGGAGGGTCGAGTCCTCGTCCATCGGGCCGATGGTCGCCGCATGCATGAACAGTCCATTCACCTCGATTCCGATGCGGACCTGGGGCTCGACATCCACACGCAGCGCTTGCATGGGGTCGTCCACGGACGCGCCGGTCGCCCGATCGGCGATGCACGAGTTCAGGCCGCCGCCTGGGGCAGCGTCATGTCGCACGAACACGACGAGATCGCTGTCGCTGAAGACGGCACGTTCGAGACCTGGGATCTGGCCGAAGCGGAGTGGCGGTTTCACGTTTCGGCCCCCGGGTATCGCACCAGCACGGTTACGCGCACCGTGAGTGCCGACAGGGAGCCCGAGCCTCTTGTCGTGGAGCTCATCGCCGAGGTCCCGCTGCGCGTCTTGGTTGAGCCTCTGGAGGGCCGGGTGCCGGATCAGATCATCATCTCGCTATGCCCGACGGCGGACCCGTGCGATTCCGATCGGAACTCTCGGACTGTGCGGCCCGACCCGTCCGGTAACGGTGTGTGGGCGGACGCGCCCGAGGGGAGCTGGTACGCCTCGATCTGGACCGGGTTCGAACGACGCGACAGCCTGCCGGTCACGATCCCCGGCGAGCCGCTGCGCATCGACCGCCAGCGCCCCATCGGCAAGCTGATCGTGCGTGTGCCTGAGCTGTACGGTGCTCGCGTGCCGCTGACACTCCAGCTATTGACCCCGGAGGGGCATCAGGCGCAGGGCTACTGGGGAGTCCGCCGCACTGCGTTCACGGCGCCCGGCTACGGCGAGCTGCGTGCCTCGGGGATCGTCGCCGGCGAGTACCTGGCCCGAGTAACGGCCTCCGACGGGCGCGTCTGGGAGAGCGC
>JAJCXS010000048.1 GCA_029263335.1 Acidobacteriota bacterium | reverse complement strand
GCCTCTGGGGTCAAACCGGACCGGTGGACGGCATCGCCGCCGAACCCCAGTACGTAGACATCTCCGTCCCGCCAGGCAAGAAGAAGGTCATCCCTGTGGCCACCGAACGCCATGCCTTCGCCTACGTGTTCGCAGGCGCGGGGCGGTTCCTCGACGCCTCGTCGCCCTATCGAGCGCCGACCGAGTGGGTCGATCCGAACAGCGCCCCCGAACCGCTGGATGGACACCAGACCGGAACCTCGACCGGTACCGACGCCGACAACCGCTCGCTGGTGCTATTCGATCGCGGCGACCACGTCACGGTGCAGGCAGGCGAAGAGGGCATCCGCTTCCTGCTGGCCTCCGGACAGCCGCTGCAGGAGCCGGTGGCATGGCATGGCCCGATCGTCATGAACACGCGGGCCGAACTGCGCCAGGCTTATCAGGATCTCGAAGACGGCACCTTCCTGGCACCGACGGACTGAAGAGGAAGACCATGGCACTCGAAATGAAGGAGAGCTGCGAACGATGCGCCGCGGGTCTTACACGCGACGGCGGGGCTTTTATCTGTAGCTACGAGTGCACCTTTTGTGGCCGTTGCACGGAAGTCATGGACCACCGGTGCCCGAACTGCGATGGTGAACTGGTGCGCCGGCCGCAACGCTCCCCTGACTAGCCTCACCGTTTTCCAATGACCTTGCAGACAACGGTCCCCGCCCGGATGGGCGTTGGGTTGAAGCGCCGCGAAGATACGCCGAGCTTCACGTTCCTGGAGTTCGCTCATCCGGGAGGCCACCGCGTGCCGTCGCATCGCCATACGGGTCCCGCCGCGGTGCTGTCGCTGGGTGGCGCCTTCGACTGGCACGAAGGGCGGCGCAGAACCACCACGTGTGCTTCCGGAACCCTGCTGGTCGTGCCACCCGCCGAGCAGCATTCGGAGACGATTCACGAGACCGGCGCCCACAGTCTGATCATGTGGCCGAGCCCGGATCCGGAGGACGCGGAGGTCTCCCTCGTCGACCGACTGGTAGTCGATACACCGCGAACTCGAATCGCCGCTCTGCGCTGCCGACAGGCACTGCGCAACAACGACGACCTCGTCGCCGTCGACCTGAACTCGCTCTCACACGAGTTGTTGGCGACAGCCGCCAACGAATTCGTGCGGGCGGCGTCGGGCACGCCCCGTTGGCTGGGGCAAGTTCGTGACCGGCTCCACGACGAATTCGCCGAGCGCCACACGCTGGCCGATCTGGCGCGCGAAGCCAGTGTAAGTCGCTCGCGGCTGGCCGCCGGATTCCGGCGGACGTTCGGAGTGACGATCGGCGAATACATGCGCCAGCGGCGGATCGAACGCGCCGCCGAAGCTCTCGAGCAACAGCGGCAGCAGTCGGTTCTCGATATCGCGCTCGACTGTGGCTTCTACGACCAGAGTCACTTCGGCGCAGCGTTTCGGCGCCAGATGGGCATCACGCCACTCGCCTACCGCAGGGCTACTCGCGGGTAGCGGCCCGTCGCCTGCCACCATCGCCGCGCGCCCCGGCACGCTATGCAGCGCTGGACGATTTTCCTATTTCCGTCGCGCAGCCGCGGCTAGGTTGGCGGACATGATGAACAAACTACCCGCTTACCTACGTATCGGACTGTATCTGGGCGCCGCTGAGATTGCCTATGGGCTCTTCTTTCGAGGCGTCGGTTTCCATCACACCTCGCGCTGGTCGTGGGTCTTCTACCTGATGCTGCCGGTCGCAGCCTGGCTGGCGCAGACCTCCACGCGAACGCAGAAGGGCCGACTCGGCTTCCCCGCGGCCGCGCTGGCCGGCAGTGTGGCCGTCGGGATCGGCTCGATCATCTACTGCGTGCAGGTGTGGCTGTACAACCGTTTCGTCAGTGACTCTCTGCTAGTCGAGGTGCGTGCGGCTCGACTCCACGAGCTGCAAGAGGCTGGCCGCAGCGCCGCCGAGATCGCGACCGCCACCCAGAGCCTCGACTCCTTCCTCCAACCGGCCGCGTTTGCAGTAGCTGTCTGCGTGCAGCTCATGATCGTGGGCGTTGTCGTTTCGCTAGTGACGGGGGTGTTCACGCGTCGTAGTAGCTAGGACTGCTCGTGCCGAGGTTGCGCCGCGCGATCTGATAGTAGTATCTTCTTGATACTATCAATCTCAACGCGAGCGTGAACCATGCCCTCGACGACCGTGGCCAAGTCCGGCACCCTGTCGATGCTCGAAACACAAGTCCTTATGGTGCTGGCGAGCGCCGACCTGCACGGGTACGGAATCGCCCTCGAGATCCAACGGCGTGACCCGGACGGCCCCAAGGTCTATCCGACCAACCTGTACCGTCGACTCCACGACCTGGCCGATCGGGGACTGATCGCGAACGCCGGCACCGAACTCGACGACAAAGGTCGGGCGCGGAAGACATTCGCGATCACCGACTCGGGCCGCGAAGCGCTGTCGACGCAGACGAGCCGTCTTGCAGGCTTCGTCGAAGAGCTGCGCGCGGCAGAGAGGACCACGGAGTGAGTCCGGCCGAGCTGCTGGCTTCCCCCTTTCCGCGGCAGGCAGCCACCTATCGAAAGGTCCTGCGCCTGCTGCCAGGGCCACTCGTGCGCGAGCACGGCGACGATATGGTCGCGCTGTTCTGCCACCACCTGGCCGCGGCACGGGGATCCCGCCGCGCGTGGTTTGGCGTGTGGTCCGCGGCGCTCCGCGATGTCCTCCAGC
>JAJCXS010000047.1 GCA_029263335.1 Acidobacteriota bacterium | reverse complement strand
TCCCCCACCGACAGCAGCGCCACACGCGCGTCGGTGCATCGCCCCTCGTCATCCAATGTGACGACGGCGGCCACGCCGACCAGCGCGTAATCTCCATGGCGGCGGGCGAACTCCGTGAATGCCACTCCGCTCCGCGCCCGCAGAGGCGGGAGATCGATACCCACGAGCAGTTCGTCTGGCGCCAGGACCGTCATCAGGAGGCCGAGGAAGAACTCGTCGGCAGGAATCGTGCGATCGCCCTGCGGTCCGCGCGCTCGGAAACGGGCGCCGAGGGCCATCATCACGGCGGGAAGCTCGGCAGCAGGATCCGCATGGGCGATGCTGCCCCCTACCGTTCCACGACTGCGAACCTGTGGATGAGCGATCCAGGGCATCGCCTCGTACAGCAGCGGTGCGCGGTCGCGCACGGCCTCAGAACGTTCTACCGCGCTCTGTCTCGTCATCGCCCCAAGGGCGATTCCGCCGTCGTCGAGAGGCTCGATACCCCGCAGCTCCTCTACCCGGTTCAGGTCGATCAGCACTGCCGGTGCCGCGAGCCGGAAGTTCATGGCGGGAACCAGGCTCTGCCCACCCGCCAGCAACTTCGCGTCCCATGAGTACTCGGCCACCAGGGCAAGCGTTTCCTCCAAGGTCTCGGGCGCGTGGTAGCTGAACGCCGGCGGTTTCATCCCTGCTCCCCGACGCGATGGGCACGCACGAGCTCGAATAGTCGACTGGGCGACAGCGGAATCTCGCGGATCTCCAGTCCATCGATCCCCAGCGCGTCCTCCACAGCCTGAGCGAAGAGTGCGGCCGTCGGGATGCATCCTGCCTCGCCCGCGCCCTTCACGCCGAGGGGAGTGTCTGCGGCGGCGGTCACGACATGATCGATGCGAACACGCGGCACGTCGGTGGCCGTCGGCAGCAGGTAGTCCATGAACGACGCGTTCTGCAACTGACCGGCATCGTCCATCACCAGTTGTTCGAAGAACGCGTTGCCGATGCCCTGCGCTACCCCGCCCTGAATCTGGCCGTCGAGAATGAGCGGATTGATGACGCGGCCGCAGTCGTGCACCACGACGTAGTCGAGAATCCGCACGTCGAAGGTCTCTTCGTCGACCTCCACGCGCATGGCATGAACGCCGCTGGCCGTCGCGCCGCGGGCCGGCCCGAAGTAGGCGGTCGCCTCGAGGCCGGGCTCGGTTCCCGGGACCACCGCTCCGCGCAGGGGATTAGCGCGCCGTGCGAGATCACCCAGAGCGAGCTGCCGCGACGGCTCGCCGGCCACCGCCACCTGGCCGTTGCCAACCTCCAGCTGTTCGCGATCCGCGTCGAGCTCCTGGGCTGCCAGATCCAGGATCTTCTCGCGCACCGCCAAGGCCGCCGCGTGACAGGCGTTGCCGGCCACCACCGCGCCGCGGCTAGCGAACGTGCCAGTGCCCCAATGGAACTCGCGCGTGTCGCCGGTTACTACGTGAACGTCGGTGACGTCGGCGCCCACCTGGTCGGCGACGATCTGGGCTAGCGTCGTGAAGTGCCCCTGCCCCTGGGTACCGATCCCCGTGGCCACCTGGACCTGGCCCGAGGGTTCCACCGAGACCCGTGCGCCCTCGTAGGGGCCGATCCCGGTACCTTCGACGTAGGAGACGACCCCCACTCCGACGCGGCGACCCGCTGCGCGCGACGCCTCGCGGCCCCCTTCGCGCCAGGCCGCGTAGCCGATCATCTCGGTCGCTCGTTCGAGCGCGGGCTCGTAGTTGCCGGAGTCGTAGGTCAGCGAGGAAAAATCCTGGTACACGAGGCCGTGGTCGTGAGGGAAGTCCGCCTTCTGCAGATAATTGCGGCGCCTGATCTCGACGCGGTCAATACCCAACTCGCGGGCGGCGGTATCGAGCAACCGTTCCATCACGAAGACGCCGTGCTGCCGCCCGGCGCCCCGCACCGGGGTAACGATCGGCCGGTTGGTGAAGACCACCGTGAACTCGGAGTGATAGGCCGGAACGTCATAGCAGCCCAACAGCGTGCACTGAGCATTGATCGGAACCGTCAGCCCATAGGGATCGTAGGCCCCCGTATCGTGCAGAAAGACATCGTGCACACCGAGGATGTGGCCGTCGGACGACAACGCCATCTCGGCCTCGTGTACCTGCCCCCGTTCCTGCGTAGTCGCGTAGAAGTTCTCGGTACGGTCCTCGATCCATTTGACTGGCCGGCCGAGCTGCATCGCGATCCAGGGAACGACGACCTCCTCCGGATAGAACATCATGATCTTGGGGCCGAAACCTCCGCCGATGAACGGCGCGATGACATCAACCTGCCGCTCCGACAACCCGAACATGCCGGCAAGGCCGTTGCGAATGGGTATGGGCGCTTGCGTCGTGTCCCAAATCGTCAGCTTGGCGTCGGCCTCGTCCCATCGGGCGACAACACCGCGATTCTCGATGGCGGCTGAGGCCCCACGGTCGTAATCGAAGCGACGTCTGACAATCAGATCGGCTGCTGCCCGCGCCTCTTCGTAGTCCCCTTTGCTCTGCACGCAGTGAGCCGCGAGGTTGCTATCGAGCCCCTCATGCAGCGTCGGAGCGTCGTCGCCAAGCGCTCCCTCGAGATCGACCACCGCGGGTAGCGGTTCCATGTCGACGATGACTTCCGCCAGCGCGTCCTCGGCGATGTAGCGACTGGTCGCGACGATCGCGACGACGGGCTCGCCAGCGTGCAAGATCCGGTCCTTCGCCAACGGCACGTGACAACGTTCGTGGAACACGATGCCCTCGATCGGCGGCGGAGCCACGAGGAGCGGCCCTGGCCGCCATAGCTCTCCGAGGTCATCCGCCACGTACACGGCGACCACCCCGGGGTGCTCGACAGCTCGTTCTGTATCCACCGAACGGATCCGCGCGTGAGCGAAGTCACTGCGCCAGAAGGCGACGTGCAGCATGCCGGGCAAGCTCACGTCGTCGATAAACTGGGCGCTGCCCGTGAGGAGCACCTTGTCCTCGTTCCGCGGCACCCGTTGACCAAAGAAAGGAGCGTCGTTCACTCGACCTCCTCGCTGTCCGAGGCAACCTGCATCACCGCGTCGACGATGTGCTGGTAGCCGGTGCATCGACACAGGTTCCCCGAGAGTCGCTCGCGGACCGCCGCCTCGTCGAGTGGATCGAGATCCTTCATGTCACCGACCAAGCTCATGAGAATGCCCGGGGTGCAGAAGCCGCACTGCAGCGCGTGGCACTCGTTGAACGCAACCTGCAGAGGATGAAGCGCACCGTCGGCACCCGCTAGCGACTCGACCGTCTGAATGTGATGCCCGTCCGCCTGGACGGCAAACATCAGACAAGCGCGGATCGGATCACCGTCGAGCAACACCGTGCAGGCGCCGCAGACGCCGTGCTCACAGCCGACATTCGTGCCGGTCAGCCCGACATCGTGGCGCAGGAAATCCGTCAGCAGCAGCCGCGGCTCCACCTCAGCACACACCTGCTCCCCGTTGACCTGCAATACAATCGAGACTCGTTGGGGCTCGGCATGTTCCACGGCGTCGAACTATACCCGTATTGAGACGCGCTGGGACAGGCTCCTTGTACTGGCCACCGCCCCTTCCCATTCGTCGATGTTCACCGGGCTGTATCCGCTCCAGCATCGGGTACAGACGAACGGCCAAAAACTGGACGAGCGTTTTGTCACCTTGGCCGGCCAGCTGAGCGCGGCCGGGTGGCACACGGGAGGGTTCGTCAGCGCGCCAGCTCTGTTTCAAGGATCGAAGGTGCGCCGAGGATTCACCGAC
>JAJCXS010000046.1 GCA_029263335.1 Acidobacteriota bacterium | reverse complement strand
GCTCCCGAGGACGAGGTCACGCTGACGATCATGGACCCCGCCGGCAACACCGTGCGCGAGTTCAAGGGCAAAGTCGGTGACGCTCCCCCGCCCAGCGGCGGTGGAGGCTTCTTCGCCCGGCTGTTCGGCGGTGGCGGCGGTAACCTCACCGTCAAGCAGGGGATGAACACGTTCATCTGGTCCCTGCGTGAGGAGAGCCCGGAAGTGCCGTCCGATGTCACGCTGTGGGGCGGTGCCCCGGGCCGTGTCATCGTGCCCGGCACCTACACGGTGCGCCTCTCGACGGGCGGCTGGAACCAGGAGCAGCCGTTCGAAATCGGCCTCAACCCGAAGGTCGGACAGACCGTCGAGGGCGCGCAGGAGCAGTACGAACTGCTCGGCGAGATCGGCGACATGATCAACGAGCTCTATGGCGGGCTCGGCAAGTTGCGCGACGTGAAGAAGCAGTCGACCGCGGTGGTCGCACGGCTCAAGAGCGCGGGCGCTGAGGCCGACGGCGTCGCCGAGGCGGCCGAGGCGATGAACGCCAAGCTCACCGCCATCGAAGAGCTGATCACGCAGGTGAAGAGCAAGTCGGGTCAGGACCCGATCAACTTCCCGCCGCAGATCGACAACCAGGTCGTCACTCTGTACGGCTACGTATTGGGTGGTTTCGGCGGTGGCGATGATCGACCCACCGATGCAGCCTACACCCGCCTGGAGGACCTCAAGCCCGAGCTGGCCGCCCTCATGGGCGAGCTCGATGCGGTGCTCGAGAACGACCTGCCGGCCTTCAACGCGCTGGTCGCGGGCAAGGACCTGCCGGCTGTGGTGATCGGCAGCGACGGCATGTAGTCGTCACGGCACGCCGCTCTCGAGCGGCGTAGGATCCGGAAAGGCCGGGGTGCTCAGGCGCCCCGGCCTTTCTCTTTGTGTTCGACGAATCGCCCGAGCTCCGACAACGAGCGACCGAGGGCCTCACACCGCGCACCGGGCCGATCGCTGTCGGGTCGCGCGGATTCGTGCAACCGCAACCCGCTGCGTGACGTCTCACAAGCCAACTCTCCCCCTTCCTTGTTTGGAGCACAGCGATGTCTGACTCTTTGCGCGCAACGCACGCTGGCGACGGCTCGGGAATCCGCTCGCTCACACTGATCGCGGTTCTGGTCGGGTTCCCACTGGTCGTCAGCCTGTTCGGCGGGCAACTGATCGGGGCCCTACAGGCAGCCGGTGGTCGGGGGTGGCTCGGGTTCATGGCAGCCGTGGTGGCGCTGCAATGGTCGCTCTTCGCGCTCGTCTGGCGAACCCAGCGAGCCAGTGGGGAGACGCTGGCTGATCTGGGGATCCCCATCCCGACTCGTGCCGACAGAGTCTTCTTCGCCGCCACCATGATCTTCCTGGCCGGCTTCGTAGTGTTCGTCGGCGACAGCACCATGGATCGGATCGTGAACGGACCCTGGGTGATACCCCGCACGATGGTCGAGAAGCTCTGGATGCTGGTGGTAGCGCTGACGGCAGGGGTCTGCGAGGAGACGTTCTTCCGCGGCTACGCTCTCAAGGAATTGCGTCGGCGCGGGCTGCCGGTGCTGCTCGCGGTGATCGTCTCGACCGTGTCGTTCACGATGATCCACGGCCTCGCTCAGGCGCCCATCATGCTCGTGTTCCGAGCCGGTGCGGGCCTGTCCCTTGCCGGGCTCGCCCTCTGGCGCGGCAACCTCCGCGCCGCCATCATCACCCACTTCCTGCTCGACGCCAGTTTCGTCCTCAGCGTCTGAAGCTGACCTGGGCGCGATATGGGCCGCAGCAGGGACGTGTGCCGCCAAGACATATATCTATAATGTAGAGATAGATCTCGTGTTCCCTACTCAAACTGGTCGCCCAAGATGAAGTTGCTACGCGTCGCGATGGTCGCTCTTTCGATTCTTGCTCTCGGCCTGCCCGTTGCCCTGGCACAGCAAGAGCAGGAGGCGGAGAACCTCCACGTTCTCGAGAACGAGGGCTTGATCGACGAGATGCTCGGCGCCCTGCGCGGGCTCGGTCTGCCGCGGCGCGGCGGTCGGGGCTGCCTGCACTGCCACGTTGGTTCGATGGACGAGCCGCGTGACACCTGGGACTTCGCCTCCGACACCAAGGAGAACAAGGGCAAGGCGCGAGCCATGTTCGCGATGGTGAAGGAGATCAATGAGCGGTTCCTGCCCGTGGCCGCAGGCGACGCGGAAACCCATCAGAACGTGACCTGCTACACCTGCCACGCTGGTCGCGTGAACCCGCAACCGCTGCCTCAGCTGCTGCTGTCGGAGTTCGAGGCGGGCGGGGTCGAACGACTCGCCGAAACCTACCGCCAGGCGCGCAGTCGTTACTTCGCCGCCGACGCCTACGACTTTCGGATCGGCACCCTGACCGGCATCGCCAACGAGCTGACGTCGCGCGGCGACTACCTGTCCGCAGCGGCCGTGCACGAACTCAACATCGAGTACTACGACGAGCCCCGCGCCCACGGCGGATTGATTCGCACGCGCATGGTGGAAGCGCTGTCGGGGGGCGGTGTCGAGGCAATGCGGGCACGCTACGAACGGCTCAAGGGCGAGCACCCCTCGGACGCGTTTAGCCCGTCGATGCTCGACGCGCTCGGCTGGGGCCTGTTCCGCAGCAGCAACCGCGAAGCCGGTGTGGCCGTGTTCGAGCTGAACATGGCGGAGCACCCGGACGCGTTCGTGTCGCACGAGAGTCTCGGCTGGGCCTACATGCAGTCCGGCCAGGCCGACCGCGGCATCGAACTGGCCGAACAGTGGCTCGAGCACAACCCGGGCCATGAGCTTGGCGAAACCCTGCTACGCGACCTGCGTGAGCGCAGCTAAGGAAACTGAGGCTGCCAGTGCAGCAGCCCCGGCCTTGGCGCTTCCTTGACGGACGATGTCGTCAACCGGCATGCTCTGCGTCCGTTCCCCTCTTTACGCCCCTTCTCTGATGGCCCGAGCAACTCGCATGAACCGTTCGCTTCGTTGTCTGCCGGTGCTGGCTGCGCTGGCGCTCGTCCTGGCGCCACCCTCCCCCACTCCGGCATCCGGCCAGGGCATCGAGGGAGAGATCATCATCGACCTGCCGTGCCAGAATCGCGACGTGTTCAGTATTGCCTCGCTCGGCCTGGCCGGGTCGGCCACGCTCACGGTGTACAACCCGAACGGCAGCGTACGAAAGACGATCCGCGGCCTCGATTTCGGTGTCGATGGAGCGACCCACGCCGACTTGTCGTTGCCAAATGGGTTCACCGGATCGTGCGTGGTGCGCGCCGGCACACCGATCGTCGCCTCGGTGGTTCAGTTCGGACCCAATGGGACGAAAACGCCGGTCGGCCTGCCGGCGAGCACCACTCGGGGCTCGGACTTCCTGATGCACGTCCTGGCCAATGAGGATCGGACCATCACCAGCGAGGCGCTGTTCATCAACCCCACGAACGGTCCGCTGGGGGTCGATAGCTTCTGCAACGACGCCGCCAACGACTCGGCGTCTGTGAGCCACTGGGATATGCAGGCGTTCGGCAACCTGCTCATGGACCCGTTCCTGGACGCCGATCCCAGCCTGGCAAACGTGGACCTGACCCTGGCTTGCCAGCAGGTCCTGCAGAGTTCCGTGCCGGATGACAAGTATCAGCGACCCGGTGGCTTTACCGTGATCAACTTCCCGGGCACTGGCGACAGGATCGTGGCTCCCGGCGTCCGCCTCGCCGACCAGCTCGGCCACACACAGTACATACCACTCATTCACGCTGCCCCGGATGGATCGAGCAGGACATCGGTCACCTTCAAGAACGTCGGACCGGGCAATGCGAGGGGCCGGCTCACTGGATACAGCCGTCGAGGCAAACGGGTGGGCAAGGCGATCGTTCACGTTGCGGAGGGCACCTCCACCACTATCGACTCGATCACCGACGAGCTGAAGACCGTGGATGTGACGGGTCTGAAGATCGAATTCGCTCCGCCCGTCTCGACCAACGGGGCCATTCTGTTCGTCGGGAGCGTGGACCTCCCATTTGTGGGGACCGGCGCCCACATTCCGACGTATACGTCGGAGACCGCGTTCGCGGAGCGCGCCGGCATCCCGGGGATCACGTTCGAGTCGGGCGATGAGGTGCTGGTCGGCATAGCCAATGCCGGCCGCAAGAAGACCCGCGTCCGGGTGCGCATCATCGGCGCCGACGGCATCACGCATCTCAACCGGAAGATCAAGGTACCGAAGAACGGCAGCGGTTCGCTAGAGGTGCCCGCCTTCCTCGCCGGGCTCAGGCTCCACGTCATCATCGACGTCCTGAAGAGGGGGCCGATAATGCCATACGTGGAGGAGGTGCGAGCCAGCGGCGAAATCAACTTCTACCCCGCGCAGCCGTTCACCCCTGCCCAATAGCCGCTAAGCGCCCCGGTGGCAGCCGGTGGTGCTGTCCGCGATGGCGATCAGCAGACGGCGGCATTACTCGTCCCGAAGTGCGGTCAACGGGTCCACGCGGGTCGCGCGCAGCGCCGGGACGAAACCGGCAACCACGGCCACTGCCGCCATCAACACGGCAACCGCCACGTAGACGGCCGGATCGGACGGGCTCACCTCGAACAAGAGTCCGGTCATCGCCCGCGACATCGCGAAGGCACCGGCCAATCCGATCGCACCACCGATGGCGGCGAGAGTGACAGCGCTCGTCAGCACCGTACGAAGCACTTTCGCAGCGTCGGCGCCCACAGCCATTCGGATGCCGATTTCGTGGGTGCGCTGGGCAGTGCTGTAGGCCACGAAACCATACAGCCCGATACTCGTCAGCAGCAGAGCGACCGCACCGAACGCCACCAGCAGGAAAGCCGTGAGTCGCTCGCCCATCAACGACTCGTTGACCGCGTCGCGTAGCGTCATCACGTCGTATAGCGCCTGGTCGTTATCCAGCGCGCGTACCTCTGCCTGCGCGACCGCTATCGTCGGCCCCGGGGCAGCCGCCGTGCGTACCACCCAGGTCATGCGGCTGTAGAAACTCGCCCAGCGTTCGTACGGGTAGTAGATCTCCGCTGTCGGCTCGTCGACCAGGGCGCGCTGTTTGGTGTTCTCCACGACTCCGACCACGCTGATCCACTCGTCCGCCTCCATGAACGTGAACTTGAATCGCTTGCCAAGCGGATCCTCGCCAGGCCAGTACTCGTCCGCGAACATCCGATTCACCACCGCCGCTTCCGCCGCCTCTTCAGCGCCATCACCCTCGACCAGCGCGCGTCCACGAACGACGGAAACACCGGCGGCATCGACATAGCCCGCCGTCACCACGTGCAGAAAGGCCATCGGAAGGGGGTCGTCGGGCGCTAGCTCCAAGCCGTCCACCTCAAACTCGGTCAGACTCCAGCCGCCGCGCAACGGCGGCTGCGCAATTCCTCCGACAGCCTCGACTCCGGGGAGCGCCAGCAACCGTTCGCGCGCGTCGCGGTAGAAGTCCAGGCGCTGTTCGCCCGCGGCGTAGTTCGCGTCGGCGTATGCGGTGGTCATCATGAACGTGTTCGTGGTGTCGTAGCCGGTCTCGATCGACGACAGGCCCCTGAAACTCCGGATCATCAATCCGGCTGCCACCAGCAGGATGATCGACACCGCGATCTGGCCGACGATCAACAACGCCCTGCCGCGCTGACGGCTCGGCCCGCCGTTGCCCTGTGCCGCCGACTCCTTCATCGCCTGGTTCGGGTCACTTCGTGCGATACGCAACGCGGGTACCAGACCCGAGAGAATCGTGGCCAGCAACGCCGCGCCGACGGTGAACCCCGCGACCCGCCCGTCGACCTGCAGATTCACCCAATCGGGCACGGCCACGGGAGATCGTGCCACCGCCAACGCGACCGCCCATACGGCGAACGCAAAACCGAGTGCTGTGCCGACAACTCCCAGCAGAGCACTCTCGACAAACAACTGACGCACGAGTCGCAAGCGCGTAGCTCCGAGAGCAGCGCGCACGCCCAACTCCCTTTCACGACGGGCCCCGCGCATGAGCATGAGACCGGCCAGGTTGGCGCACACAACGATCAGCAGCGCACCGACCACGCCCAGCAGCAGCAGCGAGGCGACCCGTGTGTCGCTGGTGCGCTCTTCACGCAGGCCCACCAGGCGCATCCCCATCCCCGAGTTGGTGTCCGGATGCTCCTGCGCGAGCGCGGAAGCGACGCTTTCTACCTCCGCCACAGCTTGTGCGATGGTCGCGTCCGAGTTGACTCGCGCGATGACGTTAGCCCAGCGGCTCCCGCGTCGCTGGGCCGCCGGGTCGAAACGAACCGTCACCCAAAGACGCGCCTCGCCTGGATAACCACCCCCCGCCGGGACGACACCGATGACCCGGTAGGGTTCGGCGTCAATCGTTACCTCCCGGCCTATGACATCGTCGTCCGAGGCGAACTGGCTCCGCCACAGGCGCTCCCCCAGAACCACGAGTCGTGGCGCGTCGGGGCCATCTTCTCCGGCCAGAAACGTCCGCCCGAGCAGCGGCTGCGTACCCAGAACGTCAAACAGTGAGGCCGAGACCTGCCCGCCCTGCACGTACACGGTTTCACCGCCGCCGCCGAGGTTGTAAGGCTCCCGGTCAGCAAGGGCGATGTTTTCGAGCATGCGTGCGCCAGCGGCAAGATCCTCGACGTCGGGATAGGACATGTTGCCGCGTCGCCCGCTCTCGAGGTCGACGGCGCGAACGCGCACCAGCCGCTCGGGTTCACGATACGGATACGGCTGCAGCAACAGCCCGTTGACGAGGGTAAAAACGGCGGTGTTCGCGCCAATACCGAGCGCGATGGTCGCGATGGCGAGAATCGTGAACGCAGGCGTCTTTCGTAGCGTGCGGACAGCGTAGCGAAGATCTTGTGCTAGCACGTCAAACCTCCAGTCTCTTGCTCTGAGCCACACGGCGTGGCGGATGGACCCGAGGGAGCGGCGCATGAGTTCTGCCTGGCTGTGCGAGCCAAAGCGTGTGTTGGCATCGGCGAATCCGTGCCAAAGTTCGGCCTGCCACTCGCGACGCCAGCTGTCGCGGCGCCAGCCGGGAACAATGAAGGCCGCCAGCGAGACGAGGAAGACGCAAAGCCTGTATCCCGGACTCGGCATGGGTCGTTACCTCGACCGTGCCGGCTTGGCAGCTGCATCGGGGCCCGCGAGTTCCTGCAGCTCCTGCAGACCTCGAAGCGCCTCGCCGAGCGCCACCTTGCCGGTGGGAGTGATCTCGTAGTAGCGCCGCGGCGGCCGGCGGCGACCCTGGGCAACTGCCTGGTCTTCCCAGCTAGAACGCAGATAGCCACGGTCCTCGAGGCGCCCCAAAATCGGATACACGGTGCCGCTGGGAAGACCCGTAGCGTCCATGATGTCGAAGCCATGCCTGTGGCCCTTGGCCACGACCCCGAGCACTGTGACCGTCGTTGTCGTCAGTTTCGCAGCCGGCATCGTTCACGCGCCTCCCAACATTGGATATGCACTTTCACTACTTATGTAGCACACAGATATAAGTAGCACGAATGCACGCAACGATGCAACTCAACGTCCGGGCGCAATCCTAGCGACGGCGGCGGTAGCGTACGCGCCAGTCGATCTGGTCGTAGGTCTCGCCGCCATCCGTGGACATGTACATCTCCGCCAAGAAGCTGTCGCGCGTGATGTTGCGGAACACATACAGCATGCCGCGCGTGAGTTGCTGATTGTCCGCGTCGCCGCTCCAGTGGTACTCGTACAGCGCGATGGCTCCGCCCGGCTCGAGACCACCCGTGTAGATCGCGGTCGAGCCGCTGGTCAGCCAGGTCATCTGCCAGCGGCCGTCATCCTCCATGTAGCGGAAGTCGGACTTGGCGCGAAACGGCATACCGCCACCGCTGGTAAACGGCCACTCCTGGTACGCCTGCAGGATCTTGTTTGGCACGAACCAGTCGAAGATCTCGAAGCCAATGGGCATGTCCGCCGTGTAGTGAATCCCCTGGTCGGGATCCTCGAAGGGGAACAGCAGCTCCCATTCGCCGATCAGGAAGTCGAGGCGACGTTCCGGGAGCAGCGACGCCAGGTCGAGCAAGTCTGCCGGATCGACGCGGAGAAACTCGTCCGGGAAGAAGGCGCAGTTGTCACATTCCGAGAGATCGGGGTCCGCCGAAAACGACTGCGCGAAAGCGGGCAGGGCAACGAGTAGACAGGCGCATCCAAGCAAGCCGCGGAAAGAAATCATCGACAGTCCTGTTCAGCAAGGATCGAGGTGGTCGGCAACGCGAGACTCCGCGAGGATGCTCGCACGCCACCTGTCGAGCGTCTAGGAGGCCGAGATCGCACACCCGGGCAGCCGCCCGAGGCACGAAAGCCAGCGAGCCGCGGAAGCCCCATGTGTCCTGCCCGCGCGCATCTCTGTAGAATGTCTAGAGGTGGGCCGGCCCCGTCCTCCCCTCCGACACAGGGTCCAACATCTACGCGGTGAGTCGCGATGGCACTCGGGTACAACGGATCACCGACGTGGCATGGCGCGCTTTCAATCCGTCCTGCAGCGCCGACGGCCAACGCATCGTCTACTTCAGCATGGGAGCGAGATTGTCTTTCACTCGGATCGAGACGGGAACTTCGAGATCTACGCAATTAGCATCGACGGCTCAGGACTAAGGCGACTCACGCGAAACTGACCGTCCTCAGACTCGTTTGCCATCAGCAGCGTGAGCAAGTTCGCCACGGCGTATCAGCCGTCGGCGATGGCCCGAATAGGGTCGATGCGCTGGGCTCTCAGAGCCGGGCGTAAGGCAGCACCCAGGCCAACGGCTACCAGGAGCAGAACACCGCCCGCAAACGCGCCCGGATCGAGCGGCGGCACACCGTACAGGTACCCGGCCACGAAACGGACAAGTCCAGCAGCCAGGCCAACTCCCACAACAACGCCGAGGGCCATGGCCCGTGCCATGCCGTGCATGGCTTCGGCCAGCACGCGCCCCGGTCCCGCGCCAAGCGCGATGCGGAGTCCTATTTCCGTCGTCCGGCGCCGCACCCCAAAGGCCACGACGGCGTAGATACCCACCGAGGAGACCAGAAGGTTCACCGCGGCGAGCAATCCCAGCAGCCAGGCCCCGAAACGTTGCGGCATGAGGACTCGACCGAGCTGTCTGTCGAGCGCCCGAGCGTCGTATGTGGGCAATGTCGAATCGAAAGCGCGCAGCTCTTCGCGCAGCACCCGCAGAGCGTCCGTAGTCGAGCCATTGGCCCGCGCCACCAGATGCGTACCGGTGGCGAGGCCGATACCGGCCCAGTGATCGGCCGACAAGTACACCTGTGGCACCGCGGTATCGGCCACGCTGTGAACCTTGTGATCCTTCACGACACCGACGACCTCGACTGGATCAAGGCCTCGCATGATCACGAACCGTTGCCCGACAGGATCTTCCCCGGGGAAGAGGAGCTCAGCAGCAGACTCGTT